>PMBV01000555.1 GCA_003153055.1 Myxococcales bacterium
TGCCTCGAGCCGTTCCCGTGCGAAGGCCCAGCCCACGCCCAACGCTTCGACTGCATCCTCTCGCGCATCCCAACGGCGCGACCCTCGACGCGAGGTCCGTGGCTCGCAGGGGTGAGGGCCAAATGGAAGAGCAGCTTCCATCTTCGACAGCACCGCCCTTCAAGCCGAGCTCGGAATCGAGGCGTCACCGCTTGGTCCGCCTGCCAGCCCGCTCCCGGGCCGCCGCGAGTGCCGCGCGAACCCCACCTCGAGCCGTCGATGGCGCCGGCGCCTCTGGACTCCCTCCCTCGACCGAGGAGGACGCTCCGGGGGCCGGCGGTATCACCGGGAGAGATGGCCCAGTCGCCGTCGGAGCACCGGCAGGCGCTGTCGCCCCCACCCACCGAGGCTTCTTCCTCGGCGAGGCGAAGAACCGACGAGCGAGCACCTCCATCGTCACCAGCGCCACCGCCGCCGCCACGAGCCAGCTCGCCAAGGGCACACCGGCCTCCGACTCGGGGGCCTCCTGGAAGAGCCCAGCCATGGCAATGCGCTCGACACCACCCCCAGCTCGCGCGATTGCGGCGAGGCGGGCCCGCCCCTCCTCGGCTGGCGCGGGTTCGAGCTCAGGGCTCCACGGGAGCGTCACTGGCGCCAAACGGTCGAGCGCCCCGGAGTGCCTCACCACCGGGTACCAGGTGCCCGTCCCCGGGAGCACCCAGTGCACCCCGACTCGGTCCTCCTCTTCCCACATCATCGGCAGCTCCACCGGAGGAACGTGCGCGTCACCCGAGAGCAGCACCACCGAGGGAGTGCCCGCGACCGGCGGCCCGCTGGGGTCGAAATCCAACGTCACGTGGAGATCGCTCCCGTCGAGGCGGGCGCGCGCCACCGCGTCGACCCGCTGCCGGTCCACCGGAGTCACCCAGCGCACCACCTGCTCGAGGAGCGCGCGCTGCCCGGGCCACCTCCGCCACTCGCCGGTCGACGGCCCATCGACCTCGGCCATCACCGCCGCGACCCGCCCCGCGCCCCTGGGCCACAGCGCGACGATGGGCGCCGCGGCCGCATCGTCGGTGAGCACGGCGAGGCTCGCATTGGGCCGCGGGTACGCGAGGTTGTAGCCCCCGATGACGGGCGCGGTGGGCTCAGTGAGGCGCCCCAGCTGAGCGAGATCGGGCCCGAACCGCGTCGGGGTCGTCGCGTCGACGAAGGTGCTGCGAGCGACGGCGATGGTCTCGAGGCTGAAGATGCGCGGCAGGCTGGTCACGTCGTCGGCGAAGTAGATTCGCCCACGCCCCCTCGCCGCGACGTCACGGAGCAGCTCTGCGTCGCTGTCCGTCGGGCGGCCCATGCCGATGACCGAGACGGTGACATTCTTCGAGACGAGGTTCTCCACCGTGCGCTGGTAGTCGCCCGGCTCTTCCGAGTCGCTGGCGTCGGCGAAGAGGAGCACGTGCCGGGTCGCCTTGTCGCTGGTGAGAATCTGTCGCTCCCCCGTCTTGAGGCCCACGTCGATGTAGATGCCCCCGCCACCCGAAAAGCCCCGGGCCACGCGATCCAACGGGAGGCCATCAGAGACCGGGCTCATGGGGAAGATTTCATGGGCGCCGGTGTCCACCATGTGCACCGAGGCCTCGTCGCGCGGGTTGAGGAGCTGGAGCGCGCCCACCACCCCCTCGGCGGCGAGCTCCATCTTGGTGCGGCCATCGGGCACCCGGGCCCCCATGGAGCAGCTCGAGTCCATCACGATGGCGATGGCGATGGCGGCCTTGCGCTGCTCCTCGCGAATCTCGAGTGACACTGGGAGCAGCTCCTCCACCGGCGATTTGCGGTAGCCACCCTCTCCGAAAGCGTGGCGACCTCCCGTCATCACCAGCCCCCCACCCGCCTCGCGCACGTACTGGGCGAGCACCGACAGGCCGCGCTCGCTCAACCGGCCAGCCTCGACGTTCTCGAGCACCACCGCCGCCACCCCGTCGAGCCGCTCCATCGTCACCGCCATGGGCGCCTCCACCTCGAGCTCGAGCCCAGCCTGGGTCAGCGCCTTGGCCAGAGTCCCAGTGGGTTGGTCGGTGAGCAGCAGCACCCGGGGCGGGCCCTGCACCCGCACCACCGCGCGGCCCACGTCGTTGCCCGGCACGCCGTCACCGGGCGCTGACACCCTGAGCTCGTAGCCCTGGAGCCCCGGAGCCTCCACCACGTCGCGGAAGGTGAGCGTCGTCGTCCCCGGGGGCACGTGGCGGCTCACTCGCGCGATGGGCGCACCACCCCGGAAGAGCTCGAAGGTGGCTTCGGCCTCGGCGGTCGCGCGAACCGAGGCCGTCATGAGGAACGGCTCCCGCGTCGCCACCACCGGAGGCACGTCGAGGCCAATCACCGCGACGTCGAGCACGTCGGTCGCGCGGCCCATGAAGCGCACGTCGACGGGTACGCCACGGGCCCAGAGCCGTCGAGCGGCGACGCGGGCGTCGAGCCCCGTTGGGCGACCATCGGACAGCACCAGCACTCGACCCGTGCGCTCGGGGGGAATGAGCGCGTCGGCCGAGCCCAGCGCCGAGGCCAAGTTCGACGCGTCGCCGTCGACCACGGTGGTGAAGCCTCCGAAGCGCCCGTCGGGGGAAAGGGGCGCGTCGACCCTCGCGTCACGGCCAAAGGAGAGCACCCCCAGTCGGTCTCCCGGGCGGCGCTGGGGCTCGAGGAGCCGAATGAGCTCCTCGGCGCTCGCCTCGCTCATGGGCGGCATGGAGCGCGAGCGATCGACCACCACC
Source organism: Myxococcales bacterium (assembly GCA_003153055.1). The sequence goes on from PMBV01000555.1 coordinate 2,751, forward strand.
ACCACGTCGCTCCCAGCGCGCTTCAGGTGGAGCTCCGGGCCAGCCAGGGCGAAGGTGAGCAGCAGCATCACCGCCACGCGCAGCCAGCCGGCCAGCCCTCGCACCCACCCCTGGCGCCACACGAAGAGCCCGAGCGGCACCAGCAGCAACAGCACCTGAGGCATCACCAGGCTCATGGCCCCACCCGTCGCTTGGCCCGCGCGGTGAGCCAGAAGTCGAGCAGCACCAGCCCCAGCATGAGCGCCACGGGCCAGCTCGACCTGCTCGCCCCGACACTCGCGGACGCCAGCTCGATGGGCGCCTGGGCCTCTCTCCACGGGCCACGGCTCCGAAGGTCCGACTCGGCAGGGTCGATGGCCATCACCTCCATGGCATCGACTGGCTCACCGTCTTCGAGCAGCTCCCACCGGCCGGGGGCGAGGCCTCGGGGCACCACCGTCGGCCCGGCCCCCAGGAGCGGCCGCTCGACACCCTCGGGGCCCTTCAGCGCCCAGCGGCCCTGGGCTCTGGTGACCACCGGCACGTCCTCGTCGAGCGTGACGTGATGGCGAGGAAACCCGGGCGAGGAGCGTCGAGCGAGCCGCGCGACGTTGCCAATCAGCACCGGCCAGGCCACCGTCCGCGTCAGGTTGCTCTTCCCCAGGTCGAGGTTGAAATGGAGCGCGCCATCGTCCTCCTCGGACACCAGCACCACCTCACCCATGGACATGAGCGGGCGGCCCGGAGGCGAGGTCCGGCCGGCGCTCCACACCACCCCACCGAGCTGCACGTCGTCAAAGAGGGGGTGAGCCTTCTCGGCGAAGAAGGGGCCCAGGAAGGCGACGGGAGCACCAGCGATGCCGATGGTCAGGCGGGCCTGGGAGCCAGAGGGGCCCACGGTGAGCCCGGCCGGCTCGCCCACGCGTACGCCTGGGGCCACGCTGGTGAAGCGTCGAATCGCCTGCTCGGCCGCTGGCGCAAGGCCAGGGAGAAAGCCCACGGTCACTTGAGCAAGCGGTGAGGGCAACAGGGTGACGCGCCCGTCGATGGCCAGCGCGTCGGGCGGCAGCGAGGCGGTGACGGCTCCGACTGTCTTGAGGGCCACCCGCGCCACCGCGGTGCCGCCCGGCTCGAGCATCACCGGGCTCGACTGAGAGGCGCCATCGGCCAGCTCGAAGCGCACCGGCACCGCCACCGAGCGGACGGAGAAGTTCCCCACGCGCACGGTGAGGCGCGCCACGCCGCCTTCATCGACCCGCTGGGCAGAGAGGAACGCCACGTTGTCGAGTGGTCGGCCCACCGAATGAGCTTCGACGCGTGGAGGGAGCGCCTCACCAGCTGGCAGCGGCCCATCAGTGAAGAAGGAGACCAGCCCCGGGGTGAGGTCCCTCGCCATCGCCAGGGCCGGTCCCACGTCGTGGCCGCCGCGAACTGGCGTCCAGCGCTCGAGGGCAGCGAGCCCCCGGTTGACCTCGGCCTGGGGCCCGGCGAGCAGCGTCGGCTCGGGGCCTGATTCGATGACGGTCAGAGTCCCGACACCCTTGGCCTGCAGCAGCGCGGCCACCTCGCTCCTCACCCGGTCGGCCATCGAGCGGCCGTCAACCACAGCGGCCATGGACAGGCTCCCGTCCACCACCACGACGAGGTGCGGGCGCTGGGTGGCGGCACCGCAACGCACGTCGGCGAGGAACAGGGTGGCGCAACAGACGGCGAGCGCCTCGAGGGCGAGGGAGGTCTCGCGGGAGAACCGCTCGAGGCGCGGCCCGGCCTCGGCCTGGAGATCCCGATGGCGCCAGAGGAAGAGGGCCGACACCACCCGCGGAGGTTGGCGCTTTCGCAGGAAGTACGCACCGACGAGCACCGGCACCGCCAGGAGAGCCAGGGCGCCCCAGGGGTTCCCCAGCGTCAGGCCCATCGCCGGGCTCATCGGGCCCCTTGGGGGTCGACCAGAAAGCCCAGGGCTCCCCGGGCCAGGCCCTCGAGGGGCGTGGGAGCAGCGATGGCCGCCCAGCTCGCCCGCGCCCGCCGAGCCGCCGACTCCCAGAGGGCGACGTGGGCCGAGAGCCGCGTAGCGTACGACTCGAGCGCCTCGGGCGTTACCAAGCGCTCTATGGCCTCGCCCGTCTCCGAGTCGATCAACCTCTGGCCTCCAGCGAGTGGTTGGAGGTCCTCAGCTCCGAGCACCTGCACGAGCGCGAGACCTGCCGCGCCACGCGCGAGGCGCTCGGTCAGAGCCACGGGGGAGGCTTCGAGCAAGAAGTCACTCACCACGACCCTGAGCCCACATGGCCGAAGCACCGTCGAGCGACCCAGGCCCACGTCGAAGGCCTCCTCGCCGTCCATCTGGGTGCGCTCGAGCAGCGTGAATCCGGCGACCCCCAGGGCCCGACCCGACGCGCGCCCCACTGTCAGCACCGTCGTCTCCAGGCCTCCGCGCTGGGCGAGGAGCAGGACCCAGGCGGCAATCTCGAGCGCCCTGGCCGCCTTCTCGGGCTCCACACCCATCGAGCGCGTGGCGTCGAGCACCACCTCGACTCGGGGCGAGACCTCGTCTTGGCGCACCCGAATCACCAGCTCGCCGAGGCGGGCGGCGGCGTTCCAATCGACGTGCCGGAGATCGTCTCCCGGGTGGTAGCCGCGAAAGTCGTGGAGCTCGAGCGCGCTGCCAGCGGAGGACGCACGCACCTCGCCCACCCGACCCCGATGAGGCCCCCGGGGAAGACGCAGACGTCGCCCCGCGGCGGCGCGCTCCACCGTGGTGACATCATAGGCGGTGGGGCCCCGGCTCACTCGGCTGGCTCCGTGTCGCGGCGGAGCAACACCACCAGGGCCCAGCCGGCGAAGAGCAACGCCACGGCCCACAGCCCCACGGCCAGGACCACGGAGTCCCTCCGGTCGAGGTTCTTGAGCCCCAACACCGGGTTGAGGGCGTTGAGCACCAGGTCGTCAGAGGTTGAGAAGATCGACCCGAGCAGCGGTGGCACACTGGAGCCCAGCGCCACCAGGCCGAGGAGCATGAGCCGCACCAGCGTCGCGGTCTGGGCTGGCCCGTGAGGGACCCACCGGGCGAACACCTGGGCCGCGCTGGTGTAGAGCAGTACGTACGCCGGGGCCGCGACGAATACGAGGACCCGGTCCTTCGACGCCTCAGCCTTCCAGACGGCCAAGGCCAGGAAGACGCCGCTGGTCACCACCAGGGCCGCCCACCCCACCAGCATGCCTCGGAGCGCGCCGGGCTTGTGCCACGCCCACCGGTGGCCCGTCTGCCAGTGCACCAAGGCCATGCCGTCTCGATCCGCAGTGACCAGCACCCCGACCATGGCCACGTAGTACGCGCAGCTCACCGCCCCGCTGAGCAAGGTGACGATCTTCTCGTCGTCGGCCCAGGCCCACACGAAGAAGAGCGCGAGACCCGCCAGCTGCGCGGCCATCGCCAGCCGGGGGCCCCGGGCGTACTCCTCAGTGGAGAGGGACAGGCGCGCGGCCGCCAGTTGGAACAGCAGCACCCCAGTGGAGGCAAACCCGAAGACCGAGGCGCTGACGATGAGCCAGAAACCGCCCGTGGCCCAGAGGCTGCGGGCCTCTTCGGCCAGGCTCACCGAGACGCCGACCCCGGTGGTGGTGGCCACCAACAGGCCTCCCAGCAAGGCGAAGTGGAGCACCGCCCTCGTCGCCTTGGTCTCGGCCAGGGTCGCCACGCTGATGGCCACCGAGACGAGGAAGACCTGGTAGGCCACCGCGGCGACCAGCGCGACGAGGATGGTCGGGAGATCGACGCCATTGAGGTAGTAACTGAACAGCAGGAACGGCGCGGCGCCCGATGAGTAGAGGGCCCCCTGGAGGACGGCGCTGCCCAGCTTCCCCAGGAGAATCCGCCGCGCCCCGAGCCCGGTCAGCGTCAACAGCACCCACGTCTCTTCTTCCCGCTCTCGAGCCATGGAGCGATAGGCCGAGTAGGGAATGACGAAGAACTGCACCAAGGCGAGGGCCGCGAAGTAGGCGGAGAACGCCATGGGCCCCTTCGCCTCGCCCGGCTGCGCGGCGGCGAGGAAGCCCAGCGAGATGAGCAGGCACGTCACCAACATGAGGCCGAAGAAGACCGCGAAGGTTCGGCTGCGCAGGCCCTGGCGCAGCTCCTTCACCACGATGGGGCTCACTCGGTCGCTCAGCGCCTCACCCCAGGAATCCAGGCGATCGCCTCCCGCGGCGGGCGTCACTGCACCCTCCCCTTCGTCACCGAGAGGAAGGCGTCCTCGAGGTCGTGCTCCCGGGTCTGGAAGCTCTTCACCGGCACCTCGGCCAAGACCAGCGCGCGGAGCACTCGCACGCACGCCTCGTCGACCCACGCGGGGCTCGGCGCCTCACCCTGGCCGACCTCGAGGCGAAACCGCAGCGTGTCGTGCATGACGGTGGGCGCCACCACGTGGGGCTGCTCGAGGAGCACCCGCTCGACCCGCCCTCGAGTGGCCTCGTCGGCGCCCGACAGCTGCACCACCACGTCGACCGACGGCGCCCCGGCGGCGGCCCGGGCCAGCACCTCGTTGATGGTCCCAGTGACGAGGAGCCGCCCCTGCTCGACGATGGCGCAGGTGTCGATGATCTCCGCCAGCTCGGTGAGAATATGGCTCGAGATGAGCACCGCCTTCCCCTGTGCGGCCAGCGCCCGGAGCAGCTCCCGGAGCTCAATGCGCGCTCGGGGGTCGAGGCCGTCGGCCGGCTCGTCGAGGAGCAACAGCTTGGGGTCGTGGAGCAACGTGCGCCCCAGCGCCACCCGCTGCTTCATGCCCTTCGACAGCGCGTGGGTCAGCTTGTCCTTGAGGCCGGTGACGCCGGTGAACTCCATCACCGAGTCGACCCGCTCGCGCCGCTCGGCCCCAATGAGCCCGTAGGCGCGGGCGAAGAAGTCGAGAAACTCGTACACCGTCATGTCGTCGTAGGTGCCGTAGCGGTCGGGCATGTAGCCGATGAGCGGCCGCACCTGATCCGGCCGGGCCACCACCGACTTCCCCTCGAGCAGCACCTCGCCGCTCGATGGCACGTCGAGGGTCGCGATGATGCGCATGGTGGTGGACTTGCCCGCCCCGTTGGGCCCGATGAAGCCCAAGATGGTCCCCGCATCGAGGGAAAACGAGACGTCATCGACGGCCGTGAGCGGACCAAACCTTCGGCTGAGGTTCTTCACCACCAGCAGGCTCATCGCTCCACCTCGCCACGGACGTAGTGCACGCCTTCCTCCAGCGCCGCCACCAGGCCTCCGGTCGGCACGAAGCCAGCTCCGCCGAGGCAGGCGACGAACTCGTCGGGCCCCAGCTCAGCTCCGTTGGCCCCGGTCACTTCGCTGAGCGCCTCGGGCCGGAAGCGCTCGGCGGCGCGCATCTCGAGGTCGATGCCTTTGGGGTCCCGCTCCAGGGCCGCCTCGGCGCCATCGGGCACCGACCTCACTGAGAAGAGCACCCCGTCGAGCCGCACCCAGGCTTCGGTGATGGGGCTCCCCAGGGCATTCTGCACGTGCCACCCGCCGCCCGCGCGCTTGAGCCTCAGCCGAGCACGACTGGGCTCCACCGCGAGCACGCCCCACTCCCGGTACAGCCGAGAGGGAATGAACCCCGCGCCCATCGTCAGCCCGTCGTTCCACGTCAGGTCGGCCTCGCGGTGCTCCCGAGCGTCCGACGGAGACACCAGCGAGGTCATCGCCGAGTAGCTGGCTCGCCGAGGCGCGAGGTTGGCGTAATAGGCCCCGAGGCCCAGCGTGATGGCGCGGTGATTCTTCCCGTCGAGCAGGGTGAGCCCGTAGCTGGCCGCGTGGAGCGTGAAGCCATCGGCGACCAACGAGTACGAGGCGATGACCCCGCACGTCACCAGCGCTGTCCCGGGAATGGTCAGCACCAGCGCCGCGGGCCCTCGCCGGCGAGCGACCCAGATGCTCCCCGGGCCGATGGCCAGCGTGAAGACGCCAATGATGAGGAAGAACCGGCCTACCGGCGCCTGGGCCTGGGGCAGGAGCACCACCGGTGGACGCGCCGCGAGCTGCTCCCGCACCCACGGTGGCCCACTGGGGTCCACGGCCGGGCGAGCCCACCACGGCACTGGCCAGGCCCCCTGGGTGAGCACCACCCTCCCGAAGCCGTAGGGCTGACTCCCTTCAGCGGAGGAGCGGAGGAGCGGGAGCGCCTCTCTGTGGCCCGTCGGGGTCTTCAGGACCAGCAGTCCTCCAGTGGCGACGTAGGCCTCGAGGGCGCGGCGCTGGGTCTCGTCGAGGCGCTCGAGGAGCCGAGGCGCTGGCAACACCACTGCCGCGTAGCCGGAGTAGGCCATCAGCTCGCTGGGGGCCTCGTCGAGCGAGACCGTCATCACCGTGACCCCGCTCGACGTCGAGCTCGGCGAGCGTCCCACGAAGCCTTCGAAGTCCCTCGGCTCGCCCAGCGACAGCACCACGCGGTTCTCGCCGGAGACCCCCTGGAAGTAGACGCTGGCCGAGTCTCCCCCGGGGAGCCCCAGCCCGCTGACCGTGAGCCGCCCCCCTCGGGCGCTGCCGAGCAAGGGGAGATCAATCATTCGGCGCTCCCCGGCCGACAGCGTCATCGACCGCCGCGCCGAGCCCGAGTCGCGGCTGGTCAGCGTGAGGTGCAGCTCACCCGACGGCCCGGTGCTGTTGTCCACGAAGACGCGCAGGGGAAAGCCGCCCCAGGGGGGAGCCGGCGCGTTGGTCTCCACCGAGACGCGGGTGGCTCCCTCGGCCACGGCCACTCGCTGAACCGAGGCAAACTGGTAGTCGCCCTCCCCACCGGAGGGCTCTCCAGCCGAGTCGGTCTCCGCGGGGTCGGGCTCGCCCACCACGGGGTCAGCGAGGCCCAGCGCCACCACGACGAGGAGCGACATTTCAACCACGAGCCACCTCCGGCACCGAGGCGAGCAGGGCCTCGATGACGTGGCCAGAGCCGACCTTCTCGAGGCCAGCCTCGTAGGACAGCACCAGTCGGTGATTCAACACCGAGGGCGCCATCTCGCGCACCTCGTCGAAGCCGACGTTGGGTTTGCCCTTCGCCAGCGCCCACGCCCGGGCGGAGGCGGCCATGGCGAGCGCCGCGCGCGGGGAGGCTCCGTAGCGCACGAAGCGCTTCACCGGGTCAGGCGCGCTGGCGGCGGAGGGGTGCGTGGCCTCGACGAGACGCCCGATGAACTCCGCCACCGGCATCGGCAGGTGCACGCGATCGACCAGCGCGAACAGGTGCGCCAGGCCCGCGCCGTCGACGACGGCGGAGAGCTGCGGAGGCTGGCCCCGGAAGCGCGAGGTGAGGATGGTGGCCATGGTCTTCGCGCCGACGGGCGGGACGATCACCCGGAACATGAAGCGGTCGAGCTGCGCCTCGGGCAGCGGATAGGTGCCCTCGAGTTCGATGGGGTTCTGCGTGGCGAGCACGAAGAACGGCGCGGGGAGC
>PMBV01000053.1 GCA_003153055.1 Myxococcales bacterium
TAACCGAAGTGCTCTTCCCATCCCTTCTTCAGCAGGGTCGGGTTGATCACGATTTTGCACTTCTTGTCGCCCGCGGCGTCACCCTCCAGGCCTTTGCACTCCGTCTGGCTTGGGTCCAAGAACATCGGCTGTACGTCCACCGACGGCCCGTAGGTGTGCGGCGAGTACACCAGGCGGTCCTTCGGTATGTTCGGCGGGCTGGTCCCCGCCTCGAAGAGGTTCTCGCCCCAGTTGGGGTTGGTGTCAGGGTCGCCGTTCGGCGTCGGGGTGGTGGTGTTCGGCGTGCCGTCCTGGTGGCCGGAGCTGGCACCGATGCCCTGAACGAAGACCAGGATGTNNCCAGGTGTAGTCCCAGGGCTCGTTGAAGATGTCGATGCCGATGATGTTGTCCACGCCGAGCTGCTTGCCGAGGCCGGCCAGCGTCTTGAGGTCCTGCAGCCAGATGGTCTCGTTGTAGGGCTGTTTATTGTGAACCGAGCTCGGATTGCCATCGTCCGCGCAGGACCACTCTTCCCGCGTGTAGGTGTAGTTGTCGCGGGTGGCGTCAACCCAGGGCGGACGCGCATCGAGCCGACCCTTCCTCCAGTCCACGTAGTTGGAGCAGGAGTGGATGTCGAGCATGACCTGGATGTTGTTCTGAGCCGCGGCCTTGATCCACTGCTCGAGGGCGAGGCGCGAGTTGGCCACGCGGACGGATGAGTGGTTCTTCAAGTTGGGGTCCTTGCCCATCGGGTCGTTGGCATCGAGTGTCTGGTGAACGACCGGCATTCTCACGACGTTGATGCCCAGACCGGTCATTTCCTTCATGTCCTGCTCGATGGTGCGCCCCGAGCCCTTTCCGCCGTTCACCCAGGAGGTGTTGCCGACGTAGAGCTCCATCGGAGCGCCCTTGGTGTCGGGCTCGTACCGACCCTGGAGACCAAACCAAGAACCGCAATGCACCGGGAAAACCGTCCCGTTCTTCGTGATTCGGCCTGACTCGTTGACGCGGAACACGGTCCCGCCACTGCTCCCACCGCTCGAGCTGCTGCTGCTGCTCCCGCTGCTCGATCCGCCGCTCGACCCGCTGCTGCTCCCACCGCTCGAGCTGCTGCTGCTCCCGCCGCTCGAGCTGCTGCTCCCGCCACTGCTGTTGCTCCCGCCACTGCTGTTGCTCCCGCCGCTGCTGTTGCTCCCGCCGCTGCTGTTGCTCCCGCCGCTGCTGTTGCTGCCGCCGCTCGACCCGCTGCTGCTGCTCCCACCGCTCGAGCTGCTCCCTCCGCTCGACCCGCTGCTGCTACTCCCACCGCTCGAGCTGCTGCCCCCACCGTCTCTCGACCCACCATCGGTCGAGGACTTCTCTGGACCACAGGCAACGAGTATGAGCACCGAACCAAGCGCTAGCTGATGGAGCGTCGGTCTCCCAAACGAACAGATCATTGCATTTCCTCCCCAAGTGCCGAGTTGACGGTCCCGACCGAGGACGCCGACGCGAGGCGCCGGGTCGGATCAAGGATTGGCCCAGAAGTCTTCACACGGTTGAGCACCAGAGCCACGTCGCCATTTGAGGGGCCTTGGGCCGCTTTCGGGTCAAGGGCCCGCGCTTTGACCCGAAGCGCTCCTCTCTGGTCTCTGAACCGGTGACGTGACCCAGGCGCGACAAGAGATAGAAGTGCACCTGACGGGAGCTCAACCCGCGTGACGTCGATCCCCAGCTACTCGATGGCCCGGCGAGCGGTCTCCATCGAGGAGCCTTGCCCCTCCTCCGCCACGCACTTCGGCGTGAGCCTGGCCGCGCTCGGCTGCGTGCTCGCCGCGGTGGCGGCCTTGCGGCGTTGGCCAGCGGACACCTCCACGCGGGTCGGCATTCTCTTGCTGGCCGCGGCGCTCCCCATCGGCATCGGTGAGCTCGCCATCCTCAAGGTGCACCGGCGCGCCTCGACGGGCCTCGACTGGTCGAAGGGCTTCCAGTTCGACGCGGCGCGCACGCTGACCAAGGTGCTCGGGCTGGCCGTCACGCTGGGAGCCATCGGGTTGGCGTACTGGGTGTTCCCCGAGTACCACGGCAGCTTCTACGAGCCCTTCTTCGGGCCTCTGCGCCGGTACGCCGTTCCCCTCGCGGCATTCGCCATCGTCTACATCTCGCTGGTCGATGGGCTGATGCGCGAGCCGAGAGACATCTACTGGCAGCTCGGGCGCGCGGCCCTCGGGAAGTTCACCGACCTCCACCGCGCCGACCTGGCGAACCACGCGCGCGGTTGGCTGGTGAAGGCGTTCTTCCTCCCGCTCATGGTCGTGTATGTCCACGGCTCGGCGGGGCGTGTGCTCGACTTCTCCCTCGACGGCGCGACCTGGGCGAACCTGCGGCTCTACGACTTCCTGTACGACGGGGCGTTCCTCGTCGACTTGACGTTCACCGTCATCGGCTACTCACTCTCCTTTCGACTGGCGGACGCGCACGTGCGCTCGGCCGAGCCCACCATGCTCGGCTGGGCGGCCGCGCTGTTCTGCTATCAACCCTTCTACTCGCTGTGGGAGAAGCAGTACGTCCCCTACGCGGGCCCCGGGTTCGGGGCGGTGCTCGCGGAGTGGCCGACGCTCCGGGCCCTCTGGGCCGGCGTCATCATCGCGCTCGTGGTTGCGTATGCGCTCACGACCATCACCTTCGGGTGGCGCTTCTCGAACCTGACCCATCGCGGGATTCTCACGAACGGGCCCTTTCGCTTCACCAAGCACCCGGCCTACCTCTCGAAGAACGTGTCCTGGTGGATGGCCTCCATGCCCTTCGCCCTGGCCGGCTCGCCCCAGGAGGCGCTTCGACATTCCCTGATGCTCCTCTGCATCAACGCCATCTACTTCCTGCGGGCGCGAACCGAAGAGCGCCACCTCTCGCGCGACCCGCGGTACGTGGCCTACGCGTTGTGGATCAACGAGCACGGGGCCTTCCGGGCGCTGGGGCGATGGTTGCCGTTCCTTCGGTACCGCGCCCCTTCTCCCCACCGACAGGAGCTCCCCGCTCGCTCTTGAGTGCCGGTGGCTCCTCGCACACTCGAGAGGTGGAATCCAACCGACCGCGGACCCAGGGTAGGGCGCGAAGCAGGGGGCGGGTCGGGCGAAAGACCGAGGTTCAGATTGGCGGAGCGGCTCCGGACGTGCTGTATACGTCGGGTGGCGTTTGGCGGTGCAGCCCTGGCAGCGGCGATCGCGATCGCCTCGAGCGGAGCGAACCGCGAGGGCACCCTACGCGTGCTGGTCGCGGTGAACGCCGAGTCCGAACGGCAGTTGGCCACGCGCCTCATAGGGCAGACGAACGACCTGGACGTCGACGTCGTCGTCTCCTCCGTCGGCCCGAACCTCGACCCCGCGCGCCTCGCCGTCGCCGCTCGAGCCCAGGCGAAGGCACGAGGCGCCGAGGTCGCCGTGTGGTTCGTTGGCCAAGACGACGGCTGGCTGGTGAATGTTTCTCGGGGTGAGCGCACCTTCCAACGGCTGGTGTCGGTGTCGAGCGGGGCGTTGTCTTCGTCAGCGTCGATCGAAGCCGCCGCGGTGGTGATTCGTACCGCGCTGATGGGCCTGAGCGCCGGTGAAGACGTGCTCCCCGAGACCGTGCCGGAGAGCCCGCCGACACCGCTTCGCTTCATCGGCGAGCTCAATTGGACCGCGGCGTTGGATCGCGATGGGAGCGCCGGCCACCACGGCATCGAAGCGCGCCTCGGCCTGGGGCTGGGCGCGTGGCGCTTCACCTTCGGCCTTGAGGAGCACCCCCCCGAGACCATCGCCGTGACCCAAGCCACCCTTGATCTCGAGCGCCAGGTGGCGGCGTTCTCGGTCGGGTACGGTGCCGGCTTCGACTCGCGGTGGTGGCTGGGTGGATCGCTGGGCGCCGAGGTCCTCCGGTTTCCCCGCGTCACCACCTCGGTGACGGCGAAGCTGATGGGGACCGCGCCCAAGAGCTCCTGGTCCTTCGCGGTGCGCCCTGAGCTCGACGTCGGGTTTCGGCTGATCGGCGCTCTGTGGGTGTTCTTTCACCTCGGGGCCGATGTGCTGTTCGCTCCGCCCGCGTTCGCCCTCCAGACCGTTGCGGGCACCCGGCAGACCCTTTCAGCCCTGTGGTCGCTGCAGCCGAGGGCGTCGCTCGGGTTGGCCATCGACCTCGACTAGGTCAGGCCGGACAACGAATTGATTTTGCTCAACAATCCTAAACAACGAGCCTCTCGAAACGGCGTTGACCCGTCTTACCTTCTCAGAATCTCCATAACCCGGATATGCAAGCACTCCCCCGTAAAAGAGCCCGACCGATGAAGGCGATGGAGATGGAGGAGGCCCGTCGGGCAGCGGTGAGTGGTGACCGAAAGGCACTGGAGTCGCTCATACGGGCGCTGTTGCCACGGGTGCGCAACCTGGTGCGCTACCTGGTGCGAGGCGACGCGGACGTCGACGACATCGCCCAGGAGGCCCTGGTGGCCGTCATCTCGGGGCTCCCCAGCCACCGTGGCGATGCGCCGCTGAAGATCTGGGCGGACAGGGTGACGGTGAATTCGACCTTCGCGTATCTTCGGAGGCTCCGTCGCACGCGCTCACAGGTGGAGCCGGAGGCCGACCTCTCGGTGGTTCCCGCGCCCGATAGCCCTCCCGACGAGTACGCGGCGCGGCGGCGCGCAGTGCGGCTGCTCGACAAGATTCCAGACGACCAGCGGCAGGCCCTGGTGCTCCACCACGTGACGGGAATGAGCGTGCCGGAGATCGCCTACATGGTGGACCTGCCGTTCGAGACCGTGCGAAGCCGTCTCCGCCTTGGAATGCAGAAGCTCCGAGAACTGCACGGAGACGGGGAATGACTGCCAACGGCCGACTCGATTCGGCCCCCGTGGCCGAGCTGCGCCCCGAGGACCAGGCGCTCTTGGACGAGCTGCTGCCGGAGCACGACGAACGCTCGGGCCCGGCCCGCCGCCGGTCGCACGCGTCCTCTGACGTGATCGTGTTCGCGGTGCTCGATGCCGCCCTGGCCGCTCAGGAGCGGGCGGAAACGGAGGCGGTGGAGATTCCGCGCGCTGTCAGCGGCGTCATGGAGCAGCCCTATCGGCTTGGAATGCGCTCCGGCCGACGACCGCTGGTGCTGCTGGCTGCCTCGCTCGCGCTCTTCTCCGTCGGCGCTTTGGCCGCGACGGTGCTGATCAAGGTGGCGCTCGCTCCGAAGCCCGCCCCGATCTCGGCGCCCGCGCGACCCGCCGCGCCGGTGGTCGAGACGCCCATCACCGCGGAGGAACCGGTGACCACGATGGAGCCGGTAACCGTGGCGGCCCCGACGGTTGGTAAGGTTCGGCCTCCCCGGCACAAGCACGTGCGCGCGAGCCCCAGAGTGGCCGCGAGGCAGCACTTCGTCGCCGAGGTCGATCTTTCCTCGGCGCAACTGGAGGATCTGCTCGCGCTCGCCAACACGCTCCGACGGAACCGTGAGTGGCAGTCGGCCGATGAGGTCTACAAGACGGTGATCGACCGCTTCCCCGGCACGGACGCGGCGGTGGTGGCGCAGGTGGTCTCGGGCACGCTTCACGTCAACCAATTCAAAGACGCCCCGGGGGCCCTCGAGCGCTATCGCCTGGCGCTGGTGGAACGCCCAATGGGTGCCCTGGCAGAGGAGGCACGCTGGGGCGTCGCGGTCGCCCTTCGAGCGATGAGCGACCGCGAAGGCGAGCTCAAGGCGCTCCACGAGTTCGTCGATCGCCACGGCGCGTCTGCGCTCGCCCCGGCGGCGCGGAGGCGCATCGCTGAGCTCGGTCAATGAGACGACCGTGGAGCCCCGACGACGAGCGCTGAGTGCCTACGGAATCGGCACCTGGCAGTACCCGGCCGTCGCGAGCCACTTGAACGAATTGAGCCAGAGCCGCCTGTTCTGGTATTGGGCGATGTTCCAATCTGAGTCGTAGGTGATCCAATCGTCTGCCCAGACGAAGACGTGTCCACGAGACCACTCCTCTGCCCGCCCGACGTCATAGGCGCCCCGAGTCGGTTCCCAGGCGACCAGCGTTCCCCCAGAGACCGAATGCCCAGAGTCGATACCCACCTGGGTGACGCCGTTCGCGAGGGGGTGGGAGCTCTCCCAGTGCGTCACGGGGCGCGATGAGCCGCCAGCCGGGAGCACGAACTCCGTGCCATAGCTCATCTGGAACGGGGCGAGCAGCCGGTTCGCGTTCGTCACCTCTCCGGTGTTCCCGGTGTAGCCCGAGAGCGCCATCAGGCCACCCCCGGCGACGACCCAGTCCTGGAGCGCTTGGACCTCGGCGGCAGAGTAGGCGCGACCGATTCCAACACCTATACCTTCCTTGCCGATCGTGCCCGCCGCCTCGCCGTCTTGCACGTCTTGCACGATGACGACGTCGAGCTCCGAGAGCAGGGCCGGGGTCAGCTCCTGCCCAGCGAGGCGGGCGGTGGCCACCGCGCGGCCGTGCATCAGGTCTTGCAGTTGGCTCATCGCGCGATCGCCAGGGTACCCGAGCACCCCTGCACGCAGGCAATCGCACATGCCGTCGTGGTCCGCGTCGACGTCGTCGATGATGCCGTTGCCGTCGTTGTCCACCCCGTCACAGACCTCGGCTGGGCGCTCCTTCGCCACGATGTCGAAGCTGGGGCCACACCCGCAGAAGACCGCGGCACCGAGGGTGAGAGAAACCACCCGGCCCGTTCGAGACGAACAGCCACTGTGCCCGCGCCTCACGTGCTCCCGTGCATAACCCACTGAGCTGGTTCCTGTCGAGATTCGCGGCTTCCAACCTCAACTGCTCCTTCCGCCCACCTTTCCCTCGGTGCCCGATTTCGACCGAGGGCCAAATGGAAGAGCAGCTTCCATCTGAGCGCTGGACCGTTTACTGTGAAATCCCAAGGAAGTTCATCAGCCAGGTCATCGCGGGTCGGAAAGTGCCATTGTCCTGAATGATGCCCGAGTTTGAGACCCACGTGGCGCCGACGACATAGCCCCACAGAGTGATGCCCTTGACGTTCGGGTCATTCCAGAACATCGTGAGATGCTCCTGCATCTTTGCCTTCTGCTGATTATCGTCGGCGATGGGGAGGTCGAATTCGGTGACGTAAACGGGCAAGCCCGTCTGCGTGGCGATGTTGTCGATGTTCTTTTTCAACGCATCAGCGCTCAGGCCAGACGTAGCGTGCGCCTGGACCCCAACCCCGTCAATGGGCGCACCCGCCGCCTTGATGCGCTTGACGATGTCGATGATGTGACTGTTGTCGCCTGCGTACTCGATGGTGTTGTAGTCGTTGAGGAGCAAGGTGGCGTTCGGACAGAACTCGCGCGCCCACTTGAAGGAGTTCACGATCCAATCGTAGCCAGAGCTGCCGTCGCCCCCAATGCCGTCCTTGTAGGCAGGCGTGGTGTGTGGGGGGGGCTCGTTCACGACGTCGATGACCTTCGTCTTCGGGTAGCGCTCACAGAAGGCCTTCATCCAGGCGCGAACAGCGGTTTGGCCATTGCTATTGTTGACCCACCCTGGCTGTTGACCACCCCACACGAAGCAGTGTTCCTTGAAGATGATGTTGTTGTCGTTGGCGTACTTGTAGATGGCGTCGAGCGAGTTCCAGTTGAACGTCCCCTGGGAGGGCTGAACCGAGCCCCACTTGCCCTCGTTCTCAGGGGTGATCTGGTTCCAGTATTTTGCGAAGTCACTGCGCACCGCCCCTCGGGTGGTGATGTTGCCGACGAACTTGATGGTGGTGCTCCCACCGCCCGATCCGCCGCCACTGGCCGACCCGCCGCCACTGGCCGACCCGCCGCCACTGGCCGATCCGCCACCACTGGCCGATCCGCCGCCACTGGCCGATCCGCCGCCACTGGCCGATCCGCCACCACTGGCCGACCCGCCGCCACTGGCCCTGCCGCCGCCGGTGGCCGAGCCGCCGCCGCTACTCATCCCACCGCCAGTGCCGGCCGAGCCGCCGCCGCTGGCCCTGCCGCCGCCGCTACTCGTCCCACCGCCAGTGCCGGCTGATCCACCATCGCGGTGCCCACCGCCATCGGGGAAACCATCCCACCCTAAGCCACACGAAACCACCAGCAACATCGAGCCGAGGAGGAGAGGCCTCAATGACCATCCCCGAAGCAAGGAATCCATCATCACTCCATTCATGGAATTAGTCGTTGTGCGTTGATGGATGCTCGTCCGGGTACTTCGGGTCATATCTTTTCGAAGGCCGCGTGGCCGTGCGTCGAGACCACCAGGGACGATAGACGTCCGCCGGCGAAGAACAGGGTCAAAGCGATCGCATCGCGGTGGAGACGACCATCACCTCGAACGCAGGGAAGACCTGCGGTCTGGCTGAAGCGCCGCCGCGGCAAGCGTCGCCGGCCTCATCTGGTTCGGAGCAGCACGGTCTCCCACAGGCTCGCGTCTCTGGTCTCGGGGTTCAAGAAGGGAAGGCGCGGCTGCGAGACAGCGGTGCCGCGAAAGCGATCGACGACCTCGAACTGGAGCCCCTCGTGTTCGAGCCGCGGCACCTGGTCCGCCCACACGTACAGGTAGTCGTCCTTCGGCAACTGCCACTGAGCCACTCGCTCCGGGTCGAGGATGTGCACCCTCGATGAGCCGTAGAAGTCGAAGGCGTACGAGATGAAACCCATCGTGTGCACCCGCCCCTCCTCGTGGGTCGGTAGGCGTTCGCTAGCCACCAGCCCCGCCTCGAAGCCGAGGAGCCAGGGGTAGAAGACGAAACTCATCACCAGCGCGGCCGCACAGCCAGCGGCGGCCGAGAAGACCCATGGCCGATCGTTCTCACGCCGCACGAGCACTCCGAAAGGGAGCGCCAGGACCGCCACCGCCTCCCACCGGTGCGGCACCATCGCGAAGACCAACACCGCGGCCACCACCAGCAACAAGGCGGTCGTGAGGACGAGCTGAAAGACGCCAGCCAGCCGCCGGGAGCGGTCTTGGATGGGTTGAACGATGACGGAACCTACCATCAAGGCAAGCACCGGCATCTCGAAGTTGTAATAGTATGGCAACTGAGAGCGAGTGACCGAGAAGAGAACGAACGCCACCGCCGCGGACAGAAGGAAGGTGACGCGGCCGAAACCCTGACTGGCAGGCCGGCCAGAGCCCTTGAGCGCGAAGGCCCCCGCCACGAGAAAGACCGCCAGGGTCGGGAACCACGGCGCGAAGGCCCACACCAGGGTGTGTACGTAGAAGAACAGGCCTCCTCCGGGCAGGCCAGGTCTCGAGGAGAGAAAGCGGTTGCTCTGACCTTCCCAGAACAGCACCGCAATCGCATGAAGGGCCGAGTCCCCGTGCTGCGCGGCCAGCGCCAGCATTTCGACGGCGATCGGTACCAGGAGCGAAGCCACGAAGAGAACGACCTGTGACCACCGCGGCCAGCACCGGGTGAAGAGGCTCGCGAGCACAGCCGCGCCGGCAGTGGCGAAGACGAGAAACGGCCCCTTGGTGATGACGCACAGACCAACCAGGAAGCCTGCGACCACAGCGTGACCAAGGCGCTTCGTCTCTCCGGCAGCGGCGAGGTGGTAGAGCGCGGCGGTCACCAGCCCCACCAGGTACGCCTCGGCGCGAACGTCGTGGTTCGAGAACACGAGGTGGTACGCAGTCAGCGTGACGACGACGGCCCACGGAGCCACCCCCGGCGCGAAGAAGCGGCGCCCGCTCCGGTACACGAAAGCGACCCCCATCAGGTAGAAGAGGAAGCCTGGCAACCGGTAGGCCCACGGAGTCGAACCGAGCACCCGCATCGACAGAGCGGCGCACCAGAAGGGGAAATGCGGCTTGTCAAGCCATGGCTCGCCATGCAGGGTCAGGCTCGCCCAACCCTGTCCGGCCGAGAGCTCCCGCGAAATGGTTGCGTAGAGCGCTTCGTCAGGCTCGATGAGCGGCAGGAAGAGGCCACCGATCTGGGCCGCCAGGCTGATCGCGACCGCGACCCAGAGGAGCGGGCGGACACTCGACGTCAGTGTGTCAGGCATGTGTGGGCGCCCCCTATCATCAAGTGTGCCAGTCAAATACGCTGAATCTTTCGACAGGGCGAAGGCGCAAACATCATGATTTCAATAAGTTGCCTATGGGCTCCATGGAAGGCCTCTGGATTCCCCGCGTCGAGTCCCGAGGGAGCCCCACCCGCGGCTTGCTCGCACCCGCCCCGTTTGACCCAGACCATCCCCCAGGGCCGTCCCTACTCTCGGGCACTCGATGGTGGGGCCCACTGACGTACTCCAGGAGAGCGTGTGCCCTACATCGACAAGCTCCGGGCTGGGTTCATCGGCTTGGCCCTTCTTGCGACGATTTCGCCGAGCCTCTCATCCGCGGGCCCGCTCCCCACCTTGCCCCCCGATGGATATGACAAGGGGGGCCGCTCCCCCGCCGGCAAGGTCCAAGAGATCACCTATCACTCCTCGACTACGAACTCCGACCGGAAGATGTCGATCTACACGCCGCCCGGATTCAGCACGAGCAAGCGGTACCCGGCCATCTATGCGATACACGGCATCGGCGCCTGGCCGGACACGATCTTCGCAGACTGGTGCGTGGGCGCCAGCGCGACATCCGACAACCTCATCGGGGAGGGAAAGATACAACCCGTCATCATCGTCGCGATGGACAACAACGACGTGGATTCGCATCGGGAGTTGTTCGAGGCCGTCATCCCATACGTCGAATCACACTATCCCGTGATCGCTGACGCCGATCATCGTGGAATCTACGGCTATTCACTGGGAGGCGGAGTCACCTTCGCTGAAGGAATTGGTAATCTGGACACCTTCCACCATATCAGCCCCTCCTCGGCGGCGCCGTTCAACCACCCCTCTGACGCGGACATGTTCCGCAACGGAGGAGCCGAAGCCAAACAGAAGATAAAGACCCTGTTCATCTCCTGCGGGACCGGCGATTGGGATGGGTTCTACCCTCCGAACAAGGCCACACATGAGTACTGCGATGCCAATGGTATTCCGAACTATTGGCTGTCCGTCGAGGGTGGAGGCCACGACGGAAGTGTGTGGAGACCTGCCATGTGGAACTTCCTCCAATTGGCATTCCCCGCGGAGTCAGGCGATGGAACTGGTGGCGGCGCGGGCGGCGGCGGCGGCGCGGGCGGTGGCGGCGGCGCGGGCAGTGGCGGCGGCACCGGTCGCGACACGGCTTGGCGCGACGCACCAGTCAACGAACGGCTGCGCCACGCGCTGATCGACGG
>PMBV01000133.1 GCA_003153055.1 Myxococcales bacterium
AGGCGCGCCCGGGCGGACGCGGCCGAACAGCGAATGCACTGGGTCCGACCCCACTGGAAGGGCCCAGACATGGCTACCGTCATCGAGCGCACGTACAAGCTCAAGCAGTGACGGCGAGACGGCCGCGCCCTGGGCTCCGGTGCTCTTCCACGTGGCGAGCGAGAGCAAGACAGGTACTTTCGATGAATGCCGAAGCGAAGCTCGAGATCCTCCAGGACAGCAGGCACCCCGAGCCTGACGACTCCCTCACCTGGGTCGGCGGACACTTCGATCCCGAGGGTTTCGACGTCAATCGAACCAACGCCGCCCTTCGAGCGCGGCCGGTGAGCAAGAAGGAAAGGAGATCCTCGACGACGCCGTCGCCCCACTCGGCACTCGCGATCTTCCGGCTGATGTACTCGCCGAGCTCCCAGTAGTCGCCGCCGATCTCGCGAGGCGCTACCCGGGCCTCCGGGGCTACACGCGCCCGAATCTCTTTCGGATGCGCCAGTTCTACGAGGCGTACCGGTCGAACCGAAGAGTCTCACCGCTGGTGAGACAATTGCCGTGGACGCACCATCTGATCATCCTCAGCCAGGCGAAGCCCGTCGAGACACGCGAATTCTACCTCCTCGCCGCCATCAAGGAGCGCTGGCCCAAGCGGGAGCTCGAGCGGCAGATCCGCTCGGGCGCCGTTCTTCGCGAAGCGAGCGCCACGAAGAAAGTCTCACCAGCGGTGAGACAAACTCACCCGACGGCGATCGACGAGTTCAAGAACGCCTACAACGTCGAGTTCCTCGGCCTCGCGGCCGAGCACTCCGAGGCCGACCTCCATGGCGCGCTCCTGCGGAACCTTGGCCGCTTCCTGACTGAGCTCGGTCGCGACTTCTGCTTCGTCGGTTCGCAGTATCCCGTCCAGGTTGGCAACCAGGACTTCTCGATCGACCTCGTCTTCTTCCACCGCAGTTTGCAGTGCCTCGTGGCGTTCGAGCTGAAGGTCGACAAGTTCAAGCCCGCCGACCCGGGGGCAACTCTCGTTCTACGTCGAGGCGCTCGACCGCAACGTGAAGAAGCCACACGAACGGGCATCCATCGGCGTGCTGCTCTGCGCGACGAAGGACGACGAGGTCGTCGAGTACGCGCTCGCGCGCACGACTTCGCCCACGCTCGTCGCCGAGTACCAGACGTTCCTGCCGCCGAAGGAAGTGCTCCGCGCGAAGCTCCATGAGCTGTACGCGCAACTCGCAGCAAGCTCGATAGACAGCAGCGGAAAGAGCACCCGAACCGACCGGAAGCGCCTCCGCCACTTGTCACGGTAACTCGGCGGCTCTGGAATCGGGTCCACCGGCGCCTCGGCCCGCACGGCCACCGTCGAGACTGGCTGGCTCCGCCCTTGCCTCCAACGCATCGGCCGCTTCCTCACGGCCCTTCGTCGAGGCTTGAAGCCCGAGCCCTTCCGCGACGGCTTCGCCCTTCCCTGCGTCAGCAGCAGCGAGGTCCGAGTCCGGGGCTCTTGGTAAGTGGTCGAACGACCTGATCCGCGGGCTGCGGATCGGCGCGCACCGCGCCAGGATCACCTTCCAACCGTTCCGAGCGCTCGCAGCCGCCGCGACGATGCTCGCCACCTCGTCCGGGTCCACGCGCTCCTCCGTGATCCGCCGCTCCGAGCCGTACTCGGCCGCCAGCGCCCGGCGCTCGGCGGGGCTCTTCGCGCGCGCAACGATGCTGGCGTAGGCCTCGCACGAGTAGGCGAACGTCTCGCGCCGTCTGAACTCAATGTCGAGCAGCCACTCTTTCCGGCGGGTCTCCCGGAGCCCGACCGTGCNNGCTTGCAGTTGTGGAAGATGTGCGCGGCCTCGTGGACGATGAAGTCGGCGAACGGATCGTCCTCGGCGAAGTACTCCGGCGAGACGTAGCAGGTCGTCTCCTCGCTCAACCCGACGATGCTCACGGCCTCCTCCCCGAGAAGCTTCGCGCCGATACTGAGGAGGTACAGGTTCGCAAGGTCCCACGCGGTGCGATCCCACATCTGCTGCAGGACGATCGGCCCGACGGTGTCGCTCGTGACGTAGACGACGGACTTCTCGAACATCGCGAGCACGGTGTCCTGCTCGGCTCGCGGGAAGAGCCCGCGCACCATCGGCTCGACCTTGGCGCGCGTGAAGTCGACGCCGACGTTGGCGGGCACCGGCTCGTGCGAGCGCCCCGTCGCGAGCCGAAGGACCTCCTCGACGAGCGCACCGCGAAGCTCGGCGTGCTGTCGACGGGCGCGCTCCAGGAAGCCACCGGGCCACGCCCGCGCGTCCGTGTCGGTGTCCCCGGTGCGAAGGTAGCGCTCGACCTCCTCGGCGATGGTCGGTGTCAACATCCCCCCACTCTACCGTACTCGTGCGTCTCCGAAGCGCTCGCGCTTCCCGTCGTCCCCCCGAACCACTGGCCAGGAGCGCGCTCGGCTCGAGGGCCCGAGAGACTTCCCGCGCCCTTCTTCGCGCGCGTCGAGCAGGCGTCCCAACCGTGGCAAAGGGATTCTCTCCCTCAGGCAGCGAGGAGGCGACCTTGCCCTCCCGCATTTCCCCGTGGCGAGCGACGGCAACACGGGTAGGTTCGATGGATGCCGAAGCGAAGCCCCCGGCCCAGCCCAAAGAAGCCGACCTCCTCCGCCTTTCGCCTCCACGTCGAGCTCAAGCACGTCGACCCGCCGGTGTGGCGCAAGCTGCTGGTGCCCTCGAGCATCACGCTCGCCGACCTGCACACCGCGCTGAACGAGGCGATGGGTTGGACCGACTCGCACCTCCACCAGTTCATCCTCCGCGACCGCCGCTTCGGCGACGTGACCATGCCCGACGCGGGTGAGCTCCACTTCGAGGACGAGCGCAAGGTCTCCCTCGACGCCCTCATCGGCGAACGGCAGAGCATCGACTACGAGTACGACTTCGGCGACGGCTGGCGCCACAACGTCAAGGTGGAGAAGAAGTTGCCGCTCGACGATCGGCTGCCCTACCCGCTCTGCCTCGGCGGGGCCCGCGCGTGCCCACCCGAAGACTGCGGCGGATCGGGTGGCTACGAGCGCCTGCTCGAGATCCTCCAGGACAGCGGGCACCCTGAGCACGACGACAGCCTCACCTGGGTCGGCGGACACTTCGATCCCGAGGGTTTCGACGNNGGCGTTGCGCGCCGCTCCTCGGCGTCAGAAGTCGGTAGCTCCCGCAGTCGTCTGGCCAGGCTAGCCAACGGCTGCGGCGGAGCACGCTCCGCCCTCATGGCGAGGACGGAGTTGGAGGAACTCCGGTCTCGTCTGTCCGGTCTGCTCGAAGGGGGCCCGCGGGATGGGGCGGCAAGACCCGACGGCTCACTGGAATGACGCCTTCGCTCGACCGCTGGGCGTACTCGCTCGTCGGGCGGCGCATGTCGAGGGAGAGCAGCCCGGCGAGGTTCGTGCTGCGTTTGGTGAACCCGACCGGCTTAGGGGCAGCGCCAAAATTATCTCGTCAACTTCGTCCAGAGAGCAGCCGAACAAGGTGTGGTTTGAGCGGCGATGTAATTTCGATCAGAAGCCTTAGGCCACGGCCCCCTCTCCTCCCACCTCTCCGTTAACATGGCCGCCGACACCACCTTGGCGCTGCCAGAACCCTGCGACTGCACTCTGCACCGTCTGGCGGTGCAGCGCGATCAGCCCTCCCCGGTCGAGTCGGGGTGACAGGTAACCACCTGCGAGCACGAAGGCGACCGGGAGACCGGCTGCCCTCGCCCACTGGAAGACGAGCTGCTCCCGCTGCACCAACGCCCTCTGCCTCAGCCCAGGAAGTCCTTGGTCACTGAGTTCGCATGGATCCATCCCCGCGTTGTACAGGCAGAGGTCGAAGGAGCTCGCGTCCTCGATGGCCTTCAGCTCCTTCTCGATGGTCGAGCCGTAGCGGTCTGCCTGTGAGACCAGCACGCTCCGCCAACGACGCGTGTTGGGGAAACGGTCGAAGTCGTACGTCGAGACGTCGAGACACGAGAAGGCCGGGTCCCCGGACAGCAGGGGCCGTGCGTCTGGCACCGGCTGCGACCGCCGCCCGCGCCGCGAGGGCCAGGCCATTGAATGTGCAATAGCCTTCGCCGACGTCGGCCCGTGCGTGGTGGAGTCCGCAGCTCAGTGAGCCAGCGATGGTACCGTTCTTCAGCGCATGGAGAGCCGCCGCCACAGCGCCACCGCTCGAGGCGGCCGCTGCCGCGTAGAGCGACTCACACCACTCGAAGCCCTGCGATTGTGCCTGCCATCGCGGCCTCCCGGTGAGGATGGCCTCGACGTACTCCTCCGTGTGCACCGTCAGCAGTTCCTCGGAGTCGAGAGCACGCGGCTCTTCGAGCACCACACCGGTGATTGGGCGCTTCGTCAGGGAGGCAGCGACCCAACTCGCCTTGCGCAAGGTGTCGTACGCCGACCCGTCCACGCAGTAGGCCGATGAGTAGTAGATGGTCAGGGTCGTCACGTGGCACCGCCGCCTTGGACGACGTGAGCGTTTCAATCTGACTCGCTGCCCGTATGACTTTGGCCGTGTCGAGGGAGGGCGCCACGCTGGCGAGGTCACTCCTCGCTGCAAACGCCGACCTGGACTCGCTCGTCCTTCATCCAGCCAACAGAGAGGGCCACGCCGGCATCGAGTTCAACTCGCACAACCGACCGCGGCAGTGCTCGCTCCGCTGGCTGCGCGACGGCCTCGAGCAAGTCGAAGCCCCTGCCGACGAGCTCATAGCGGCGAGCGAGGTCCAGGAGAGTGGCGGGGTCGGAGCCGCTGCTATCTGCGCTTGTCAACCACCTTACACGG
>PMBV01000042.1 GCA_003153055.1 Myxococcales bacterium
CAGCCGATGGCCGTCGGGTAGAAGAGGATGCTCGCGCCGGCCAGGGCGGTGAGACGCGCCCCCTCGGGGTACCATTGATCCCAGCAGATGAGGGTTCCGATCCGCCCCGCCTTCACGTCGAAGGCCACGAAGCCCGTGTCTCCCGGAGTGAAGTAGAACTTCTCGTAGAACGCCGGGTCATCGGGGATGTGCATCTTCCGGTAGAGGCCCGCGACCTCCCCGTCGGCGTCGAGGATGACCGCGCTGTTGTGGTACAGGCCTGGCGCGCGCCGCTCGAAGATGGGAACCACCACCGCCACCCCGTGGGCGCGGGCGACCTTGGAGAGGGCTTCGACCGAGGGGCCTCCCTCGACGGCCTCGGCGAGGTCGAAGAAGGCGTGCGTCTCGGACTGACAGAAATAGGGCGTGCGGTACATCTCGGGCAGGCAGACGACCTCGGCCCCCCGCCGGGCGGCGTCGGCGACCTTGCTGACGGCCTGTTCGACGTTGGCGGCGGGCTCCTTCGACATGGCCATCTGCACGAGGCCGACCTGAAAGGCGCTCTTCATCGCGCGCGCTATACCATCTCAGCGACTCCGCTGCGCCTCCTGAAGCGCCTGCCAGAGGGGGACGACCAGTTCCTCCGGAGGGTTCGACTCGAGCGCCAAGGTGAAGCTGTTCACCGCCTCGGCGCGATGATGGAGGCGGTCGAGCTGGATGCGGCCGAGCGCGAACATCGCGGCCGGCGCACGGGCATCGGCGTGGTGGTGCTGCGCCACCTCCGTCAACAGCGCCGCGGCCCGCGGGAAGTCCGAGCCGCGCACCGCTTCGGCCGCGCTCTCCAGGAGCGCCCCCACCGCGTCGGGCGGCGGTGGCGGCGGAGCCGAGTCGGTGGCCTCCGGCTCCCGAGACTCCAGGGCGTGCACCGGCCGGGCCGTCCCACTCACCTGGCGCCCGCGAGCCAGGAGGGTCGTCACGGTCCACGGCGAAGGCGCCGGCGGTCTGGGCCAGAGGAGCACTCCCACCACGCTCACCACCAGGCCGAGGGCACCCACCGCGGCGAACCGCCATCGAGGGCTCTTCCCCACTCGCCGAGTCACCTCGAGCCGTGCCCATGTCCGCGACACCTGGACGTCCTTCGGCTCGACGACGAGGACGTGCTTCACCGGTCTCGGCAAGGGACTCATGGCTCCTCCTCGAGTCGCACCCGGGCGGCGATGCACTGCTCAGCGGCGGCAATGTAGCGCTTGGTCGTGGCGAGGCTCTTCCCCAGCGCCACCGCGACGTCCTCGAGCTTCTCTCCCTCGACGTGCCGCAGGCTCCAGGCAAGCCGCTGCTGCGTGGGCAGGGTATTCAGCACGGCACCCAGCACCGCGAGCTCGGCCCTCGCCTCGAGCGAGACACCCGGCCGGGCCTGCACCTCGAGCGGCTCCGAAGGCAACGCGTCAAGACCGACCCACTGGAGGATTCGCCGTCGGCGGAGCCGCTTGCGGACCAGGCTAATGGCGATGCTGAGGGCCCACGAGCGGAACTGGGCGCGGTCCCGAAGCTGAGCCAGCCGCTCGAAGACGAGCAGGAAGGTGTCATGGACGACGTCTTCCGCCGCAGCGGCGTTTCGCAGCAGCCGGGTGGTGATGACGAGGAGCTCCTCCGCGTGACGCCGGTACAGCAAGCTCTCGGCGCTCGAGTCCCTCACCAGGGCTCGGCCTACCAGCTCGGCGGTCGGCACCCCCGTGTCGAGCCGGTAAATCGCGGGCGCCGTCTTCATGCTGACTCCGAGCCTCCGGCACGAGAAAGTAGCTCACTCGAGTCCTATGTCTCCGGAATTCCGTGGAGCTCCCGGAACTCCATGCGCTTTCCCCGAAGGCGATTTTCCAGTACACGCCGGCCGCCATGGGACTTTCGATCGGAATCGTCGGACTGCCGAACGTCGGCAAGTCCACCCTGTTCAACGCGGTGTCGAACGCCGGGGCACTGGCGGCGAACTACCCCTTCGCGACGATCGAGCCCAACATCGGAGTGGTACCGGTGCCCGACGCCCGGCTCGATCAGGTGGCCGCGCTGACGAAGCCCGAGAAGACGCTCTACACCACGCTGGAATTCGTCGACATCGCCGGGCTGGTTCGAGGGGCGTCGAAGGGTGAGGGCCTGGGCAACCAGTTNNAACCAGTTCCTCGCCAACATCCGCCAGGTCGACGCGGTGCTCTACGTGCTCCGCTGCTTCGAGGACGACAACATCACCCACGTCGAGGGCAGCGTGAATCCCCGCCGCGACAAGGAGACCGTCGACACCGAGCTGTGCCTCAAGGACCTCGAGACCATCGAGAAGCGCCGCGACAAGACCTCGCGCAGCGCCAAGGCCCCGGGCAAAGAAGGCGAGCTTGCGAAGGCCGAGCTGGTCGTGCTCGACAAGGTGAAAGCGAAGCTCGACCTCGGCGTGGCGGTGCGAGCCCAAGGCCTCACTGAGGAAGAGCTCGCCGTCATCCGTGAGCTATTCTTGCTCACCTCGAAGCCGGTCCTGTACGTCGCGAACGTCGCCGAGTCGCAGCTGGCGGGGCAAGCGAGCGATCCCCACGTGCAGGCCGTGAAGGCCATCGCGGCCGAGGAGCACGCCGACGTCGTCGTGCTCGCCGCCGCCCTCGAGGCCGAGATCCAGCAACTGCCCCCCGAGGAGCGGCCCGACTTCCTCGCTTCCGCCGGCCTCGACGAGCCCGGCCTCAACAAGGTGGTGCGCGCCGGCTACCACCTGTTGGGGCTGCAGACGTACTTCACCGTCGGCCCCAAGGAGTGCCGGGCGTGGACGTTTCATCAAGGGTGGAAGGCGCCTCAGTGCGCCGGGGTGATTCACTCGGACTTCGAGAGAGGCTTCATCAAGGCTGAGGTGATGTCGTGGAAGGATCTCCTCGAGCACGGGAGCGAGGCGGCCGTGCGCGACAAGGGCCTCTTGCGCATGGAAGGCAAAGAGTACGTCGTGCAAGACGGCGACTGCATGCACTTCCGCTTCAACGTGTAGTCGACTCCGGCTGTCGATCGGGCTCGCTCACGCCCTCACACACCTTCATCGCCGCCTCGACCTCGTCGGGTTTGGCGCCCTTCATCGTCGAACACCAGACCGTTCGCGCACTCCCCCCGTCGTGGCGGTCTCCACCCCTGCCCCGCCGGACGCCAAGGAAGCCTTCGTCGTTCGACTCGACAAAGCGGTATCTGACACCGATAAAGGAGTCATTTGACTCTTTTGAGACTATGTGGACCTTTTCGCGCTCAAGCGGGGCGATGAGCTGCTCGAGCGCCGGGAGCGAGGACGACATCGACTCGAGCTGCAACACAGCCCGGCCTTGAGGCCCTACCTGAAGCCCACCCGGTGCAGAGGTCGCGCGCCACCCTTCGGGCAGCGGAACCCGCAGCCCGGCACGAGCCTCCAATGACGCCGTGTCGGGTGGACAGGCGCCGCAGAGGACGAGCATCGCGCCCGCCCACCCCCAGCGCACCGCGCCCACCAGCTACTTCGGGCCGGGCGTGGGGGGTGGCGGCGTGGCCTTCGTGGTCTCCCCCATCTTCGTGGTGCCCTCGAAGATGACGCCCTTCTCCATCGACATCGACGGAGTCTCGATGGTGCCCTTGACTCGAGCCGGGGGGTGAAGCTCGACGGTCTGGCTGGCGCGAATGACGCCCTCGACGCTGCCGTTGATGATGACAGTGCCCGCGGTGATCTCGGCGTTCACCTTGGCGCTCTCGCCGATGACGAGCACGTCCTTGGTGTGGATCTGCCCCGTGTACTTCCCGTCGATGCGGACCTGCCCCTCGAACGACAGCTTGCCGTCGAACTCACTGCCTTTGCCCAACAGCGTGTGCAGCTCTCCGGTTCGTGCCGACACGACTTTCTCCTCTTTCGGAAGCGCGATCGTCGGATCGCGCTTTTCATTTCCGAACAATGCCATGGTGGCTCTTCCCTACCGCTTCACCAGGTGGATGATTCGATCGAGATCCTCGTAGCTGAAGAACTCAATCTCGAGCGTTCCCTTTCCATTCCCTTTTTCAACCAAGCGCACTTTGGTTCCCAGTCGCCGCTGGAGGTCCTCGACGAGGCGTTTGGCCTCCGGGCTGGTGACTGGCTTCTTCTTAGCACCCGCAGGTCCTGCGGGCCGCTGCCCCTTCACCCTCGCCTCTGTCTCGCGGACCGTCAACTTCTCCGTCACCACCGCCCGCGCGAGCGCTACCATCTCGGGCGGCTTGGCCAGCCCGAGAATGGCGCGGGCGTGGCCCATGTCGAGGTCNNCGCTCAGCCACCTGCTCCTGGGTGAGGCGCCGCTCTTCCACCAGGCGGCGGAACGCCTCCGCCTCCTCGAGCGGGTTCAAGTCGGACCGCTGAATGTTCTCGACCAGCGCGAGCTCGTACGCCTCGGCGTCAGAGGCCTCGCGGACGATGGCGGGGATNNGGCCGCACGAGGATCGGCTGGAGCACGCCCTGGTTCTTCAACGAGGCGGCGAGCTCGGTGAGCTGTGCCTCGTCGAAGCGCTTGCGCGGGTTCGAGCGATCTGGGTGAATCTGATCGAGCGGGAGCCGCGACGCCCCGGCCGCCGCGGCCGCCGCAGCCGAGGGGGTCCGGGCATCGGCCAACAACGCCCCCAGCCCTCGACCCAGAGCTGGCTTCCGATTCTGGGTGGGGACGACCTTCACGAGTGCGGGCATGTCTTCTCCGACAGGCGCGCCCTTATGCCATGACGGGCTGGCTGTGTCCCGATCGCCGGGTGCGCTTGCTGCGCTTGAGGAGCTCACGGGCGACGCCGAGGTACGCCTCGCACCCACGTGACTTGATGTCGTAGAGCAGCACCGGCTTGCCGAAGCTCGGGCTCTCGGCCAAGCGCACGTTGCGCGGCACCACGCTGGTGAAGACGAGCTCGGGGAAGACGCGCTTCACCTCAGTCGCCACCTGGTGGCTGATGTTCGCCCGCTGGTCGAACATGGTGAGCAAGATGCCCTCGACCGTCAGCCTCGGGTTGAGCGACTGCTGCACGAGCTCGATGGTGGACATCAGCTGCGCCAGGCCCTCCATGGCGTAGTACTCGCACTGCAGGGGAATAAGGACCGAGTCGGCCGCGGTGAGGGCGTTGACCGTGAGGAGCCCCAGCGACGGCGGGCAGTCGAGCAACACGTAGTCATAGCGGTGGGCCACCTCCTTGAGCGCGTCTCGCAGGCGGTGCTCCCGACGCTCCATGCCCACGAGCTCGACCTCCGCGCCGGTGAGGTCCGGCGTCGCCGGGGCGACTTCGAGGAACCGGAGCTCGGTCGGCAAGACGAGCTCGCTCAGCGGCCGGCCGTTGATGAGGGCGTCATAGACGCTGCCGGTCAGGGCGCTCCGGTCGACCCCCAACCCGGACCCCGCATTCCCCTGCGGGTCCATGTCGATGAGCAGCGTCTTGCGCTCCGCCGCCGCCAGTGATGCGGCGAGGTTGATGGCGGTGGTCGTCTTCCCCACGCCGCCCTTCTGATTGGAGATGCAGAGGATTCGACCCATGCCGGCGTTGTAGTCCATGGGGCTGACATGTGCACGGTTCGCGTCGGCGTCACCGCCGAGGAATTTCACGCACTTGACTCTACCGACTGGAACGATGCGACCGCGCGCGGAGCCAGAGAGATGGGCAGCTGGAACTCTCGGAGCCCCACCACCCTGAGGCCGGCCGCTCGACCCATGGCCTCGAGCTCGGCGATGGGCGGCGGCCTCCCCAGCATCGCGACCACCTTCCCGCCGGGAGCCAAGTAATGGGCAGCGAGTGAGACGAAGGGGCCCACGTCCATGAAGGCGCGAGCGATGACGACCTCGGCCAGCCGGACTCCCTCCTGTGCTGGCCGACCGGCCACTCGCTGGTGAACCGCCCGCACCCGCCCGGTGACACCCGCTTTCACCGCCCCGGTCTTCATGAAGGCCACCTTCTTGGCCACCGCGTCGACCAGGGTGCATTCGAGCCGCGGCAGCGCGACGGCGAGGGGAATCCCTGGCAAGCCGGCGCCCGCGCCAAGGTCGAGCAGCGTCCGGGCATCGCCCACCTCCGGGACGACCGCGAGCGAGTCGAGCAGATGCTTGTCCACGACCTCCCGGGGCGCGGTGATGGCGGTGAGGTTCACCTTCTCGTTCCAGCGAAGGAGCTCCTCGGCAAACGCCCAGAGCCGCTCGGCCGCCGAGGCTTCCAACGTGAGCCCGAGGGAGGCCAACCCTCCTCGGAGGAGCTCCAGCGCGTTATCCACAGCTCGCCTCCTCCCCAACCGTCCAGAAGCAGGGCGAATACTCAGTGTTACTCACAGCTTCTCCACAGGGGTGCGAGGCTCGCTTATCCGCCTCAGGTGGACGAGCAAGAGGCTGACGGCGGCCGGGGTGACGCCGGGCACCCTGCGAGCCTGGCCTACGGTGGCGGGCCTCAGGCGGCCGAGCTTCTCCTGAGCCTCGCGGGACAGCCCGGGGACACCCGCCCACGACAGCTCGCGAGGAATCACCCACCCGTCGTGCTCGTCGGACCTGCGGGTCCACGCCGCGTTGGCCTGCTTGATGTAGCCCGCGTACTTCGCCTCGGTCTCGACCTCCTCGCACAGCTCGGCGGGGAGTCGGGGACGGGAGGGATCCTCGACCTCGAGCGAACGGTAGGTGACGTCCGGGCGGCGGAGCCGGACGAGCAGCTGCCGTCCTTCGAGCCGGGCGAGCTCCTCGGCGATGAGGCGAGCCCGCTCGGCGGCCAGGGCGGCCTCGGCATCGGAGACGAGCCCAATTCGATGGCCGTGGCGACGAAGGCGGAACTCCGCGTTCCCTTCCCTGAGGACGAGGCGGTGCTCCGACCGGCTCGTCAGCATGCGAAAGGGCTCGTCGACGCCCCGGGTGACGAGCTCGTCGACGAGGACCGCCCCATGGGCCTCCTGCCGGCCGAGGAGGAGCGGCGGCTCGCCCTTCAGCTGGAGCGCGGCGTTCACCCCGGCCCACAGCCCCTGAAAGGCGGCCTCCTCGTAGCCCGAGGTGCCGTTGAGCTGCCCGGCGAAGTAGAGGCCCTCGACGGCCTTCGTCTGGAGCGTGGGCTCGAGCTGGGTGGGCGGGGCGTAGTCATATTCCACCGCGTAGCCGAAGCGAGCCACCTCGACGCGCTCGAGCCCCTCGATGGTGCGGAGGAAGGCGAGCTGCACATCGGCGGGCATGCTGGTCGACAGGCCGGCCGGGTAGACGAGGGGGCTCTGGGCGCCCTCGGGCTCGAGGAAGACGGTGTGGCGCTCTCGGTCGGCGAAGCGCACCACCTTGTCTTCGAGCGAGGGACAGTACCGCGGGCCTCGCCCCGCGATGCGGCCACAGTAGAGCGGCGAGGCGTCGAGGTTGTCGCGGAGGACGGCGTGAGTGCGGGCGTTCGTGTGGGTGACGAAGCAGTCGAGTCCCTGCCGAACGGGAAAGGGCGGCCCGCTGCGCAGGGAGAACGGGCGGGGGTTCGGTTCGCCCGGCTGGAGGGTGCACCGAGACCAGTCGATGCTGTCCTTCACGAGGCGGGCGGGGGTGCCGGTCTTGAAGCGGCCGAGCTCGAAGCCCAGCGTCCGAAGGGAGTCGGACAGCCCCTGAGCGGCCCCGTCTCCCACCCGACCGCCGACGCTCACCTCGCTGCCGACGTGCATGACCGCGCTGAGGAAGGTCCCAGTCGTCACCACGACGGCGCGGGCCCCGAGCCGTCGGCCGTCGGCCAGCTCGACCCCCACGATGCGCGGCCGGCGGTCTCCAGTCGTCACCAGGCGCTCAACCTCTCCCTCGAAGAGGTCGAGCCCCTTCTGGGCGTGGAGAAGGCCCCGCATCACCGAGGCGTAGACGTCGCGGTCGCAGAGGACGCGGGTGGCCCGGACGGCGGCGCCTTTGGAGGCGTTGAGCGTGACAAAGTGAGTGCCCGCCTGGTCTGCGGCCCAAGCCATGGCACCGCCGAGGGCGTCGAGCTCACGGACGAGGTGGCCTTTGGCCGTGCCCCCGATGGCCGGGTTGCAGCTCATCACCGCGATGCCGTCGTCGCGGAGCGTGACGCCGGCGGTGGAGAGCCCCATGCGGGCACAGGCGAGGGCCGCCTCGCACCCGGCGTGACCGAGACCAACGATGATGACGTCGTACGACACCCTCGCGCATATAGCTGTTCCGTGGGAGCTTGGCACTTCGACCCAGCGAGTGGATTCGAGAGACCAAACACCGAACCAAAGCGCCTTCGGAGACGAGGAGGCCAGTCCCCTGGCCTTCCGTTCCGGCGTGGCCTGCCCGCCGTTGGGCAAGAGCGAGCTGCGGCCGGACCCGATCGCAGTCGCACCGATGTTCCACGTGGAACATCAGCGCTCGTCGACGTCAACGGCCTGCTCCCGCGCACTCTGCCTCGACGAAATGCCGAGGTTCCACGTGGAATGCCCGTTCATCGATCGTGTCCCGCCAGCTGTGCCGATGTGCGTGTGCGAATCAGAGTCTCGCGGACGCGTTGGGCCTCCCGCGGCACGCGTGTCCCGGATGTGCTCGGCCGAGGTGGATCCGGGTGCACCGTCGGGCACCGAGGGTGGCCTGTCTCACCTCACTGCGCAGTGCCGAGCCCTTCATGCTCGGCGGAGGCTTCCTCCCCCTTGCCTGTGGCGAGGGAGGCGCGCTCTTAGGGCCTCTTAGGGCCGCGCGGCCTGGAAGGGCCCGACCCGCACAGGCAACATGCTTCTTTGGAGCAAGCTGACGGCCAGCGTGCCACCGAGCCGCTGGCGCCATCCTCACCGCCCCGCCGCAGGGCGACGCTCACCTGCTGCATTCAGGGCTCAGGCAAGGCCCTCGATCTTGGGCCCTCTGCGAATCAAGGACACTGGTGGACCTCAGCCCCGGCTTCTTTGAGCAACTTCGACGCACGACGAGCGTTCCCGCCGGCTGGTGCGAGCCTTGATTGAGTCGGGCAGGACGGGGATCACGGGCGAGCTCTTGCTCGCCAACAGACCGCGGAGGCGCCGGGGTTCCACGTGGAACGTGCCCTCGCCCGCCAACAGACAGGAGACATGCGCGCATTGGAGGAGGGCGAGCGACCGGGCGTGCTCCCCCGCCAACGGACGGG
The DNA here is from genome assembly GCA_003153055.1 of Myxococcales bacterium. The sequence goes on from PMBV01000042.1 coordinate 9,055, forward strand.
TGCGCGCCGGGAAAGGGGCGCCGAGTCCGCCAGAGCCGCGCCCGGCTTCGCGATCGCGTTCACCAAGGCTCCTTCGTCAGACTCGTTGCCTGAGCGCGTGCCGCCCGTCTGTGCGCGCAAGAGCGTGACCTGGTTGGAACACGGCCGCGGACGACGTTCCACGTGGAACCACTTCGCTGAGGCAGCGCCACCGGTCGCCTCGCGGTCGCTGCTCCACCGGAACTCTGTGTCTCGTTGAGGCGCTGCGAGCGCACCCCCCCAAGGCGCCGACAAGATCACCCCCGCCAGTCATGGTCGGACAATCGGCGCCTGCATCGATTTTGGCGGATTGGCCGTCCAAGCGACCAACGGCCACCGAGCCCAACGGGCGCGCCGCCAGCGGCGACGAGCGGAGCAAGGCCGCACCAGCTCCCTCCATCCGCTGCGCGCACGATCACCTCCGGCGAGGATCCCGCCGACGCAGGTGCGTTTCGAACCGGCGCTCGCAGCGGCTAGACCAGACTCGCCGCCGTCTGTTCCGCGCAGGACCGAGACCTGGTCCGAACACGGCCGCGAACGGACGTTCCACGTGGAACCTCAGCGCGTCGTTGAGGCAGAGCCCCGGTTGTTACGCGAGCGCCGCTTCACCGGAATTCAGTCTCTCGTTGAGGCGCAGTCGCGCTCCGGCCTCCCGCGATCGCGTCTACCAAGGAGCCCCGGCCAGACCCGCTGCCGCCCGTCTGTTCGCGCACGAGCTCCCGAGGTACGGAACGGCTCGCCTGCGGAGATCCGAAGACCCGCTTCGCTTCGTCGTTCCTCGGCGACGACACGTCCAGTTCGAAGCCTCAGCGACACCGGCCCTTCGGGCCTCCTGAAGGCTTTGCCTCAAGGGGTTCCGACCCTCCCCGAGGATGGGTACTGAGTTCAGGATGCGTAGCCCGCGTCGCCGCCGCGAGGCCTTCAGTCGTGAATCGAACCTCTCGTCCTCAGTCGAGCGTCACGGAGTAGCACTCAGAGTCTCGTTGGGCGTCGCACGATCGCTTCCCAAAGAGCCCTGGCCGGACTCGCCCTCCCCGTCTCTTGCGCGCAAGAGCGGGACCGGGTCGGAACACGGCCGCGAGCGGACGTTCCACGTGGAACCTCAGCACTTCGTTCAGGCAGACACGCTGGTTCAGGCGGGGCCCCATCTTGCCCCTCACCGGATTCGTTGCCCGCAGACGGCACGCGCTGCCAATGCGTCCGGACACGCAACCTCGGCGCTCGCCGAGCGCGACCCGAGTCGGCACAGGGGCGCAACGGCCGGGATGCCGCCCACCGCAACCCAGCGCTGAAGCTCCACGTTGCGCGCCCTCGGCTGGCAGCGCTTGGCGCCCACAGGCACGTCATCGCGCCTTCCGACGATCGGATACCCGAGTCGCACGAGCCCTCGGCTGGATTCGTTGCGCCAGGCGAGCCGTCGTTCCACGTGAAACCCCACTGCTTCCTTTGAGGCGGCGTCCTGGCCTCGCCCGCTCGCCGCGCCTTGGCCCCCGAGTCGCACTCCCTCGGCGAGCTCTCCTTATCTCATCCCCAAGGACATCAAACCGGCGCCGGCGGCGCACTCTGACCCTGTTCGCGGCCCCTCTTGACCTTCGCTCGCCCTCAAGTCACTTTCCGCCCGTGCTCGACGACGCCGCGCCACACACCGACTCCCCCTGGAACCAGCTCCAGTCCTTCCGTACCGCGGGCGTTCCGCGGGCCGAGTGGGCCGCTCGACTGGTCTCCGCCGGGCTCGACCCCGAGTCCGCTCGGGTTCTGGTCAACTCCGTGGACGGGCCGACGCCAGCGAAGCTCCCTGAGCCTTCCTTCGCACCGGGCATCAACCCGCTCTCGAGCGCCTTCCCCTTCACCGAGCTCGGCCTCGCTGGCCCCTCCCTCACGGTCGGCCTCTACTGGCTCGCCTTCGGCGCCGCCGTCTTGCTGATGCTCGCCGTCTTCTTCCTCCTGGTCGCCCTCGACATCGCCAGGCTGCCCGACGAGTTGCTCCGCCTCCTGTCCTGGGTGATGGGAACGATCGCCGTGGCCGCCCTCGGGTGGGGCTCCTGGCGGGCGCTGAACGCAGTGAGGATCCGCCGCGGCTGACTACTTTCCTATGCAGAACCGCGCGAAGACCGCGTCGAGCACCGCCGTCGTGGCGTCTTCACCAGTCACCTTCATCACCGCTTCGAGCACCAGCCGCAGCTCTCCCCCGACCACCTCGAGCGTCGCTACCTGCACCGCAGACCAGGCTCGCTCGGCCGCCTCGAGCGCCTCACGAAAACAGGCCAGGTGCCGCTCACTCGTCACGACCGCCGCCCCCGCCACCCCCGCTCCCAAGCGCGCCGCGAGCGCCGCCCGAAGTGCCTCCACCCCTTCCCCCGACAACCCAGACACCCCCAGCCGCGCATCGCCGCGGTGGCCGACGAGGTCCACCTTGCTCGCGACCTCGAGCCGCTCCTCGTCCGCCACCTCCGCCCGCCACCGCTCCGTCTCCTCCGCCGCCGCCCCCGGCGGCACGACCAGCACTGCGACGTCCGCGCCCGCAAGCGCTGCTCGCGCCCGGGCGATGCCCAGCGCCTCGAGGCGCCCAGCCCCTTCGCGCAGCCCGGCGGTGTCGACGAGCGTCACCGAGAGCCCCTCGAGCTCGAGCCGCGCCTCCAGCGTGTCGCGGGTCGTCCCTGGCTCCTCGTCCACCAGCGCCCGGTCGGCCCCCGCGAGTCGGTTGAACAACGTCGACTTGCCCGCGTTCACCGGTCCGTACACCACCACTCGCGCGCCACGTCGCACGAGCGCCCCTCTCGCTCCGTCAGCCACCAGCGCCTTCAGGCCCTCGACCACCCCCGCGACACCCCGGGCGATGCCGACCTCCGCGCCCTCCGCCTCGTCGGGGAACTCCAGCACCCCCTCGACCTCGGCGAGCACCTCGAGCGTGGCGCTCTTCACCTCCTCCACTCGCGCCGACAACCCGCCGTGAAGCTGTGCCGCCGCTGCGCGCACCTGGGCCTCCGAATCGGCGGCGATCAAATCCGCGACCGCCTCCGCGCCCGCGAGATCCAACTTCCCCGAGAGGAAGGCCCGCCGGGTGAACTCCCCGGGCTCCGCCAGCCGGGTCCCCTCGTGACCCAGAACCTCGGCGAGGAGCAAACTCAAGAGCCTGGGGGAACCGTGCGCGTGCAGCTCCACGACGTCCTCTCCGGTGTACGAGCGCGGACCAGGAAAGTGGAGAAGGAGCCCCTCGTCCACCAGCGCCCCGCGCACGATGAACTCGACCCGCAGCGCCTCCCGCGGGGCGACGCGCTCGGGCACGCGGCAGACCCGTCGCGCGGCGTCCAGCGCCCGCGGGCCGGAGATTCGGATGATGCCGATGCCACCCGCGGCGGGTCCGGTGGCGATGGCGGCGATCGTCGCCTGCATGGCCGCTGCTTGCGCTACTTCCTCGTCCTCCGCAAGCAACTCACTGGCGGCCTTGGGGCGCGCCGGGTATGTCGCTCGCGGTGACGATGGGCCTCAAGTGGCTGCTCAAACGCCTCGAGTGGGTCGGGAAGGTGCTGCTCGCCCTCTTCGTCGCCGCCGTCGCCTACCGACCACGCCGACGCGCCACCGCTCGCGCGCGCGCCGCCCATCCCTCCACCAACCGCGCCCTCCTGGTCCGCGTCGACAACAGGGTAGGGGAGGCGCTCCTCACCACGCCGTTGGCTGACGCCCTCGCGGCGCATGGGTTCGAGGTCCACGCCCTGGTTCACCCCCGCGTCTTGAGGGTCCTCTCGGGGCTTCCCTCGTTCCGCCGGCTGTGGCCGTTTTCCAAGACCTGGAGTTGCCTCCGCGCCGTCCGTGCCCAACCCTTCGACGTCGTCGTCAACTGTGGCAACTGGGAGGTGGCATCGGTCACATCGGCGATGGTCGCCCGGCTCGTCGCCCGCTCCGCCGTCGTCCTGGGCCCGGCCAACTTCCCCGCGGGCTGGCTCGCGGACCTGCCCGTCGAGGCGCGCACCGACACGCGCTCGGAGGTCGCCCAGCGCGCCCACCTCATCAGCCCCGTGGTCGGCCTCCTGCCAAACCCCCGCCTGTCCTTCAGGCCTGTCCAGCCACCGGCGCACACGCCACCGGCCCCCTATGTCGTCATCAACCCTGGCGGGCGGCTCGGCTTTCGCCGGCTCCCTCCGCGGCTCTTCGCCGCCGCCGCCGCGGAGGCCCATGCGCTCGGCCTCCTCCCGCTCGTCACCTGGGGCCCTGGCGAGGAGGCGCTCGCGGACGAGGTCCTCACCTTGGCGCCCATGGCGACGCGCGCGCCGCCCACCGACCTCGACGCGCTGGCCGGGCTCATGTCGGGCGCCGTGGCCACGATCTGCAACAACACCGGCCCCATGCACCTCGCCGTCGCGGTGGGGTGCCCGACGCTGGCGCTCTTCCTCCACATGGACGTCGAGCGGTGGGGCCACGCCCATGCGCCACATCGGATGCTCGACCTCACGCCCCAGGCCACTTCCCCAGCCGTGGTGGAACGTCTCGTGCGAGCAGAGACACGCGACTTCCTCCTCGAGCGCACTCCAGGCCGTCCTGAGCGGACCCTCGCGTAGCTGCACTTCTGTTCAGCTACGTTCGTGAACTCGATGGTTCCCTCACCCGCCTGCCTCTTCCCACGCTCGTAGATGTCCTCGGCCGAAATGGCGATCCGGGTACGAGGCTCAGGCTCAGGGTCGGAAGCGCTTCATAGCCCTCTGCGGATCAAGGACACTGGTGGACCTCAGCCCCCACGTCCTTGAACGACTTCGACGCGCGACGAGCGGGCGCCAGTAACCCGCGCGGGTGCCTGGAACCAGCGGCCCGGTTGACCGGCAGAGGGCCAAAGACTCAGGGCCTTGCCTGAGCCCTGAATGCACAGGTCAGCGTCGCCTCATGGCAACAATGGCTGCGCCTGGCATGGGTGGTCAGCCCTTCCACGAGCCTTCATGAAGCTGTACGGGCATGGCAGCAGGGCGGGCTTCTTCCGGCCCCGCGGCC
>PMBV01000388.1 GCA_003153055.1 Myxococcales bacterium
CGCGCCGTCATCCTCGCCGAGGACGGGGTCATTCACGGCTACAACCTGCCACCGTCCCTCCAGACCCCCATCGCCACCGAGGTCGCCTACGCCGGGGGCCTCGAGGCGCGACTCAAGGCCGTGGAGTACGAGATGATCGTCGAGGCGCTGAAGCTGCACCACGGGAACACGACCGAGGCCGCCACGGAGCTGGGGCTGACCCGCAGGATCCTCGGGCTCCGCATGGCCAGCTACAAGCTGAACCGCAGAGACTATCGCTGACCTCAGTGTCGGGAAAAGAGGTCCTTCAGCTTGCAGAGCGTCGTGGTGACTCCTTGGTGAGCTCGACGCGCGCGGGCCGCGGAGTCGGTTGCCCGGGCGTGCGATCGAACAACAACCACTCTCGCGTCTGACCGGCGTGCCCCGAGACCCTCTTCCATTCGTTCTTCGTCGCGATGGCGATCTTCATGTGCGATCCGGAGACCCTACACCAGGAGCGCACGGCGCGCGGCACGGTGCTTGCGATGTGGCTCGCCTTGCACGTGATCGTCACCGAGACCGTTCCATGACGTACGCCCGGCACATCCTCGTACGCACGGGTACGAGGTCGCGTCGCTCGAGAGGAGAGCCGCTATGTCCTTGAACCCACCCAGCTCCAAGCCACCCTGTGGCCTCTGCACGATTCGGCTGGAGAAGCTGTGTTCCCAACGAGCCTGGTGGTTCGGGCCGTTTCGCGCGACCCTGGCGCTAGGGGTCGAGCTCTTCGCCCTGCTGCTCGGAGTGAATCCCGACGAGGACCGCACGCGATCGCCCATGTGCCGTCGTTGCATACGGTTTCGCAAGAACGCGGTGCGCGCGCGGTCGAGGGCCTTCGCCTGGCTCGACGGCTACCTGAACCCGCTGTTCAACCGTGTACGCGACTCGCTGCTCGACCCCGAGGAGCTCACCGCGGCCCGTCAGCTGGCACGACAGGCCGAGACGCCGACCTTCGACCCGCGTTGATCGGCACGCACCTTGCTGCCTGCGGTTGGCCATCACCGCTTCGGAGGCCGAATGAATGCCGTCGAAATCGAGGCCCTGCTCGATGAGCCAGCCTGTGGCCACAACAAGAAGGGAAAGTCGGGCTGCGCCAAGTCGAAGCCCGGCGCCACTCAAGGTGGGTGCTCATTCGACGGTGCGCAGATCGCCCTGTTGCCCATCGCCGATGTGACTCACATCGTGCACGGGCCCATCGGCTGCGCGGGGAGCTCGTGGGACGCGAGGGGCACCCGGTCCTCCGGCCCCACGCTCTTCCGTCTGGGCATGACGACGGACCTTTCGGACACCGACGTCATCATGGGGCGAGGAGAGAAGCGCCTCTTCCACGCGATCAAGCAAGCCATCGACCAGTACCGACCAGCCGCCGTCTTCGTCTACAACACCTGTGTCACGGCGATGCAGGGCGACGATCTCTCGGCGGTGGCCAAAGCCGCGTCGAGCCGGTGGGGCGTTCCAGTCGTGCCCATCGACTGCGCCGGCTTCTACGGGAGCAAGAGCCTCGGCAACCGCATCGCAGGCGACGCGTTGCTCAAGCACGTCATCGGCACCCGCGAGCCCGAGCCGGTCCCCGAGGCCGCCTGGCGCCCTGGCGTCGCGGTGCACCAGGTGAACCTCATCGGCGAGTACAACATCGTCGGAGAGTTCTGGCGGGTCGCCCCGTTGTTCGACGAGCTCGGCCTTCGCATCCTCTGCACGCTCTCGGGCGATGCTCGATTCCGCGAGGTGCAGTCGATGCACCGGGCCCAGGCCAACATGGTGGTCTGCTCCAAGGCGATGCTGAACGTCGCCCGAACCCTCCGCGACCGCTACCAGACCCCGTTCTTCGAGGGCAGCTTCTATGGCGTGGCCGACACGTCGCGGGCGCTGCGCGACTTCGCCACCCTCCTGGGCGATGAAGGTCTCACCCGCCGCACCGAGGCGCTCATCGCACGAGAGGAAGCAGTGGCCCAGGCAGCGCTGGCCGCCTGGCGTCCCCGGCTCGCGGGGAAGCGCGCCCTCATCTTCTCGGGTGGAGTGAAGTCTTGGTCCGTCGTGTCGGCGCTACAGGATCTCGGCATGACCGTCGTGGCCACGGGCACTGAGAAGTCCACCGAGGAAGACAAGGCGAGAATTCGCGAGCTGATGGGCCCCGACGTCGAGATGCTCGACGACAACGATCAGTCAGTGGTGGTGGGAGCGTGCGCCGAGCACCGGGCCGACATTCTCATCGCCGGAGGTCGCTACCTCTACCCCGCCCTCAAGTCTCGAATTCCCTTCCTCGACATCAACCACGAGCGCGACTTCGGCTACGCCGGGTACTCCGGCATGGTGGAGCTCGCGCGTCAGCTCGCCGCGACGCTCGGGAGCCCCGTCTGGGAACAGGTGCGACGGCCCCCGCCCTGGGCCCAGGCGCGCCCCGCTACCCTCGCTGCCTGACCTCCCGCCCCCATGAGCCTCACCATGAATCCGCCCAAGCTCGCGGCCAAGGCGCTGGCCGTCAACCCGCTCAAGGTCAGCCAGCCCATGGGCGCCTCGTTGGCATTCATGGGCCTGGGTCGAACGCTCCCTCTGGAGCACGGCGCGCAGGGGTGCACCGCCTTCAGCAAGGTCTTCTTCACCCGGCACTTCCGCGAGCCCATTCCCCTCCAGACCACGGCCATGGATCACGTGGTGGCGATCATCGGCGCTGATCAGAACATCGTCGAGGCGCTCCACACGGTCGCCCAGGCACATGCGCCCGCGATCATCGGCCTCGTCTCCACCGGCCTCGCCGAGATGCAAGGGGCTGACATCGTGCGCAGCATTGCGCAGTTTCGCGCGGTGCACCCGGAGCACGCTGCGATGGCCGTGGTTCCCGTGGCGACTCCCGACACCTTGGGCAATCTCGAGAGCGGCTTCGCCCTCGCGGTTGAGGCCATCATCGACGGGCTCCTCCCCAAGTCGGCCTGCGCCGGGCGCCGACCCCGCCAGGTCAACGTGCTCGCCTCGGCGATGCTCACTCCGGGAGACCTCGAGGCCATCGTCGAGTGGATCGAGGCGTTCGAGCTCGCCCCGTTGGTGCTCCCCAACCTCGGCGACTCCCTCGACGGCCACCTCGGTACCGACGGCTACAGCGCCATCACCGACGGCGGTATCACCCGCGCCCAGATCGCCTCGATGGGTGAGTCGGCGGCCACGCTGGTGATCGGCCCCTCGCTGTCGAAGGCGGCCGAGGTGCTCACGGCGCGAACCGGGGTGCCCGCGCGCCTGTTCGACAGCCTCCTCGGGCTCGAGCGCTGCGACGCCTTCACCCTCGCCCTCTCGGAGCTCTCTGGACGCGCCGTGCCCGCCCGCCTCGAGCGACAGCGTGCTCAGCTCCTCGACGCCATGGTCGACTGCCACTTCCCTTTGAGCACCGCGCGGGTCGGCGTCGCGGGAGACCCCGACCTCGTCGCTGCCCTCACCCACTTCGTCACGACGCTCGGTGCCGAGGCGCCGGTCGTGGTGGCGTCGGCCAAAGCGGCCTCCACCAAGGTCGAGGGCCTCATCGTCGGTGACCTCCAGGACTTCGAGCGCGAAGCCGAGCGCCGGCAGGTCGACGTCCTCATCGCCAACTCTCACGCGGCCGAAGCCGCTCTGCGACTCGGTCGCCCGCTCCTCCGAGCTGGCTTCCCCCTGTATGATCAAGCAGGAGGCCACACCCGGGCCTGGGTCGGCTACCGCGGAACCCGGCAAGCTGTCTTCGACCTCACCAACCTCCTCTCGGGTAGCCGCCGCGAGCCAGCCCCCTACCGATCGATCTTCTGGCAGGGAACCCCTCGGGCGGACGAAGCCTTCAGCCCCAGATGACCACGGAGCACCGAACATGATTCGAGTCGCCTTTGCGTCGAATGATCGCCTGCACGTCAACCTCCACTTCGGCGCCGCCGAGTGCTTCGTCATCTATGACGTCGCGCCAGGCCGAGCCGACTTCGTGGGCATCGGCGAGTTCGATCGCGCGGTAATGAAGGGTGAAAACCGGGGCCGCGCCATGTCCGACCAGGTGGCCGACGAGCAGCTCGCCGCCCAGCTCGGCGGCGTTGCCGTGCTCACCGAAGACAAGGTCGCCGAGAAGATCGAGTTCCTCGCTGACTGTGCCGCCGTCTACGCATCCTCCATCGGCAAGTCCTCCATCAAACGCCTGATGGCTGCCGAGATTCAGCCGATCATCGTCGACACCAACCACGACATCGAGGACCTCCTCAATGAGGTGAGCCTCGCCCTCTTCCACGGAGGGCTCGCCTGGGTCGACCGTGCGGTGAAGAACAAGAAGCGGGACACGTCTCCTGATCGCTTCGACGCTATCGAGCGCGAGGGCTGGCCGGGAACGAGCCCGGCACCAGAGGAGCGCGTGAGCCATCGCCTCCTCACCTCGGTCGACGACGCGGAATAGCGGCCACCGCCCCACACACTGATACGCACACCCCACGAGACCCGCGCTCCAGCCTGGGGCGGGTCTGCCATTGCGGGCCGGAGCCGATCCACCACGGACCCGCCCAACGCACGGCGAAGAACACCTGGGGTGGCTTCGTTCCATCTCGAACGCGACCGAAGTCCAGACCCTGGCCCGCGAAGACCTCCGATGTCGCGCTCCAGACGCGTTCGCGTCGTATCTCCGACAACCGATGCCCACCGCGCGAGCACCGCGTCTTCAATGCGACAGTCGTCGACCGGGCACGGTTCCTGCTCACGGAATGTCTACGATGCAGCACGAGCAGGTGAACCCCGCGTCGACTCTCGGCCCCGCCAAGAGCAGCAAACTGAAGGAGCAGCGCACATGCCGATGATCCTACTGAAGTGCGACAAAGACATTCCCGAGAGAGAGAAGCACATCTATCTCAAGGCCCCCGACGAGGACACCCGGGAATACCTCCCGCTGTCGAACGCCGCCACCATCCCCGGGACGTTGTCCGAGCGTGGCTGCGCCTTCTGCGGCGCCAAGCTCGTGATCGGTGGCGTGCTCAAAGACACCATCCAGATGATCCATGGGCCGATTGGCTGTGCCTACGATACCTGGCACACCAAGCGGTACCCCAGCGACAACGGCCACTTCCAGATGAAGTACGTCTGGTCGACCGACATGAAGGAGAGCCACATCGTCTTCGGCGGCGACAAGCGGCTCGAGAAGTCGATGCACGAAGCCTTCGATGAGATGCCGAACATCAAGCGCATGATCGTGTACACGACCTGCCCGACCGCGCTCATCGGCGACGACGTCAAGGCGGTCGCCAAGCGAGTGATGGAGAAGCGCCCCGACGTCGACGTCTTCACCGTCGAGTGCCCGGGCTTCTCGGGCGTCTCACAGTCGAAGGGGCACCATGTGCTCAACATCGGCTGGGTGAACGAGAAAGTCGGCGGGGTCGAGCCGAAGATCACCAAGCAGTACACGATGAACTTCATCGGTGACTACAACATCCAGGGTGACACCCAGCTCCTGCAGACCTACTGGGATCGCCTCGGCATCCAGGTCATCGGACACTTCACCGGCAACGCCAACTACGACGACCTGCGAGGCATGCACCGAGCCCAGCTCAACGTCGTCAACTGCGCCCGCTCGGCCGGCTACATCGCCAACGAGCTCAAGAAGCAGTACGGCATTCCCCGCCTCGACATCGACTCCTGGGGCTTCAACTACATGGCCGAGGGCATCAGGAAGATCTGCGGCTTCTTCGGCATCGAAGACCGGGGCGAGGCGCTCATCGCCGACGAATATGCCAAGTGGAAGAGCAAGCTCGACTGGTACAAGGAGCGCCTGGCCGGCACCCGCATGGCCATCTGGACTGGCGGCCCGCGCCTCTGGCACTGGACCAAGTCCGTCGAGGACGATCTCGGGGTCAAGGTCGTCGCGATGTCGTCGAAGTTCGGCCACGAAGAGGACTTCGAGAAGGTCATCGCCCGCGGCCAGGAGGGCACCTACTACATCGACGACGGCAACGAGCTCGAGTTCTTCGAGATCATCGAGCTGGTCAAGCCAGACGTCATCTTCACCGGCCCCCGCGTGGGAGAGCTCGTCAAGAAGCTGCACATTCCGTACGTGAACGGCCATGCTTACCACAACGGGCCATACATGGGCTTCGAGGGCTTCGTCAACCTGGCCCGAGACATGTACAACGCAGTGAGCAATCCGCTCAGGCGCCTGGCTGGCGTGGACATTCGCCAGAGCCCCGCGGCGGCCACCAAAGGAGCGGCGTGATGAGCGAGAAGATCGACGCCCTCTACGGCTATGTGCAGGAGCGTTGCCTGTGGCAGTTCGCCTCCCGCGTCTGGGACCGAAAGGCCAACATCGAGGGCACCATCGCCCTGGGCACCGCGCTCCTGCTCGGTGAGACCCCCACGGTCACCACGCCCGCAGAGCGGTGCTACCTCGTCGACGCCAAGGTGATGGTCTCGGACTTCCGCTCGCGCTTCCCCTGGCTGCGCGACTGCTCGCCCGAAGAGATCAAAGCCCTGATGGCCGAGCTTCAAGCCAAGCTCACCGACATCGCCATCACCAAATCTCAAAATCACGAGCTCACCCATGAGCTGTACTGAGGCGATCCGCTCGTCACCTACTCGAAAGGAACCCAATGTCTTGTGAAGAAGCCGTGACCAAGCCCCGGCCCGACGTGAAAGTCATCTCGAAAGAGCGGGCCGGAATCATCAACCCGATGTTCGACTGCCAGCCAGCCGGCGCCCAGTACGCCGGCATCGGAGTCAAGGACTGCATTCCCCTGGTGCACGGAGGGCAAGGCTGCAGCATGTTCGTGCGCCTGCTGTTCGCGCAGCACTTCAAGGAGAATTTCGACATCGCCTCGACCTCGCTGCATGAGGAGTCGGCGGTCTTCGGAGGCATCAAGCGCATCGAGGAGGGCGTCCTCGTGCTGGCCCGACGCTACCCGAACCTGCGAGTGATCCCCATCATCACCACCTGCTCCACGGAGGTGATCGGAGACGACATCGAGGGCACCATCAACGTCTGCAAGAAGGCGCTCAAAAAGGAGTTCCCAGACCGGACGGTTCACCTCGTGCCCGTGCACACGCCCAGCTTCAAGGGCAGCCACGTGAGCGGCTACGACGTCGCCGTCGAGTCGATGGTGAAGACCATCGCCAAGAAGGGCGCCCCGACCGGGAAGATCAACCTCTTCCCCGGGTGGGTGAACCCAGGCGATGTCTTGCTCCTCAAGCACTACCTCAAGGAGATGGACGTCGATGCCACGGTCTTGATGGACACCGAAGACTTCGACTCCCCGATGCTGCCCGACAAATCAATTCACACCCATGGCCGCACCACGGTGGAGGACCTCTCCAACACGGCCAACGCGAAGGGCTCGATTGCCCTCGCGCGCTACGAGGGCGCCAACGCCGCCCAGTTCCTCCGCAACGAGTTCGAGGTGCCCGCGGTCGTCAGCCCGACGCCCTACGGCATCAAGAACACCGACGCGATGCTTCAGGCCCTCAGCGCCATGAGCGGCAAGCCGATTCCCGAGTCGCTGGTGAAGGAGCGAGGCATCGCGCTCGACGCGCTGGCCGACCTCGCCCACATGTTCTTCGCCAACAAGAAGGTGGCCATCTTCGGACATCCGGACTTGGTCATCGGCCTCGCCGAGTTCTGTCGTGAGGTCGAGCTCGAGCCGGTGCTGTTGCTGCTCGGCGACGACAACAATCGGTACAAGAAGGATCCGCGCATCCTCGAGCTGCAGAAGTCGGTGCAGCACCCGATGGAGGTCATCTTCAACGCCGACCTCTGGGAGCTCGAGCGACGCATCGAGAAGAAGGAGATTCAGCTCGACCTCATCATGGGCCACTCGAAGGGGCGCTACATCGCCATCGAGGCCAACATCCCCATGGTGCGGGTGGGCTTCCCGACCTTCGACCGCGCCGGGCTCTACCGCAAGCCGACCATGGGGTACCGCGGCGCGATGGAGCTGGGTGAGTCCATCGCCAACGCGATGTTCGCACACATGGAATACACCAGGAACCGCGAGTGGATCCTGAACACCTGGTAGCCGCGGGGCCAGCCCATGAAGATCATTGACGGGCTCGTGGCTGAGTACGCCGAGCGCCGAGCCGGGCGCCGCCACCTGCCCGAGCATCGGCAGCTCGAGCTGTACAGCAAGAAGCGCCAGCTGCGGTTCGCCGACGAGGATCCGAGGACGACCGAGGCGCCTTCGCTGCTCGGCGTCCTGCTGGCCGGGTCGCTGCTCGACGCCTGGCACGACGGGAGAGACCCGTCTCGGGAAGGGCAGGGGGGCTGGGCGCGGTACCTCGGCCTGCCCCGGGCGACCGGCGTCGAGAAGCTGGTCGCCGAGCTCACCCGCCTCCTGCGCGTGGTGCGGCTCGCGGCGGTCCACGCTGACGGGAAGATCGAGCACGCCGATGGCATCGTCCGGCTGCGCTGCGTCTTCAACCGCTGCGCCTTGTCCCTCGACATCACCCCGGTCGGCCTCGAGCTCCTTGAGGCGAGCGTGTTGTACTTCCTTGATGCCCAGCGCCAGCCCTATGGCGAGGCCTACGTGGAGGCGATGCTGGGTCAGTACTTCGCCGACCTCGTCGGGGAGGTGAAGCGGTTCAGTGACGAGGACCGGATCCTCTACCAGTTCAGGGTGAGACGGCTGTTCAACCGGCACCTCCGCTTCGATTGCGACAACCCGAAGTTCGAGCTCACCGAGGACGCGCTGACCATCGAGGTCGGCGCCTTCCACGCGGACAGCGCGCGCTACCCCATCGACTTCTACCTCGTCCTGGACGACGCCCTGCACATCATCCCCGTCGAGGCCCTGGTGGCTGGGCGTCTGGCGCGCTCCGAGCTCGGCACGTGGCGCTCACGGCTGGCGCTCGGAGCCGGTCTCCCCGCGCGCTTTCGAGCCCGCTTCTGGCGCGAGACGGTGGTGTCGGGCCTGCCGATGACTTGATTCAGGGCTTCGCCCTGACGACTGACGACGTCTCACCGCCGGTACCCAAGGAGCTCCGATGCCCGCAGACACCCTCAGGATTGCCATCTCCACCAACGACCTGGTCCGCGTCGATGGCGGCTTCCTCACCGCCAGGCAGTTCGTCCTCTACGACGTGGGGCGCGACCAGGCGGTGTTCGCCGACTGCGTCCAGTTCGGGCCCGGCGGGGCGGAGGTGACGGGAGCCACGCGAGGTCCCGGAGGCGGCCGAGGCTGCTCGATGGGCGACATGGCCAGCGGGACGAGCGCCGAGCGCATCGCCCAGCGCGTCGCCGCCCTCGCGGGCTGCGGGGTGCTCTTCACCTGCACCCTGAACGACGTCCAGGCGGTCGCCGTGCACCAGGCCAACGTGTTCCCCGTGAAGCTGGAGCGACCACGGGCCATCGCCGAGGCCATCGAGTACCTCCAGCGGATGATGCGGACGCGTCCTCCGCTGTGGCTCCTGCGGGCGATGGGCGCTCGCCCCTCCGAGGACGCCTCCGACGGCCTCGAGCCCCTGAGCGACGTTGGGTGAGCCGCTCCGGCGCGTGCCCGCGCGCCCGTACCGCCGCGTACGGGCTTTTCGCTCGCGGCACGTCCGCGTACGGGGGGGCGGCTCGAAGAGAGGGCGAATCCGTACGCCGAGGAACGAAGAGATGGAGTCGTTCGCCGAGGTACGAGCTCGAGGCCAATTCGGAGGTGGTCCGAGGCTTGCGATGAGGCCCCAGGGTCGAGCCACCGCACTTCCTGCTACGGCTCAGGGGTCCTCTTCGTGCCATCACCGCAGCGCCTGGTCGTCTCGTCGATCTCCTTCAGTCTCTTCATTCTCCTGAGGTCGAGCCTCGCGCTGGCCGCCGAGCCCGAGCCGCTCGCTCCCGCCGACGCCGGGGCGTTGGCGGCCGAGGAGCAGGCTGCCTTGCGTGGCCAGGCCGAGCTCGCCCCTGAGCTCCCCGAGCTGCGCGTCGAGGCGGCGCGCACGCCCCGCGAAGGCTCGGCGGAGAGCGGCTATCGCTTCGTGACGGCCACCGCCGGGCCCCTCGGCGCGGTCGCGCTGCAGGACACGCCGTTCTCCATCCACGTGACGTCGGGCGAGCTCTTCGAAGGCCGCGGCGCGCACACGGTCTCCGAGGCGCTCAAGACGAACCCCTCGGTGGCCACGCTGATGGAGTCCAGCGGCTACTCGACGCTGTCCCGGGTGATGATCCGCGGCTTCACCGCGGCCGACCAGAGCGACCTGCGCGACGGGCAGGTGGACCGCAGCTTCACCTTCGTGCCGCTGGAGAACGTCGACCGCATCGAGGTTCTCAACGGGCTCTCTGGCTTCCTCTACGGGTTCTCGGCGCTCGGCGGCTCCCTCAACTACGTCAGCAAGGCCCCGACGAGCGAGCGTTTCCTCAGCGTAGCCGCCGGCCAGCATGGGGGCGGCCTCTATTACCTCCACGGCGATACCGGCGGACCCATCGACGACGCCNNATGTCAGCAAGGCCCCGACGAGCGAGCGCTTCCTCAGCGTCGCCGCTGGCCAGCACGGGGGCGGTCTCTACTACCTCCACGGTGACACCGGCGGGCCCATCGACGACGCCGGGCGCTGGGGGTACCGGGTCAACGTGTACGGCGAGGACGGCAGCTCGTACATCGAGGACAGCCACCAGCAGCGCGACCTGGTGTCAGGAGTCCTCACCTACCGGCCGATTCCCAACCTCGTCATCCGCGCCGACCTCTGGCACCAGGACCTCGACCAGAAGGGACTGCCGACGTACCTCAACGTCAATCCCTCGGCCGGCGTGGCCGTGCCTTCGGCGGCGAGGTTCCGGGCGACGCCGC
>PMBV01000050.1 GCA_003153055.1 Myxococcales bacterium
CCTCATGATCGCGGATCAGGCGTGAGCTGGGGCTGAGGTCGGCTTGGCCGGGCAGGCTGGCCCATCCGAAGTCGATCAAGTGAGCACGGCCTGACGCATCAATGATGATGTTGGCCGGGTGGAGGTCTCTATGGATGATGGTCGCAGCCCTGAGTCGCGCGACTTGATCGAGCAGTTGGATGGTCAGCTGGAGCACCTCGTCACGCGAGAGGCGAGCACGTGCCACTCGCTCGTCGAGTGTCTCACCTTCGATGAAGGGGGAGCGGACGAGCCACCAGTCGGCGTGCTGCTCGACGACATCGACGACGACCCCCAGCGCCTTGGATCCTGAGACCTCCCGTTGAGCCAGCTCGGGGGTGCATTGGCGGTAGACGAAGCCCTCATGGCGGTACACCCGGCTCCAGAACTCGACCCCATGGGTGCACCAGAGCAACCGCGAAGTAAGGACTGTCTCCCGCGGGAGCACCAGCGGCGCCTTCCAAGAGAAGTCCGGGAGCGCTCCACGAGTGGCGATGTAGATACGCCGGGTCGGGGAGACCTCGCCGAGGAGCTCGACCTGCGAAAAGTGACGAGAGAGGGCCCGCGAAAACGTCTCGAAGTCGTAGGGCTCGGCGGCGTCCTCGGCCGATACATCGGTATGGTGAAAGCCCTGGATCAGCGGGTCAGATGGGTCCACCCACTCCACGAGGAGCGCCTCTCGGGCCAGCGCTGACAGGGCCGCGACCATTCGGTCCAGAGAAAGGGCGCGGGCGGTGCACGAGTAGATCCAGTGCACCAGCGCGAACGCAATGACGATGTCGGCCGGGCGGGTCCAGGACTCCGTGGTTTGCTGGTACGCCTCGAGCTTCAGCTGAGGAAATCGGGAGCGGACTCGATGGAGATTGAGAATGCACTCGGCATCAATGTCGACGACTGACGCCGAACTCGCACCTCTCGCGAGCGCCTTGAACGCGAAGAAGCCATTGTTCCCACCAAGGTCGAGAACCGTTCGGCTCGCCATCAATGCCGGCGAGAAGGCCCGTTCCACCAGGGCCTCTTTGGCAATGAGAGCCGGGCCGATGGGGCGAAGAATTCCCGCTGTTGGGCTCACCGAGAATTCCTGATAGCCACTGAGGTGAGCGCCATCGTCCGTGAAACGAAGGGCATTCGCGGCTGCGAACTTGTTCGGGTTCTGCGTCAAATCTGGGTCGCGCACTGTCATGGGGGAGGCAGATTCCTGAGGCACCGAGAAAGGGGCTACCATGGGCGGAGGCCGACGAACCAGCGCTGAGGACATGGAGACTGGCAGTCAAGCTGTAGCGCCCAGTTAGCCCGAGGCAACGTCAGCCCGACTCCCCAGGTCGAGTCAGCCCCCCACCGGGCCCACACCGGTATAAATGGGTCCCATGAGCGACTGGAAGCACGCCAAGTCTAGGTGGCTCGAGCGGTACGAGAAGGCCAAGGTCAAGGCCCCCGAGCGACGCCGTCACTTCCTCACCTCGAGCAGCGTGGTGCGCGAGGTGGTGGACACCCCCGATGCCGCCTCCGAGGCCCAATACCTCGAGAAGCTGGGGTTTCCCGGAGAATACCCCTTCACGCGCGGCGTGCAGCCCACCATGTACCGCGGCCGCCACTGGACCATGCGCCAGTACGCCGGCTTCGGCAGCGCCAGGGAATCGAACCAGCGGTACCACGCGCTCCTCAAGGCGGGCCAGACCGGCCTCTCCGTCGCCTTCGACCTGCCTACCCAGATGGGCCACGACGCCGACAGCCCCCGCGCCGTCGGCGAGGTCGGCAAGGTCGGAGTCTCCATCTGCTCCATCCGCGACATGAAGCTCCTCCTCGAGGGCATCCCCCTGGGCGAGGTGTCGAGCTCCATGACCATCAACTCCACCGCCCCCATTCTCCTCGCGCTCTACGGGGCCGTCGGTGAGTCGCAGGGCGTGCCGCTCGACGCGCTCCAGGGCACCGTCCAGAACGACATCTTGAAGGAGTACNNGCGGCACGTACATCTACCCGCCGGCGCCCTCGATTCGCCTCATCACCAACCTCTTCGCCTTCTGCGCCCAGAAGGTGCCGAAGTGGAACCCCATCTCCATCTCCGGGTACCACATTCGCGAGGCGGGCTCGACGGCGGCCCAGGAAATTGGCTTCACCCTCGCCGACGGCATCGCCTACGTACAAGCCGCCCTCGACGCCGGCCTCGAGGTCGACGCCTTCGCCGGGCGCCTCTCGTTCTTCTTCAACGTCCACAACGACTTCCTCGAGGAGGTCGCGAAGTTCCGCGCCGCCCGCCGCCTCTGGGCCCGCATCATGAAGGAGCGGTTCCACGCCAAGGACCCGCGCTCGATGATGCTCCGGTTCCACGCCCAGACGGCCGGCTCGACCCTCACCGCCCAGCAGCCCATCAACAACGTGGTGCGCGTCGCCATTCAGGGCCTCGCCGCGGTGCTGGGCGGCACCCAGTCGCTCCACACCAACGGCTGGGACGAAGCGCTGGCGCTGCCGACCGAGGCCGCCGCTCGCCTCGCCCTGCGGACCCAGCAAATCATCGCCTACGAGACCGGCGTGGCCGACGCCGTCGACCCCCTCGGCGGGAGCTACCACCTGGAGCGCCTCACCGACGAGCTCGAGACCAAGGCCCAGGCCTACATCACCAAAATCGACGAGCTCGGCGGCATGGTGCGCGCCATCGAGCAGGGCTTCCCCCAGAAAGAAATCCAAGACGCTGCCTACCAGGCCCAGCGCGCCCAGGAGACCGGCGAGCACGTCGTCGTCGGCGTCAACAAGTTCGCTCAGCCCGAGCCGCCCATCTCCGGCCTCCTCAAGGTCGACGGCTCGACTGAGAAGGAGCAGCAGACCCGCCTGGCCGAGCTCCGCGCCACCCGCAGCAACGACTCCGTCCGCAGCGCCCTCGACGCCCTCAAGAAGGCCGCCGGCACTCCCGCCGAGAACCTCATCCCCTTCATCTTTGCCGCCGTGAAAGCCGAGGCGACCTTGGGCGAGGTCTCCGACGCCATGCGAGAAGTCTTCGGCGAGCACCGGGAGCACGTCGTCCTCTAAGAGCGTGGTGGTACTCGGCCCTCGGCCGCTTCTGGAGGGCTCGTAGGGGGGCGAGGTCAGCAGGGCCCCTTTCGGGCTCCCGGGGCTCAATCCACTGCGCGCAGGAGACCGATGCGGGCGAAGTTGGTCGCGGCGGCGAGGACGGCGAAGTCGTGGGCCACGCGGAGGCGGCCTCGGACCCGCGCTCGGCGTCCGCCATGCTTGCGGCGCATCAAGTGTGCGCGCTTAGGCTTCTGATCGAAATTGCATCGCCGCTCAAACCACACCTTGTTCGGCTGCTCTCTGGACGAAGTTGACGAGATAATTTTGGCGCTGCCCCTTACGCGCGACCTTTGGGCGCGCCGCGCGGTACCCGCGCTTCCACTCGAGGAAGATCTGGCGCGCGCTCTCTGCAGCCAGCAGGCGTTCCTGCGCGTTGCTGCTGATGTTCCGCCCACTCTCGGATGTCGTGCATTGGACGCGCAGCGGGCAGGTGAGTCAATTGCTGCCGAAACGTGCGACACCGCCACGGTCGGTGCGAGGGCGGATTGAAGCCGAGGGGCCCGCCGGGCACCGCACGGTGCAGCTCTCGAGGTCCACTTCGAAGCGGTCCTTCGGGAGGTGCCGTTGAGAGCAACCGGGTACTAGCCCTTGAGAGGCGGAATAGCGCGGCCCTCGAGCTTCGCGAGGAGTTCCCCCGTGCCGTGGGCCGCATCACCGTAGACTTCGACCAGGCCAACCACGGAGTGCTCCTCGGCGACGGCTTAGCTTAGCCGCGCCCTGCGGTGTGGTCTCATGCTCCGCGGGCTGGGCAACGGGGGCCTTCCAGGGGAGGGAGAAGAAGAGAAGAAGCCCTTGCCGTGGATCTCCT
This sequence comes from Myxococcales bacterium, assembly GCA_003153055.1. Next base: position 3,893 of record PMBV01000050.1, read on the forward strand.
GCTCGGCACCCAGGGCTGGCGGCCACGACGTCTCTCGCCGACATCCATCTACGCGCTGCTGCATGCTGAGAGTCATCGGCTCTCTCCGGCGGAGGACTTCGGGGACCTCCTTTCGGGCATCGAGCGCCTCGATCAGCAGCGCCGCGGAAGCGCCGGCGTCTCCGGCGTTGCCGGCGGACACC
>PMBV01000407.1:0-388 GCA_003153055.1 Myxococcales bacterium
GCAACAGCTTCCTCGCCAAGTACTCCGACATCGTCCTCGCGGTGGTGGTTATCGCCATCGTCAGCATGCTGATCGTCCCGCTTCCGACGCTCCTGCTGGACCTCCTCCTGACGATCAACATCGGGCTGTCGGTCATCATCTTGCTGACGTCGCTCTACATTCCACGAGCGCTCAACATCACCGTCTTTCCCACGCTGCTGCTCATCACCACGACGTATCGTCTGGCGCTGACGGTCTCCACCACTCGACTCATCTTGTCGACGGGCGATGCGGGCGAGGTGGTGTACTCGTTCGGCAACTTCGTGGCGCGCGGCAACTTCATCGTCGGCGGCATCATCTTCATCATCCTCGTCATTGTGAATTTCATCGTCATCGCCAAGGGCGCCGA
>PMBV01000407.1:411-7238 GCA_003153055.1 Myxococcales bacterium
ATGGACGGCGCGATGAAGTTCGTCAAGGGCGACGCCATCGCCGGCATCATCATCACCGTCGTCAACATCATCGGCGGCCTCACCATCGGGGTGCTCCAGAAGGGCCTGAGCGCGGGCGACGCGGCGAAGAAGTACTCGGTGCTGACCATCGGCGACGGGCTGGTCGGAATGATCCCCGCCATTCTCATCTCGATGGCTGCCGGCATCATCGTCACCCGGGTGGGCGGCGACGAAGAGGGCACCCACCTCGGCAAGGACATCGGCTCGCAGGTGACGGCGTACCCGCGCGCCATCGGCATCGCTGGCTCGATGCTGGTGCTCCTGGGCCTGGTGCCCGGCCTGCCGACCTTCGCCTTCCTGTTGCTGGGCAGCGCGGTCACCACCGGCGCCTACCTCCTGATGCGGCGGCAGAAGCAGATCGAGAGCGGAGAGCTCGACCCCAACGCCGAGGCGCAGGGAGAGAACGCAGGGGGCGCGCCGGCCTCGGCAGAGCCCCAGGCGAAGGAGCCGATCAACCCCGACTCCGAGCTCTTCATCCCGGTGGTGACGCCCATCGTGCTCGAGGTCTCCGACGCCTTGGTGCCCTTCGTCGATTCGCGGCAAGACGGCGGCAGGTTCCTCTTCGAGCTGGTGCCGTTCATGCGCGACGGGCTCTTCGTCGAGCTGGGCGTGAGGTACCCAGGCGTCCGTGCCCGCGGCAACCCTGGCCTGCCCCAAGGCGCGTACCAGATTCAAATCAACGAGGTCCCGGTGGTGACGGGGCAAGCGACGCTGGGGCACATCCTCGTCAATGACACCGCCGATCGCCTGAGGCTGATGAACGTGGAGGGCTTCGAGGCGGTGAACCCGGCGACGCGGCAGCCGGCGGCCTGGGTGCCCGAGCACTACAAGGACATGCTCGAGGCGTCGGGGCTCACCACCTGGGACGTCCCCGGCTACATGATTTTGCACGTGGCGGCGGTGCTCCGGCGGTACGCCCGCGAGTTCGTCGGGGTGCAAGAGGTTCAGACGATGCTCGACCAGCTCGAGAAGGCGTTCCCCGCCATCGTCAAGGAGGTCGTGCCGAAGGTCGTCACGGTGCTCAAGCTGACCGACATTCTCGGCCGACTGGTGGAAGAGGAGATCTCGGTCCGCGATCTGAGGGGCATTCTCCAGGCCATCGCCGAGCAGGGGCAGGTCGAGGCCGACAGCGTGATGCTGACGGAGCACGTGCGCAGCGCCCTCAAGCGCTACGTCTCGCACAAGTACGCGCGCGGTACGAATACCCTCGTCGTGTATCTGCTCGACCCGCAGATCGAAGATGCCATTCGCAGCTCGATCAAGCGCACCTCGGCGGGCACCCACCTGGCCCTCGAGCCCGACATCGCTCAGGAGATCGTCCAGGCGGTGAAGGGCGAGTGCGGACACCTCCCGCCCACGGCTCAGCGGCCGGTGATCCTCACCGCGATGGACATTCGCCGGTATGTCCGCAAGCTGCTCGAGTACGAGTTCAACCCACCGTTCTCGGTGGTGAGCTACCAGGAGCTGTCTCCCGAGCTGAACATTCAGCCGGTTGCGCGAATCAGCACCCGCTGAGCGACGGCCCGAGGGCTCAGGCTCCGGCCAGCAGCATGATGAGGATGATCAGCGCGATGAGGATCAGCGTGCCTCCGAACGCGAGCGCCACCAGGCTTCGCTTGTTGGAGAGGTCGAAGAGCTTGCTGGGGTTCGCCGGCAGCTCCTCCATCGGCTCTCCTTCGGGCGGAGGCTCCTCGCTGGCCGGCTCTTCTGGCGTGGGTTCGACCTCTCCCTGAGGCTCGGCCAGGGCTGGGTCTGGGTCAGGCTGGGCCGAGGCGACCGGCTCGGGGGCCTCCTCTTTGAGCCCCAGCGTCGGCTCGGCCTCGTCGGCGGCCGCCATCACCAAGGGCTCGTCACGGGCCTCGGCCGGGTCGACGAACAAGAGCCGAACGCCGCCGATCTCGAGCTCGTCGCGGTCTTTCAAGGTGGCCCGGGTGACCCGCTTATGGTTCAGCTTGACGCCGTTGCGTGACTTGAGGTCTTCGAGCGTCACCCCCGACCAGTCGCGTCGAACCTTGGCGTGACGCCGGCTGACGAGATCGTCGGTCAGCACGATGTCGGCGCTCTCCTCGTCGCGGCCGAAGACGTACTCCTGACCTTCGTTGAGCTCGATGTGCTGGCCCTCTTTGGGGCCATTCATGATTCGAAGGTACGAGTTGTCGCGCGCCCCGAGCCCCTTCATCACGATCTTGACCGCCCGCCGCGAGGCGATCTGGGTCTTGCCCGAGAAGGCCTCCGGCGACAGATCGGTCACGCGATCGAAGGTGACGTCGAACTGGGCGATGGCGATGACGTCGCCGTTGCGCAGGAGGCGCTTCTCACTCTTGGGCAGCCGCTCTCCGTTGACGTGCGTGCCGTAGCTCGAGCCGAGATCCTCGATGAAGAACAGCGCCCCGTCTCGCGAGATGCGCGCGTGGTTCCGCGACACCGCCATTTGGGCCAGCACCACCTGGCATGACTGGTCGCGGCCGAGGTTGATGACCTCGTCGTCGAGCGTGACGACCCGCGCCTTGTCAGCGCTGCTCGCCTCGCTCTTCATCTTGACGGTGAGACGCACGCCCATCGGGGTTCTTAGTCACGGACATACTGGTGGCAGGTCGAGACCTGGCTGCCAAACTCTGACTCGGAGGCGAACTTGAGGAAGTTCTTGCATGCGATGGTGGCGTTCTTCTCGTCGCTCCGGCCCTTGTACAGCTCGAACAGGCCGAAGTGGCACTGCGCGAATTTGGGGTCGTACTTGAGGCAGCGCTTGTAGGCCCGCTCCTCGTCGTTGACGAGCCCTTTGTCCTTGAACTGCATCGCGGCGGCATACTCGCTCTGAGGCGTCTTGGCGCCCGTCTGACGCTCTTTGAGGTCGACCAGGGCCTTGCTCTGCAGGGCGCACTTCTTCTCTGCGATGATGATGTTGTTGCGGCACTGGGCGTTGCCCTCGTCGGTCTCGATGCAGGTGCTGTAGGCGTCCTTGCCATCGCAGGGCCGGCCTGCCTCCATGTAGGCGTTGCCCAGCGAGAGCCACGCGGCGACGAACTTGGGATCGAAGGTGGTGGCCTTGGTGAGCATCTCGATGGCGCTCTCGTTGTCGCCCTCGTCGAGGGAGAGCTGCCCCAGCTGGCCCCAGGCGTCGGCGAGCTCGGGTCGAATCTGGAGCAGGGTCCGCAGCTCCTTCTTGGCCTTCTCGAAGTCCTTGGTCGCGATGCAGGCGAGGGCCAGGTTGTACCGTGCCTCGAGGTAGTCGGGGTTCACCCTGAGCGCGCTGCGGAAGTTGTCCTGAGCGGTGTTGTACTTGAGCTCCTTCATGTAGAGCATGCCGAGGTTGTTGAACGCCTGGGCGTGGTCTTGGTTGTAGCGGAGCGCCTTGATGAAGTACTCCTTCGCCTTCTCGAACTGGCCTCGGTTGTAGGCGATGACTCCCTTGTTCACCCAGAGGTCGGCGTACTGGGGCGAGAACTGCAGCCCGAGGTCGCACTGATCCTCGGCTGACTGAAGGTCGCCCTTCGAGGTGTACAGCGCGCAGAGCTCGTTGGACTCGAGGGCGCGAGGGTGCGGCGCGGGCACGGCGCACGACACCAGGAACCCCAGGAGCGCCACCACGATTCGAGGCTTCATCGGCGAGAGTGTAAGGGACACCTGGGCCCCTCGCAATCATTGCAGGCGTTGAAACGTGGCTGATATCCCTGGGTTAGGCGGTATACTGGGGGGTATGTCCAGGACCCCTCGGAGCCTCGTCGTCGGCCTCATTGTCCTCGTGGCGGCGCCGAGCTGGGCCACGGCGAGCTTTGCCAACAAGGAGCTGGGTCTGGGGGTGTCGGCGTTTCTCTTGGAGCCCTCCAGCGACGCGCTGGTGACCTGGGGCGTGCCGGTCACCCTCGAGGGCGGGCTGTACCTCGAGAATGGCTTCGCGGTGTACGCGCGCATCCCTTTCATGCTCCTCAAGCAGACCGACGGGGCGCTCAGGTTCGGCACCGGGGGGCAGGTGGGCTTTCGCTACCTCTTCCTCGAGGAGACGGTGCGGCCGTACATCATGTTCCAGGCTGCCGGGCTCTACATCTTTCGTGACGCCACCACGGCGCCGAACTTCTTCGTGGGCCCCGGAGCGGGGGCCGGGGTGGACTTCTTCGTGGCCGACTCGGTTTCTATCGGTCTCAGGGCGACGGCCGACCTCTACCTCACGCTGACCAACACGCAGCTCAAGGCGCAGGTGTCGTTGGCCGGCGGCGTGTACGCCACGACCTATTTCTGAGCCCGCTGGCGCCGGGCCTTCTGGGCGGCCAGTGCCGCCGTCACCAGCAAGACCAGCTTCTCGTCAGACAGGTGCGCCGGGCGGGCGAGGTCGAGCTCGTCCTCGAGGCGTCGGGCCAGGGCCGCGAACAGGGTGAGGCGAGCCTCCATGCCGAGCTCTTCCCGCCGCAGCGCCGCGCTCAGCAAGGTGGTCTCTTCCTTGTCCGACAGGCGGCTCACCTGGCGTTGGAACTCGGGGTCACCGAGCAGGCTCGTATCGCCCTCGGGTCGCTCGAGGGCGGTGGGGATCTTGAGGCGACGCTCGCGGACGACGATGGTCCCGGCGAGCAGATCGCCCAGTCGCTGTTGGGAGCGGCTCAGCGCGGCAGCCACGCCTCCCACCAGGTAGAACAGCGGGAGCCGATCGACCGGACGGGCCAGGTTTCGCAGCAGCGCCTGGGAGAGGCCGACCCTCACGCCGCTCTCCTGTAGCACCCTGAGGCCCATGACCCGCTTGCCGATGGTCTGCCCACTCCAGGCGACCTCCAGGGCGATCATGTAGCCCCAGTCGATGGCGAACCAGACCACGAAGGCCATCGCGCTGCCGACGCCGCCGAGCACGACTTCGGCGACCGAGAGGCCGATCATGAGGGAGCCGGCGAGGAGCCCGGAGATCAGCGTGTCGATGAGCCAGGCGAGGAAGCGGCTCATCAGCCCCGCCAGCACGAAGTCGAACTCCACGTACTCGGGGGTCAGGACCCTATAGGTCCCGTCGAGCTCGAGCTCAGTCGCCGCGTCTGACATGCCAGGAATCATTGTAGCGCGTAGAGTGCGCCCATGGAGCTGGCCGAGTTCGTCGAGCTCAAACGACCGAAGTGGGCGGCCCTCGAGGGGCTCCTCGACCGTGCCGAGCGGGGTGGGCTCAAGAGGCTCCCGCTGGAGGACGCTCGGGCCTTGTCCCGGCTGTACCGTTCGGCCTCCTCGGACCTGTTGTGGGTGCGAGGACGGGCCGGGTCATCTGAGGTGAGTGGCTTTCTCAACGATCTCGTGGGGCGGGCCTACGCCCTCACCTACCCGGGGAAGCGGGTGCGCCTGGGCGAGCTGGGGCGCTTCGTGGCCTTCGGCTTTCCCCAGTTGATGAGACGGGAGTGGAGGGTCTTCGTGGCCAGCGTGCTGCTGTTCTCGGCCGGCTTCGGCTTTGGCTGGCTGGGGATGATGGTCGACCCCAACGCCGCGCCGTACCTGGTCCCCGCGGAGCACCTCCACACCGACCCCACGGAGCGAGCCCAAACCGAAGCGCAAGATCCCGTCGCCGGAGCCGGGGCCCAGGCGGCCTTCTCGAGCTTCTTGTTCACCCACAACATCGGGGTCGCCTTCCTCGCCTTTGCCCTCGGGCTGACCGCCGGTGTCGGCACGGCCATCATGTTGTTCACCAACGGTGTGCTGCTCGGAGCCCTGGCCTGGGTCTACGCGTCGAAGGGGCTGGTCGGGTGGTTCTGGGCGTGGATCCTCCCTCACGGCATCCCCGAGATCACCGCCATCTGCATCGCGGGGGCGGCCGGCTTCATCTTGGCTCGTGGCCTGGTCGCGCCCCGCGGGCTCGCCCGGAGACAGGCGCTTCGGGTCGAGGCGGTGACGGCCGTGAGGCTCCTCTTGGGCACTCTCGCGCTCTTCATTCTCGCCGGGCTCATCGAGGGCACCATCTCGCAGATTCACCCGCCGCGGCTGTCGGTCACCTTCAAGGTGTCTTTCGCGCTCATGATCGGGAGCGGGGTCTACGCGTACCTCTGGTCGGGCGTGTTGCGGAAGCTGGTCAGCGAAGCTTCATCACCACGTTGAGAATCAGCCCGATGACGAAGAGCACGAGGCTGGCGGAGCCGAGAATGATCCCCGCCAGGGCGAGCTCCTTGCCGCGCTGTTGACCGTTGCTGGCGTTGATCTGGTTCTGGGCGATCACTCCGGTCACGATCGCCGCGGTCGACGCGAACGGAATGCAGCAGAGAATTCCAAGCACCAACGAGATGATCGCCAGCGGGTTGGGCTGGCCGCTGGCAATGCTCCCACCCGTGCTGCCAAAGCCCGTCGGCGCAGGCCCCACGAACCCCGGGAAAGGGGCGCTTGAGGTCGGCTGACTGGCCACTGGAGCGGGAGGTGGCGGGTAGCGCAGAGGCGCGGGTTGGGGGCTGACGCCGCCCTCGCGAGGCACCTCGAAGGTGGCCGTGCATGCCTTGCACGTGAGCCGCCCGCCCGGCATGCCTTCGTTGTCAGTGCCACAGTTCGGACAGAAAACCTTCATCGCGTTCTCCTGTGTTGGTCGCGCCGCGCTGCACAGCCCGTCCGCGATCTCAGAGGGTACCTCGCGCCTTGATCTCGAGGTACTGATTCACAGCGGCCAACGACAACTGGTTTGCGTCGACGTCGATCACCGTCACCCCATCGCGCCCGACCTTGCGCTTCATCGCTTCACGCTCGAGCAGCAGTTCGCTTGCCACGGCGTGCTGGTAGGCGACTTCGGCGTCGGGCGGTGAGGTCTCGAGCAGCTGGGCCAGCGC
>PMBV01000187.1 GCA_003153055.1 Myxococcales bacterium
CTTCCCACCGAGGAGGAGGGACCCGCAACGGGTGCCGAACGGCGACGACGCCTTGAAGGGCGCGGGCGGGCTACGGCCCAACCACCGAGGCGGACTGGCCAGCCCCTCGACCCGAACCTCGGTGAGCATACGTGAGAAGCACCCGCCCATGCACCCGACCGGCCGGAGCCATCCTCTCGTGCATCGCCAACGGCACGACCCTCGACGCGAGGNNGCTTCCATCGCGGAGAGGCGGCGGCAGGGGCCCGGCCCATCGACAGAGGCGGTCTGGCCAGCGCATCGCCCCGAGATCGCGGTGAGCGCAGCGGCCACGAGCCCGGCCCTGCACCACTCGACCGACCGGCCGAGGGGCTCGTGGTGCTCGCCGGTGCCCCCGCCTCGCTCGCAGAGCCCGAAGCCCCAGGGCAGTGCCAGCAATCATCGAGCCATAGCCCCAACTCAACTCGAGCGCGCTCTCTCAGCCGGTTGCGCCCAACGCCGTGACACGTGTTCCGCGGCGGCTCGTCAGCGGAAATCGAGGTAGAACGGCTGGGTCATGTGGGTCGCCCTGCTCCTCCTCGCTCAGCCGGCCAACCCGTACTTCGCCAACGGGCAGGCGCTGGCCCAGAAGCTCAAGTTCGCCGAGGCCATCGAGCAGTTGAAGGTGGCGCGCCAGGTACCGGGCGCTCCCGAGCTGGTGCAAGTGCTCGAGCTGCTCGGCACTTGCCTGGTCGCCGAGGGAGCTCGCAAGGACGCCGAGTCGGTCTTCGCCGAGCTCCTCGAGCTCAGGCCGGAGCACGAGCTGGAGCGGGCCACGTCACCGAAGATTTCCGAGGTCTTCCTCGACGTGAAGCACCGCCTCTACCCGGGGGATTCAGTTACCCTTCGGCTCGTTGCCTCGCGAGACGGCGAGGAGCTGGTGCAGGTGCAGGACCCCTACAGGAAGGTCGCCCACTTCGCCTTCGTGGCGAGGGACGACGGCGGGCCGTGGAAGGAAGCGCTCGTCACGCCCAACGAAACCAGCCTTCGCCTCGTCGTCGCGCCTCGTCCGGGGCACTCCGTCGAATGGTACCTCGAGGCGCGCGAGGAGGAGGGGCGGGTCCTCGCCTCGCTGGGGAACGCCGAGGAGCCACAGCGGCGCGCGGTGGCCTTGGTCGGCCCGATGCTGGTGGCGCACGCGACGCCCCGGCTCGAGCGGGTGCCGGCCTGGGTGGCAGTTGGGTTGTCAGTCGTCGCTGGGCTCGTGGGCGCGCTGCTCCAGGCCCAGTCGCTGGACCTGGCGCTCCGGTCCCAGCAGGGTGCTCCGCCCAACGACTGGGCTGACACGGCGCGGGCCACCCATCAGCGGGCCGTCACCGACGCGACCGTGGCGACGGGCCTCTTCATCGGAGCCGGCCTCGCCGCGGCGACCGGCGTGGTGCTCTTCGTATGGTGAAACGCTCCTTCGCGTTGATGTTGACCGCCGCCGCGCTGACGACGCGCTGCTTTCCTGGGCCGCTCGACGCCACCGGCAAGCGCTGCGAGGCGACCCGGCCATGCGGCGACGGTTTCGTGTGTTTCGATGACGTTTGCTTCAGGGAAGGAGAGGTCGACGCCGGGCCCGACAACTGGCTGCCCAACGGCGACTTCGAGCTCTTCTTCCCCGATGGTGGATGCCCGGGTTGGGTGGCCAAACCCGGGAAGCTGACCGAGGAGACCGTGAATCCCCATGGCGGGCACTCAGCGGTGCGGCTGTGGGGGCAGCGCGGCGACGGAGGCAACGCGCCCGCGATGGTGCCCCTGGTCGCCCTTCCCGACCCGAAGAGTGGGCAGACTTGGTGCGTGGAGGCCTGGCTGCGAACCGTGCCGACCGACGCGGGCTTCAACGTGCAGCTCACCATTCGTGAAACGCTCGACGGCGGCGCGCAGCGAGGCCCCACCGCCACGTCCCGTACCATCGGCCGCGACTGGGTGCGGCTCGAGAACTCCTACACGCCGACGGTCGATGGGGTGAGCCTCGACGCGCGCATCGGCTTCGGCGTCTCTCCCGGCAACACCACTGACGCCATCATCGTCGATGACTTGCGGCTCAAACGCTCGGCGACGGATACCTGCCTCTGGCCTTGAGCCCTGGCGATTCGTAGGGTGAGGCATGGCCTCGGGCATGCGGTTCGGGCAGTACGAGCTCGGTGCGCGATTGGCCGCGGGGGGCATGGGCGAGGTGTTCGTCGCCCGCCGACGAGGCGCCGAGGCCTTCGAGAAGGAGGTGGCGCTCAAGCTCCTCTTGCCCCATCTCGCCGATGACCAGGACTTCGTGACCCGCTTCTTCGACGAGGCTCGCCTCGCGGCGCGGATGAACCACCCAAACATCGTGCAGATTTTCGACGTGGGAGAGGTCGACGGCCGACCCTACCTGGCCATGGCGCTCATCGAGGGCGTCAGCTTGAGCGCGCTGCTCCGCGCCGTCGCCGCCCGGGGAGCGCTGGTGCCGCTGCCGCTGGTGCGCCTCATCGCCACCGGCCTGCTCGAGGCCCTCGCCTACGCTCACGGGCTCACCGACGCCGCCGGGCAATCGCTGCACGTCATTCATCGAGACGTGTCGCCCTCGAACGTGCTCCTCTCGAGCGCTGGAGCCGTCTTCCTGAACGACTTCGGCCTGGCCAAGGCGACGACGAATATCCACGCCACTCGCCCGGGTACCCTGAGAGGCAAGGCGGCCTACGTCGCTCCCGAGCAGATCGAGCGCGGCGCGCCGCCGGTGACGCGCCAAGCCGACCTCTTCTCGGCTGGCGTCACCCTCTACCATTTGCTCACCCTGGTCTCTCCCTTCTGGCGAGCGAGCGACGTCCGCACCATGGAGGCCGTGCTGCGCGAGTCGCCCCAGCCTTCCGGCGAGCTGCGCGCCGACGTCGGCCCCGCGATGGCGCAGGCCCTCGAGCGCGCGTTGGCGAAGTCGCCCGGGGAGCGCTTCACCTCGGCCCGTGCCTTCAGGGAGGCCTTCGTCGATGGTCCGGTGGCGAGCGCCCCCGAGCTCGGAGACTACGTCGCCAGCTGGTGCGGCCAGGCCCTGGCGGTCTTCACTCACCCGACGAGCGGCGGCTCCGTTGAGGCCCACACTGCCTCCCTCGGCCCCGAGGACGATGATGCACCCCTGGTCCCGTCGGGCCGGCGTTGGTGGCTTCTCGCCGCGGCCGCGATGGGGCTGGTGGTCCTCGGAGGATTGGGTTGGTGGCTCCTTCAGCCGGCTTCAGTGAGTGACGAGGCTGCGACGTCGGCCGTCCCCGATGCGAGCGCGGCCGAATTGCCGAGCTCGGTGGAGGGAGCTGCTGCGCCGAGCGAACCGGGCGCTGTCACCGAGCGAGCTGACGCGGCGACGCTGGAGGTCGGGCCTTCGCCTGAGGAGCATCGCGCAGACCTCCGAGGTCCGTCCGGCACGCAGGAGGACGAGGCCCGTATCGACTCAGAGGCTCCGCCACGGCGAGCCGAGCTTTCGCGATCGCCAGGGAAGCCAACGGAGGGCACGCCGGGCCACCTGAGAACGGTGTCGCGACAGCGTCTCGCCCAGCCCGGGGGCAGCTCGGAGCGGCGGCGCGCCGACCCCTCAACGGCAGGGCCTCCGGTCGTCGCACCAGTTCGGCTCGGCTACCTGACGGCTGACGCGAGACCATGGGCGGCGGTGCTGCTCGACGGGCGTGAGGTCGAGCGCACCCCCGTGTCACGGTTTCCGATTCCGGCTGGGCGCCATCAGCTGGTGCTTCGAGGTCCGCAAGGGGAGGTCGACGCGCGCAGCATCGTGGTGGAGGAAGGTCAGGTGGTGACCGTGCGCGCGGAGTTCTGAGCACCCCGCAGCGTGCGCGTTCGAGGTTGTCCTGACGTGACGAAACGCGCACGCTGGTCCCTCGAGTGTTCCCGGGCCCAGCCAGAGTCATTCACTCCCTGCTAGGCTGTCTTCGCCTCCATGAACCCCGGCGTGCTCCCCGAGACGGCCAGCCTTGGCCACGGTGTTTCTTCGGCTCGTCCTCAGCCGGCGAGGTTGCTCGTGACGGCGGGGCCCGACGAGGGTCGCGCTGTGGAGTTGCTCGAGGGCACTGCCATCGTCGGCACGCACCCGAGCTGCACGCTGCGGCTCACGGACCCGTCGGTCTCTCGTCAACACGCGGCCATCGAGCTCCTCGGGGGCAAGGTGCGGGTGAAGGACCTCGATTCGAAGAACGGCACCCGTTACCTGGGGAATCGCTTCGACCGCATGGAGCTGCCGCTCGGCGCCTCGCTCGAGTTGGGTCAGACCTGGCTCAGCGTGCTGCCGGCGGTCGTCCCGACGAGGCTTTCGGAGCACGAGGAGCTCGAGGGGCTCCTGGGTCGGTCGGTCGCCATGCGGCGGCTCTTCGCGCAGGTAGAGCAGGTCGCGCCCACCGATGCGTCGGTCCTCATTCACGGGCCCACCGGCTCGGGGAAAGAGGGCGTCGCCCGGGCCATTCATGCGCGCTCCCCTCGCCGCGGCGGCCCCTTCGTGGTGTTCGATTGCGGGCTGGCCTCCGAGAGCCTGATGCAGGCCGCTCTCTTCGGGCACGTGAAGGGCGCGTTCACCGGCGCGGTGAAGGACGCCACCGGTGCCCTGGAGCGAGCCGACGGCGGGGTCCTCTTCTTCGACGAGGTAGCCGAGCTGCCCCTCGAGTTGCAGCCGGCGCTCCTGCGGGTGCTCGAGCGGCACACGTTTCAGCGAGTGGGTGACGGCCGGGTTCGTGAGAGCGACTTCCGCGTGCTGGCCGCCACGCACCACGACCTCTGGCAGCGAGCCCAGTCTGGTGCCTTCCGCCTCGACCTCTACTACCGCCTCGCCGCGCTGGTGCTCGAGGTCCCGCCGCTGAGCGAGCGCCTCGAGGACATTCCCCTGCTGGCCCATCGCTTCGCGGCGCAGGCGGGCGCCGAGCAGCCCCTCGAGGCCTCCACCCTGGCGGCGCTGTGCCACCCCTGGGAGGGCAATGTTCGTGAGCTCAAAAACGCCGTCGAGCGTTTCCTCACGCTGGGGCCCGAGGCCCTCTTCGACACCGCGGGCAGAGCGGGTACGGCGGTGGATTTTCACGCGTCCCGGGAGCGGGCGCTCCGGCAGTTCGAGCGCTCGTACCTCGAGGCGCTGCTGGCCCGTCACGGGGGGAACGCCTCGGCAGCGGCGCGGGAGGCGGGCATCGCCCGGAGTTACCTCTACAAGCTCCTCGACACCCACGGCCTCAAGCGGTGAGGTTCGAGTCTCAGCCCTTGGGTGGCTCGGGCGGGCGGCGCTCGAGGCGGCGGCTCCGAGGGTGGCGGATGTCGGTGCCATTCACCATGTAGACGACCATCTCGGCGACGTTCATGGCGTGGTCGCCGATGCGCTCCAGGTGTTTGCCGATGAACATGAGGGCCGTCGCCCGGCGAATGTACCTGGTGTCCTCCATCATCAAGGCCAGCTCCTCGGCGAAGAACTTGAGGAAGAGCGCGTCGAGCAGGTCGTCGCCCGCGAGGACCTCCTCGGCGGCCGCGGCGTCGGAGGCCACGAAGGCGTCGAGGGCCTTCTTCACCTGTGACTGGGCCGCCTCGGCCAGGCGGTAGAGTGAAGGCGACGGCGGCATCGGCGCGGCCTGGTTCAAGTCGACCACTCGCTCGGCGATGTTCACCGCCAGGTCGCCGCAGCGCTCGAGGTCGGTGACGATTTTCAGCGCGGTGGTGATGAGCCTGAGGTCGCTCGCCGCGGGCTGCCGGAGCGCGAGGATGCGCCGGCACGCTTCGTCGATGTCGACCTCGAGGCGGTTGATCTCCGCGTCGTCGTCGATGACCTGGTTGGCGAGCCCCGAGTCGCGCTCGGCCAGGGCCTTGAGGCTCTGCTCCACCGCGGCGTGGACCCGGGCTCCCATGCGAAGGAGCCGCTCGCGAACGCTGTACAGGTCTCGCTCGAACGCCTTGTCGGTGTGCTCCGAGGTCATGGTGCTGGCCACCATACTCGGAAGCCCGGCCGTCGTGGCGCTGGGCACTGAAGTGCGACCGGCGAGGGGGGCCTTGGAGCGCTCGAGCTCCAGCGCCCCGAAGTTCATTGTACCATCTTGCCCAGGCGTTATCGTTGGGTCCTGAGGCGCGGGGCGCGGGACACGTTCTGATCGAGAAGAGGGGGCTTCGATGATTGCGTTGAGACGAATGGCGCTGGGCTTCGCTTTGGCACTTGTCGGCTGTGGCGGTTGCGGGCAGCACGAGGTGCTCGTCTACGGCAGGCTCACCGACTCATCTGGGCAGACGCCGTCAGCCGCGGGGAAGGTGACCGTGAGCGGGAAGTCGGTGGACACCAACGAGAGCGGGTTCTTCAGCATCAGCGTGGTGCCCGACACCGAGCTCGCTCTGGCGGCCAAGGTGAAGGGCTACGCTCCGACCCAGAAGTCGTTCACCGCGCCGGCGCAGGCGAGCACCTTCGTTCAGGTGACGCTGCTGGCGTGGAAGGCCACCACCCAGTTCGAGGCCGCGTCGGGCGGGACCATTTCCACCGGCGCCACGAGTCTCACCTTCCCGGCTAGCGCCCTCAACGCCACCGGCATGGTGACCGTGCACCTCTCCCACCTCGACCCCTCGAGTGAGGGTGAGCGTGGGGCCTTTCCCGGCGGCTTCGTGACGAGTGACGGGAAGCTGCTCGAGAGCTTCGGGGCGCTGGCCGTGCTGGTGGAGGACTCCAGCGGCGCGGAGGTCAACCTGAAGAGCGGGCAGACGGCGACGGCGAAGCTCGAGGTCGTCTCGTCGACGGCCGACTCGGTTCCCCTGTGGTCGTTCGACGAGGGCACCGGCCGCTGGAAGCAGGAGGGCTCGCTCACTGGCTGTGCCACGGGCGCCTGCGATGCACAGCTCCCGCATCTCTCGTGGTGGAACGCGGACCAGGTGTACGAGACCACCTGCCTCAAGGCCTGCGCCAACAACAAGGCCGGCAACCCAGCGGTGGGCGTTTCCCTGGAGGCTCGGGGCACCAGCTACAACGGGGTGAGCTACGGCACGACGGGCGCCGACGGGTGCGCGTGCCTCGATGTTCGCCGCGGGTCGACGCTCAGCATCGTCGGGGTCACCTCGGGAGGCATCGTCGGTCCGGTGAGCCAGACCACCGCCACCACCGCGTCCACCTGCTCCACGGGGAGCTGCGCGACGCTCCCCAGCCCGCTCATCGTCGAGACGCCGAAGTTCCAGGCCATTCTCACCTGGGCCGAGAACCCGAGTGACCTCGACTCGCACTTCACCGGACCGTGCCCGTCGGGCGAGACGAATTGCACCAACGGCCGGTTCCACGTCTCGTTCAGGAGCCGTGGCAGCCTCGTCGAGCCGCCCTACGCGTTCCTCGACACCGACGACACCAGCGGCTTCGGGCCGGAGATCACCTCGCTCACGCAATGCACGGCCGGCGTCTACCGCTTCTCGGTGAACCTCTACTCGGGCAGCCCCGGCATCGAGCAGTCGAGCGCGAAGGTGGTGGTGGTGCTCCCCGACGGGACGGTCGCCGAGCGCACGCCACCGACGTCGAACCCGAACGCCGGCATCGTGTGGGTGGTGGGAGATCTCTCGTGCAATGCCTCGTGCGGGTGCTCGTGGTCGGTGGTCGACCGCTACACCGACGAGAGCGCCACCAACGGCTACGACCCGTAACGAGCGTCCGGTGAGCGAAGTATCGTGCCGGCATGCGCCACGAGATCGTCGAAGCCCCAGCCGAGCCGCTCCACGGCAGTCCCCAGCTCTTCCTCGCTGGGGGCATCACCGGCTGTCCCGACTGGCAGGAGACCATGGCCGAGCACCTCGCGTCTGGCTCCGACCCGCTGGGCCCGGAGTGGGTGCTGGTGAACCCGCGTCGCCGCGACTGGCCTGACGACCCCGTCGAGATAGAGCGTCAGATCGCCTGGGAGCACCGCCACCTCAAGTCGGCCAGGGCGATCCTCTTCTGGTTCCCCTCGGAGACGCTCTGTCCCATCACCCTCTATGAGCTGGGCGCCTGGAGCCAGAGCAGCAAGCCGCTCTTCGTCGGGGTTCACCCTGGCTACCAGCGGCGCCTCGATGTCGTCGTCCAGACCCGTCTGGCCCGGCCCGACGTCACCGTGACGAGCTCCCTCGCGGAGCTTGCGGCCGCCGTGCAGCGAGGGCTCCTGCCCCCGCGCTGACCCCCGTCCCCGCATCTCCGTCCCCGCCCGCGCACCCGCACGCGCACGCGCACCCGGCAGTTGAGCTTCCGTCCCGCCTCACTCCAAACCCTGACAAGCGGCAACTGGACTGGCATCCGTGGGTTTCACCTTCCCCATCCGTCCGCTAGACTCCCCCCACTCCCCGGTTCCAGTCTGTGAGGTACCCCATGGCTCGCTGCTCGCTTGTCGTGAGATGGTCTCTCCGCTTCTCTCTGTGCCTGCTCCTAGCGCTCCCCGCTGAAGGTGCGATCGACTCCCTCGCGCTCGGTGGCCGCTACGACTCGACCCAAGCCAACATCACCTTCCGCGTCTTCTCCTCTCGCGCGACCCGCCTGGAGGTCTGGCTGTACAACACGCCCTCTGGCGCGCAGGAGGTCGTGAAGTACCTGCTGGTGAAGGACGCGGCGACCAACGTCTGGTCTAAGACAGTCTCGGTGGCGACGCTGAAGAGCAGCAACCTCACCGGCACCGTGTACTACGGCTACCGTGCCTGGGGCCCGAACTGGCCGTACAACACCTCGTGGACCAAGGGCACGGGCGCAGGCTTCATCATCGACGTGGACGCGTCAGGCAATCGCTTCAACCCGAACAAGCTGCTGTTCGACCCGTACGCCCGCGAGCTGAGCCAGGACCCGAACACCTCCGGGTGCCTCGACGGGACACTCTACGCCTCGGGCGCGGCGAACCGGAACAAGGACTCAGGGGCCTGCGCGGCCAAGGGGCTCGTGCTTCCGCCGGACACCAGCTCCATCGGCACCAAGCCCACCGGGGCCTTCAAGAACGACATCCTCTACGAGGTGCACGTGCGGGGCCTCACCAAGAACGACGCCTCGGTGCCGGCTGCGCTCCAGGGCACCTATGCGGGCGCGGCGATGAAGGCTTCTACCTTGGCGAGTCTGGGGGTGACAGCGGTTGAATTGCTGCCGGTTCAGGAGACGCAGAACGATACCAACGACGTCGACCCCAACTCGGACACCGGTGACAACTACTGGGGCTACATGACGCTCGACTTCTTCGCGCCTGATCGCCGCTACGCGTCCGACAAGACGGCCGGCGGGCCCACTCGGGAATTCAAGGCGATGGTGAAGGCCTTTCACGACGCGGGCCTCAAGGTGCTCATCGACGTGGTGTACAACCACACCGGCGAGGGCGGCGCGTGGGGTGGGAGCGACGGGTTGACGGTCTACACCCTGCTCAACTTCCGGGGGCTCGACAACCCGACGTACTACTCGTTGACCTCCGACTTTCAACACTCCTGGGACAACACCGGAGTCGGCGGCAATTACAACACACACAACCCGACCGCGCAGGACGTCATCGTCGATTCGCTGGCCTACTGGCGTGACACGCTGGGCGTCGATGGCTTTCGCTTCGACCTCGCCTCGGTACTGGGCAACACCTGCGAGCACGGCTGCTTCAACTTCGACAAGATGGACGGGGCGAACGCGCTCAACCGAATCGTGGGCGAGCTCCCACCGAGGCCCGCGGCTGGAGGCGCCGGCGTCGACCTCATCGCCGAGCCCTGGGCCATCGGCGGCAACTCGTACCAGGTCGGCGGCTTTCCCTCCGGCTGGTCGGAGTGGAACGGCATCTACCGCGACTCGCTGCGCAAGGCACAGAACAAGCTCGGCGTCTCCGTCGTCACCACCGGCGAGCTGGCCACCCGCTTCGCCGGCTCCTCGGACCTCTACGCCGACGACGGGCGCCAGCCGTGGGGCTCGGTCAACTTCATGGTGGCCCACGACGGCTTCACCCTGAAGGACCTCTACACCTACAACACCAAGCAGAACCTCCTGGCTTGGCCGTTCGGCCCCTCCGACGGGGGTGAGAACAACAACAACAGCTGGGACCAAGGCGGGGTGGCGGCCTTCCAGCGGCGGGCGGTACGAACCGGCTTCGCCTTTCTCATGCTGAGCGCGGGAGTGCCGATGATGACGGGAGGCGACGAGTTCCTCCGCTCCATCCAGGGAAACAACAACTCGTACAACCTCGACTCCACCGGCACTTGGCTGGGGTGGACCTGGGACACCGACGCGACCAACCAGCGCACCTTCGCCCAGCGTCTCATCGCCTTCAGGCGCGCCCACCCGGCCCTGCGCCCGGCGACCTGGTATTCGGGGGTCGACACCAACGGCAATGTGATGGAGCAGCTGCGCTGGTTCAAGCCCGACGGCGCGCAGGCCGACGCGGCGTACTTCACCAACACCTCGAACCACGCCATTGCCTGGCGTCTCGACGGCACCGAGCTGGGCGACCCGGCGAGCGCGCTCTACGTGGCGTACAATGGTTGGTCTGGCTCGGTGAGCTTCACCCTGCCATGGCCGGGCACGGGAAAGAGCTGGTACCGCGTCACCGACACGGCGAGCTGGAACGACGGAGCCAACACGGTGGCGGTGCCGGGCAGCGAGGCGTTCATCGGGGCAGAGGGGACGAGCTACGGGCTCGAGGCGCGCTCCATGCTTCTGTTGATTGCCAAGTGAGGTCGCCCGCTCCCCGGGCCGTCAGCTCGCCATCACCCGCACCGGCAGCACCATGGCGTTGAGCCCGGCGAACTGCAGCTGTCGCTGGAGCTGAACCGCGCTCTCGTTGTGGAGAATGCGCTGGAGCAGCCCTTCTCGCTCGAAGATGAGCTTGCCGGCGAAGAAGAGGCTGCGGGGGAAGCTCTGGGCGACCTCTCGGCAGAGGGCCTCGGCTTCTGGCACCACCTCGGTGCCGACGGCCATTCGCGAGGTGGCGCCGAGGCCGAGCCGGTGCGCGAGGGCCACGTAGCGGTCGAGGCTCTCCTGGGTGCGCTTGGCCACCTCGTCCACCTCCTGCACGTCTTTGAAAGTTGCCGAGTCCACCACCGCCACCGAGAGGAAGACGACGTTCCGGTAGAGGTTCGGGAAGAGGCGCAGTGCGCTGAGCAGCGAATGCACGCCCAGCCCAGCGTAGCCTCCCACCAGCAGCACCGCGGTGTGGGCCCGGGGGTCGAGCGTCGGCGCCACCTCTGGAGTCTCGGCGGGGAGGCTCTCGAGCACCGCGTCGAGCCGGCTCAGCTGTTGGCCAATCTTCCGGTAGTGCCGGCGGGTGAAGACACAGGCGGCCACCAGAACCGATGTCACCAAGATGGTGATGTTGCCACCCTCGGAGAACTTCTCGTACACGTTCAACACGAGAATGGTGCTGCACAGGACGAACGCCACCAGGTGCACCGCGAGCCCGCGACCGAAGGGCTCCTTCCGGCCCTTCGCCTGCCACCAGTACCGCACCATGGCGGCCTGCGAGAGCGAGAAGGTGACGAAGACGTTGATGGAGTACATCGAGACGAGCGAGGCGACGTCACCGCGGGTGTAGAGGAGCGCACCGACCGAGGTGGCTCCCATGAGGAGCACGCCGTTCTGCATCGTGAGGCGGTTGGAGAGCTGCGAGAAGCGGTGAGGCACCCAGGAATCACCAGCCATGTTGGCCATCACGCGTGGGCCGTCGATGAAGCCGGCCTGGGCGGCCACGAAGAGGAGCAGTGCCTCCGAGGCGAGGGTGATGGTGACGAAGGGCCCGCCCACTGACGACCAGCCGGCCGCGCCCACGAAGCGCTCGGCCAGCACCGCGTTCATCGTCTTGCCGGCCTCGGGGTGGACTCCGAGAATGAGGTAGCAGAGCGTCACTCCCGCGGCGGTGAGGGCCAGTGACGTGGCCATCAGCGCCATGGTGTGCTTGCCCGTGGCGACCCGCGGCTCGCGCATGATCTGCAAGCCATTGGAGACGGCCTCGATGCCGGTGTAGGTGCCGGCGCCCATCGAGTACGCGCGGAGGAACAGGGCCATCACGCCCCCCAGCCCGAGGGTGGCGAGGTCACGGGAGAGACCGCTCCTCACCTCGGTCGCCAGGTGCGGCAGCTCGGAGCCGCGCACCACGAAGCCACCGCCGAGGAGAATCACGTGCGTCAGCAAGAAGAGGAGGAAGACGGGAGTCAGCACGGCGACCGACTCCTTCACGCCCCGGAGGTTGAGCAGCACCAGCAGACCGATGACGACGGCCTCGACCACCAGCTTGTGCTCGACCCACGCGGGAGGCAGGAAGCTGTAGATGGCGTCGGCTCCCGCGGCGATCGACGTGGTGATGGTCAAGACGTAGTCCACCATCAGCGCCGAGCCTGACACCACGCCGGCTTCGGGTCCGAGGAGCTTGGTCGCCACCACGTACCCGCCGCCGCCGAAGGGGAAGCGATCGATGATGCGGCTGTAGGCGAGCGAGATGACTGTCACCGTGAAGGCGGCGGCCAGCGCGAGGGCCACGGCGAGCGAGGTGTGCTCACCCAGCGCCTTGAACATCTCCTCGGGCCCGTACGACGAGGAGGAGAGCCCATCGGCCCCAAGCCCCACCCACGCAAAGAAGGCGATGAGGGACACCGTGTGAAAGACCTTCGGGTCCCGGACGTCTCTGGTGCGGCCCAGCACGGCTGCCGCCATGCGGTCCCACCACGAGGTTGGCTTCTCGACCGGCCGCTGTTCTCCGTCTGCGCTCACGGCCGAGCACTGTTGCCTCGAACGACATCAAGATTCCATCAAGACGGATTCACACAGCGCAGAGGTTCCGGGGTGTGAGGAGCGACTCCCATGTCAAGGCATGTCATTTTGCGAGGTTCGGCGTGGATGCTCGTGGCATTCACCGGGCTCGGCTGCCCGCCGTCACCGAGCGACCAGCGACCTTCCCATCCTTGCGGACCCAGCCACTGGTGGCATCGAACGCCGCGCTCCAGCGGGCGACTGGCTCCAGCTCATACGGCTCCAGCTCCACCGGGACCTCCGTGTCGAACCACACTCCGTCGACTGAAGGCTCGAAGCGCAGGGCTCGAAAGTGAACGCCGGCCCGGGCGGCGAGGCGGACGGCCCGGGCGAAGTCGGGGGCGTGGAGCGCGCTCGGCCGCAGGGCCTGAACATCGAGGCGCTGGAGGGTGAAGACGACGTGCGTCTCGACGCCCTGCCGGGCCAAGCGTGCCAGGGTCTGCACGTGGCTCACCGCGCGCTCGCTGTGCGAGTCGGGGAAGTAGCCGCGCCCGTCGGGGTAGACCAGGTGGCAGTTCTTCACCTCGAGGAACTGTCGGCCTTGGGGCCCATCGAGGGCGAGGTCGACGCGGTGCTTGGGGCCCATCGGCTGCTCGGGCACGACGGAGTAGCCGGCCAGGCCGCTCACGAGCCCGCGTTCGAGGGCGACCTTCACCAGGCGGTTGGGCAGGGCGGTGTTGGCGCCCACCATGACGCCGTCGAGCTCGACGAGCTCCCAGGTCCACGGGAGGGCGCGGACCCGCTCGGCGCGAGACAGCCATACCCGTGCGCCGGGGACAATCATTCCCTCCATGCGCCCGGAGTTGACGCAGTGGGCCCGCACCAGCGTCCTGCCCACCTTCACCTCGGCGACGAAGCGCTCGTAGCGACGCACCAGCCGGCCCTCGACGAGCGCGCTGGGCCACCGGTGTACGGGCGCCGGCCGTGGCACGTGGGCCAGGGGCTCAGCGGCCATCCAGCACCGCGCGGAGGATGTCCGGGCGATCGGTCATGATGCCACCCACGCCGGCGGAGATGGCGGCCCGCATCGCGCTCGGGTCATCCACAGTCCAGACATTGACCCACTTCTGCCTGGCCTGCGCAACCTGGGCAACCGTCTCGCCGAAGATGGTCACGCCTTCCCAGACGAGCGGCATGTCGAGCACGGTGTACCGGGGGTCGTCCTCCAGCTCGTCGGTGTGTACCGACATAATGAAGGCTCCAAGGGCATTGGCTGGGTAGAAGAGGCAGGCGTCGGGCAGCTGGCTCGACAGGGCGGCGGCGAGGTCGTCGACTTCGGAGCCGATGCACAGGCGCTCGAGCTCCGACGGTCGCGCGCGCATGAGCGCCACGAAGGGCCCCAGAGCCGCCTCGCTCTTCACCTCGACGTTGAGGCGCAGCCGGGGAAACGCGTCGAGCACCTCGGTGAGCCGGGGGACGCGAACGCCCTGGCCCCTGAAGGGTGTCCCGCTCCCTCCAGCGGGGCAGAAGTGGAAGGCAGCGTCGAGGCGCTGCAGCTCGGCGTAGCTCAGCGCCTCGATGGGGCCGTGACCGTCGGTGCAGCGCTCGAGGGTCGGGTCGTGGAAGACGACGACCTCGCCGTCGGTGGTGGCGCGGACGTCGAGCTCGAGCATGTCGGTGCGATGGAGGTCGACAGCCCGGCGAAAGGCCTCCATGGTGTTCTCGGGGGCGAGGCCCGCGCCGCCGCGGTGGGAGATGTGGAGTGGGGCAGTCAGGCCGCGGAGGAATGGGTGCACAGGCCGGTGTTACACCGAGTGGGCGGCGATTCGTAGCGCACCGAAGCCCGCCCCTTGTCGCGGGCGGACCCAAACTCCGCTCTGAGGCGCAGCTGTCGAGGGCAAGAGCATCGCCCAATGGGCGAACAACTCGGGCATCGAGGATCTGGCCAGTCCCGTGTCTGTCAGATGGCCCAAATCTGACCCAGCCGCGACGTCCCGGCGTCGCCAGCAACTCCGACTCAGTGATCGAGCAACGACACCTCCGCGAGGCTGTCGAGGGGCTGAGTGAAGCTGAGCCGGAACCGCTGGCCAGGGAGGAGCGGCTCGCGCACGTCGAGCACGAAGTAGCCGTCGAGCTCGAGGAACAGCGACGCTCCGAAGAGAGAGGGCCCTTGCTCGGGAAGCCCTCCATCAGCGTCGATGGCGGAGAGCAGCCGGGTCTCGCCAGTCTCGAGCTGGGTGAGGGTGAGAGCGTCGTACGAGTACGTTGGCAACGGGTAGACGCCGGTGCCTCCGACGTGAATTGGGACGTAGCGCCGGCCCCTGACTCCCACCCTCCGCACCACCATGGGGGACCCCAGCTCGAGCTCGATGACGGTGCCTCCGTCCATCGCGACTGGGGCGGGCGAGCCATCGGTCAACGGGCACGGTGAGCCGATCGCCGCGCACGAGGCGCCTCGGCTCGGTGGCGAGGCCGAGCCTGCGAGCATGAAGCCGGTCGACGCGAGCTGGCCGAACCGAGCCGAGTCGGAACTCGGCATGAAGAGCTGCTGGGGACTGACTTCCCAGCCCATGGTGGCGGCCTCGAGGCGAACACTGACCTGGCGATCCTCGAGCCACTCCGGGGCGAGCTCAGTCGTCACCCTCGTCACGCCTGCGTCGGCGAGGTCGATGACCGAATCCCACCAGACGCCCTCGGCAGAGACCAGGCTCACGCGGACTTTCGAGTCGACGCTCTCGACCACCGGTGGGGGAGCATCGAAGCTGAGGAGGAAGCCGCCATCGGGAGAGGCGCCCTCGAGCCGCGCGTCGGGCCGCCAAATCTGCAACGTTCCCAGCTCGTTCTGCTGACTCCCGGGACGCACGTCGACCCAGCTCGAGGTTCCCTCGGCCTCGGTGATGAAGCGAAGGCAATACGAGCCTGACGTCAGGACCACATCGCTCGGTGGCTCGATCTGCGCGCGGAACAGCTCGACGTTGAACTGGCCCGTCCCATCGGTGGTGGTTGTCGCCAGGGTCTTCTCGCCTGAGCATGGCAGGGCCGTCCACCAGCGGGCGTTGACGTCGAGCGGGATCGCCGCGTCACGCTTCACCTCGACCCGTTGTCCGGTGAGTGCTTGGCCGGCCGAGGTGACGACGCCGTTGAACTCGAAGAGGTCCTCCGGGCTCACGCCGCAGCCCAGGAACAACGCCATCGTGGCCCAAAAGGAGGCACGCATCAGTAGGTCCCCTTGAGGCCGAGCGCGATGCTGAACACCGGGAAGGCCGTGGCCCTCTTCTCGAGCGCCCCGGGGCCAGGCGGGTTGGTGTCGTACGCCCGGCCATAGTCATACACATACACTTCTTGGCTCAGCGAGATATTGAACAAGTCGAGATACAGCTCAAACAAGAGGTCTCGGAGGGTCCACTCTTTCGAGACACGAGCGTCGAAGCGAAAGAAGGGCGGGAGCCGAGCGACCTGGTCGAGCGAGACCGGTCGCCAGACATCGAGGCCCTGGGCATTGGTGGAGGGCACCATCGTCCTCGACGAGACCTCTCCGCTCTCGGGCCGGCCGGTGTTGAAGTGGAAGGTCCCGCTGAGGCGATACCCGAGCGGAAGCTGGTAGCCAGCCACCACATTCAGGTTGTGCGTTTGATCGAACGCGAAGGGGAGATACGCCTTTCGAACCTCGAGGACCTCTCCGTCGGCTCCGAACACCGGGAAGGTGCGGAGCCGTTCGCTGCGCATGAGCGAGTAGGAGATCCACCCGAAGAAGCGACCCCTGGCGGGCGACCGGAGCAAGACCTCGAGGCCGTAGGCCCGCCCGAAGCTCGCCCCGTGCTTGTCTTCGTAGGTCGAGTTGCCTGTGATGAACTGGGTGAGGCTCTTCTCGCGAACCTGTGTCATCGGGTTGAAGAAGGCCTCCACCCCGAGCTCGAGCCCCCAGAAGAGCCTCGCCTCGGCGCCCAGGGCGAGGTGAATCGTCTCTTGGAGCCCGTCTTTGAGCGAGGCGAGATCCGAGATGGGGAGGCTCAACAGCAGCGTCGGTGGCTGATGAAAGAGCCCGGCGCCGCCCTTCAACGTGAGGAAGTCGGTGAGCGCGAAGCGAGCGCTGAGCCGGGGCTCGAGCGCCCAGAACTGTACGCCGGGCTGGGCGTGGAAGCTCGCTCCCCTGAGCCCCGCAACCAACGCGAGCCGCGACGGGCTCCAGGACACCTCGGCCGACACGCCGGAGATGACTCCCATGACGGCGGGCTGATGAACGACCTCAGCGCCAGGTGAAATGGTGGTGGTGTTGTCAATGCTGGCGACTTGCCGCTCGAGGTCGCCCGCCACTCGCAGCGAGAGGTGCTCGGCGAGCTCGACCCACCACTGAGCCCGTGCAGAGAGGATGAATCGGCCCAGGAGGAACGACGCGGCCCGTTGCCCTGACTGCTCGGCGTAGATGCCGAGGTCTTCCCAGCCGACGGTGGCGCCCGCCTCGAGCTTCCCCGGCCCCAGCGGGACCCGGGCCCGGAGGTCGACGCGGTGAAAGCGCGAGGTGAGGAAGGTCGCCACTGACTGGGGATCCTTCGGGCGAGCGCCCACCAGGTCGGAGCTGCCAAAGGCCAAGAGCCGCAGCGACGCCTTGCCCACCTTCTGCTCGACCCTCGCCTGGTAGTCGTAGAAGTCGGCCACCGGCGTCACGTCGCCGTTGGTCGCCGCCTTGGTGACGAGAGCGAGGAGCCACCCGGTGTAGCTCACCCGGCCGGCGACGGTGACGTTGGTGCCGGTGCTGGGTATCGGCACCTCGGCGAAGGCGCCCGCGTTGATGATGTCGACGGACCCTTCGACGTGCACCTGCTCTCGAGGCTCGCGCACCGCCGCCGCGACCACCCCGGCGGTGAGGTTGCCGTAACTCGAGGGCGCGTTGGCTGGATAGAAGTCGATGGCGTCGATGAACTCGGGGTGCACCACCGCCGGGCCCAGCGCGAGGTGGTAGAGCTGGGGAATTCGCACTCCATCGAGGAAGAACCCGGTCGCCGCTGGCACCGAGCCCCGCACCACCGGGTACGAGAGGCCCGACGCCAGGCTCGCGACACCAGGGAGCAACATGATGACCCGCAGCGGCTCACCGCGAGTGCCGGCGACCTCCTTGAGCTCGGGCCCGGCGAGCTGGATTCGAGAGACCTCGGCGCGGTCGGCCTGGGAGCGCACCACCGTCTCGTAGGGGCTCTGCGACGACCTGAGCAGTCGATACAGCACATCGAGGCGCTGGAAGGGCTCGACGTTCTCGTGGAAGACACCCGGTTGATGCCCCGAGGCCTTCACCGTGACCGTGCGAGCGCCAGGGGTGACCCGTACGGTGAAGTGCCCGGTGCCGTCCGTCTCGGCGGTGGCCCCGTCGTCCACCTCGAGCTGCGCCCCGATGACCGGCTCGCGGGTGCCCTTGCTGCGCACCGTGCCGCCGAGCTCGGCGAAGGGCTCGATGGCGCCTCCGTCTTCCGGGAGGCCTCCGTCGACCGTCGAGGCGAGGAAGAAGTACGAGTACTCGAGGATGACGGCCACCGGTGTGTCGCCCAGCCGCGCGGGAATGAAGCGCAGGTGCTCGGCCGCGTCGGTAGCCGCGCCCGTCAGCGTCGGGTTCGGGCTGGATTCCACCTCGACGTGAGACACCACGCCCGTCTCCGAGATGGTGAGGCGGAGGCGCACTTCACCCTCGACGCCGCTCCCAAGGAGAGGCTGGGGGTAGACCGCGGGAGACGGCTGCTCGAGCTGGGGCGGTGTCAGCAGGGCACCCGCGTCCTCGCCCGTCGCGGCCCACCCGAGGCGAGCCAGGCCGAGCGCCACCACGACGACCCAGCGCGCGGCTCGTCGCTCGATACCTCCGTTCGCTGTCCACACCCAGTTCTCCTCGAGCAACGTTGCCTCCCCAGTGATGCCCAGCGCTCCTTCGTATCCGCAAGCGCCGACCCTGTTCAATCATCGAATGGCGTCGCGTGACGCGAGCCACTGGCGCTCAATCCCAGACCGACCGACGTTTGGCCTCCGAGCCGGAGGAAGCGCGCACGTCCGCCTGCGTGGTAGAAGCACTGGGTGACCAGTCGAGAGCCACACGCCATCTACCTCGCGCACGGAGACGTCATCGATGCCCAGCACCCCGAGGTGGCGGCGCGGGCCAGGGAGCTGGCACTCGGCTGTGCCTCCGACGAGGCCATCACCGAGCGGTGCTTCCTCTTCGTTCGTGACGCCATCAAACACAGTTGGGACTTTCGTCTCAATCCTGTCACGTGCAAGGCGAGCGACGTGCTGCGCCACGGGACTGGGTTCTGTTATGCGAAGAGCCATCTGCTGGCGGCGCTGTTGAGGGCCAACGGCATCCCGGCGGCGTTGTGCTACCAGCGGCTCAGCGTCGGCACCGAGGGGCCTCCGTACTGCCTCCACGGGCTCAACGCGGTGTACCTCGAGCGCTTTGGCTGGTACCGGCTCGATGCTCGGGGCAACAAGCCGGGTGTCGACTCTGCCTTCGTGCCGCCCGTCGAGCGCCTCGCCTTCCCACCTGTTCCGCCTCACGAGTACGACCTCGAGGGCCTTCACGCCGAGCCGCTGGCGGAGGTGTTGGAGGTCCTCGGGCGGTCTGCTTCGGTGGAGGAGGTGGCTTCGAATTTGCCCGACGTCATCCGTTGAGCCGCGGGGAGGGACTGCGCGACCGAGGCGAGCGCAGGAGCAACGGCCGCGCGAAAGGCCGGCGGGTCCTCGTAGTGGGGTGTATGGGCGCAGCGGTCGAGCCAGACGAGGGACTTCCCCCTGGGCGCCTCGAGCGAGTCGACCCAGCGCTGGGCGAAGGCGGGTGGGGCGGCTACGTCGAGTCGGCCCTGAATGACGGTCAACGGGACGGTGATGCGCCCCGGCATCGCCAGGTCTGAGAGGCCGAGGAGGACTCGCGCCTGGGTTCGTTGCATCGCTCGGAGGGCGACGAAGGCCTGCGGCAGCGAATAGTGCGGCGAGGTCAGCAATCGCATCGCCAGCGTCCCGGCGAGCTGGGTGAAGGTCCGCCCGACGTGAATGCCTCCGAACTCAGTCACCCAACGAACGCGGGTCATGAAGCGCTCGGTGGTATCGTGCGGCGGCGGGCCGATGGCGAGGAGTTGGGCGAGCGCCCGCCGGTGGCCGCGCCGCACCGCCTGTTCCTGTGCGAAGGCCCAGGCGAAGGCCTCGCTGCCGGCGAGGTCGATGTCAGGGCCCACCGCGACGACCCTTGAGATTCGTCTGGTCAGCTCGGTCGCCAGGATGGCGAGTGTACCCCCGAGCGAGAAGCCCATGACGCTCACCGCGGGTACCTGGAGCCGCGCCGTCAGCGCCTCGACGAGCGCTCCGAGGTCAGTCGTCAGGTGAGCGATGGTCAACGGACTCGTCGCTGGGTCCACCGAGCGCCCGGTGCCTCGCTGGTCCCAGTACGCCACACGGAACTCCGCCTCGAGCCCCAGCGCTCGCTGGAGGGCGTCGGCTTCGTGAATCATGGGGAAGCCCGGTCCGGCTTGCACCAGGAGGAGCACCGGCCCATCGGCCTTGCCCCGTACCAGCACAAAGTGAGTCAACCCGGCGATGGTGAAGGTCTCGAGTCGGTTCGTCATGCTCCCAACATGTGGCGGGCCCCGGCGCACCGCCATGTGCACTGGCACCCATCAGCCGTGCGAGAATGCCCACCCATGCTCGAGTGGTCCGATGTTCAGGTGTTCCTCGCGGTGGCGCGGGCGGGGAGTCTGCAGCAGGCCGGCGCACGGCTCGGCATCGACCGTACGACGGTTGGCCGCCGGGTGGTCCAGCTGGAGCGACGTTTGGGGGCGCCGCTCTTCACTCGTGGGCGGGCGGGCCTGGCGTTGACAGCCGCGGGGCGGCGAGCGGTGCAGCACGCCACGGCGATGGAGGCCGCGGGGAGTGCCCTCGAGGCAGAGGTCGCTCCGGCAGACCAGGTCACGGGCACGGTGCGGGTCGCAACCACCGAGGCCATCGCTCCGCTCCTGGTACAGGAAGGGCTCCTGTCCCTCACCGCCGAGCACGTCGGGCTGTCGATCGAGGTCCTCGCGGGCAACCGTCGCATCGACCTGGCCGCTGGTGAGGCGGACCTCGCGGTGAGGTTGGAGCCGCTCTCGGGAGCGTCCCTGCGGGCTCGCTGCGTGGTGCGCTCAGCCATCGCGCTCTACGCGTCGAGGCCGTACCTCAGCCGCCGGGGTCCACCCACTGAGAAGCGCCTCGCGGGGCACGACGCGGTGCTGCCGTCGGGTGAGCTGGGCCGGCTCCCCGAGGCGAGGTGGCTCAAGGCGCAGGGTGTGCGGGCGAGCTTCTCGTCGAACAGCTACCCTGCGCTGGTCGCGGCGGCCATTGGAGGCGCCGGGGTGGTGGCGCTGAGCGATGCGTGGGGCCAGCGCGAGCCGGCGCTGACGCGTCTCTTCCAGCTCCCCTTCGCGTCGCGGGGCATCTGGCTCGTCGCGACAGCCGTGGCCGTGCGGCGACCGGCGGTCAAGGTCGTCATGGCCAGGTTGGCGGAGCTGCTCGGCAAGGCCTCCGGAGCGCCTGGCCGATCCGTGCCACACGCCCGCTGACCATGTGCTCGATGTGATGCCAGCCGTGGAGGGCCGTCCACGACCTCGAGGCGGCGGATCCACTTCACGTTGACGTTTCCTTCCCAGCCCGCACCCAGAGCCGCATCGGGTAGCCCTGCGACGGCCGAAGGCGATGAGGCAGTCGTCCATTCGCTTGGAGAGCGGGAGACTCCGGGCGCGCGGCCCACCGTAGGCCGGGGAGTCAAGCCCGTCGCGCTGATGGAATGCTCAAGATGACGATGGCCGAGATGACGAGCCCCGCTCCGACAGCCTCGCGCCAGTCGAGGGCCTTGCCCAGCCCCAGGCCCCAGAGCGACAGCGTCGCCACGACGCCCGCGAGCAGCGATGACGCCCGGTTCACCGGCACCGAGAACGAGTTCTCGCGTGAGTCGAGCAACACCAGCGCTCCGAAGATGCCGGTGCCTTGCGAGAGAACGCCGATGATGGGCGGCCAGAACGCCAGCGGACCGAACGGCACCTCGGTGAAGCCGTGGCGAATCTCGAGCAGCGCGGCCCGGTCGCCGGCGATGAGCGCGAGCACCACCAAGGCGAGGAAGGCCGCGGGCGTCGAGACGAGCTGCTCCTCGACGAAGTAGCGGCGGGTGACCTCGACCGAGGTGCTCTTGGCGAGCTTCGACATGAACCGGAGGCGCACGAAGTACGCCACGAGGTAGGCCGTGACGTCGAGGATGCCTACCAGGGGCAGGGCGAACGATTCGTCGCGGCCGATGAGCGTGACCAGGAGCGAGCTGAGCGTCAGCCCAGTCGCCAGCCATGACACCCACTGCACCTTGCGCCCCGAGACCGCGTCGACGATGGGCGCCATCGCCAGCATCCCGCCTCGGAGTAGCAGCATCATGAAGACGATGCTCACTCCGCTGATGGTGTAGGCGAGCGTGGTGGTGGTGAGGATGGTCGCGCCACAGAGGCCCGAGAGCGCCGTCCACCTCGACGGGGCCGGCACCTGCCACGGGCCCAGCCGCTTCCTCCCTGCGCTCCGCCACCAGCCCGTGCCGAGGAGGAAGGCCACCATCGCAACCATCGACGCGAAGGTAGACAGCGGGAGGATGGAGTTGCCCGGAACCCTCGCACCCAACTTCCCGTCGGAGAGCATCTTCGTCAGCGCCGAGTATGGGGCATACGCCGTGAAGTAGCCGAACGCCCACCACCAGATGCTCACACGACCCTTCTCCACTGCCTGGCTGCACACGGTGGCAGTGTCTCACAAGGCGCCAGCCGGGATGAGTCTCTTTGAAGTCGCGGAACCGCGCATGGAGCTATGCTCAAGCCCTCGTGCTCTGGGGTGCTGCCGTGAACCGACGACTTCTCGCGACGTCATTGACGGGTGTGCTCCTGTTGGCGCTGGGGGTCGCCCAGTTCCTGACTCGCGACTCGACCGTGGCGCCTCCAGCGCTGAGTTCGATGGCACCTCCACCGGTGGCGCGAGGCGCCCAGCTTGGTTCGGCCGCGCGAGGCGAAGCGCGTGCTCCCGCCGCTGACGTCGCGAGCTCGACGCCCAGGACCGCGCCGGCCGTGTGCTCTCCTCCGCCGCCCATCGCTCCGGCGCCGCTCACCACGGGCTCGACCGTCACGGCCACGAGCGACCGCGACACGAGTGGGACACCATACGACTTCGACAAAGAAGGCATTGGCGCCGCCATTCACGAAAAGATGCCTGAGATTCGCGAGTGCGCCGATGCGTGGCTGCGTCAGAACCCGAAGCTCGAAGGGCGAATGCTCGTGGCGTTCGACATCACGCCCGACGACGCGGGCACCGGCGAGGTGACTCGCATCGAGCTCGTCGACGGTGGCGTCGGCCAGCCGTTCATGGAGGGCTGCATCCTCAACGCGTTCCAAGACATCCGCTTTGTCGAGCCCCCTGGTGGTGGCAAGGTCCGCGTGCGGTACCCGATTCGGGTGGAGGGTGGGCAGGGCGGTGCGAGCATGCCTTGAGGTGTGAGGGTGGGGCCGGTGCCCACCCACCGAGCGGTCTGGCCAGCCCCTCGGCCCGAGGCCGAAGTGAGCACACACGAGGGGCCACGAGCCTGACCCTGCGCCACTCGACAGACCGGCCAAGGGGCTCCTGATGCTCACCCAGAGCCGAGCCCCGGCCCCGCTCCCAGCGCTCAAGCCGCAGTGGGAGCAATCATCGAGCCTTGCCGCAACTTGAGCTGCAAACCTCTGTGTGAGGGTAGTTGTCTCGCGGATGAGCCCGAGGCGCGCACCGAGCGGGGCGAGAAGAGCGGAGGAAGTCATGCCCCACACTGCAAGGTTCAAACGGCGGATGCGGGGGCCGCCGCCCTCGAGGTCGAGCATGGCGACGTCGTCCACGGGTCGGCTCAACGACGCTTGCAAGCCCCACGCAGGCATCAGCGTGCGCGAAATGTGATGTCATAACGCCCCCAAACGCGCACGCTGGTCCCGAACTCTTCACCAACTGGCAAGGGTTGAGCCCCACGCCGGTCGTCGAGTGGTGCGCACAGCCGCGGGCCTTCACGTGTGCTCACCGCGTTCTCGGGTCGAGGGGCTGGCCAGACCGCCTCGGTGGGTGCGAACCGGCCCCACCAGCGCACCTCAAGGCCTTGCGCGCGCACGGCAAGCTGAATCTCTGAACGTACCGACCTCGAGGCCTGGCCACTCCCCAGCCCTGTCATCACGGAGTACTGATTTGTACACCGTGATGACACGCTCGGAGACCCATGCCCATTCGGTAGGTCGTCCTCTGGTCTTTGGTCAAGGGGCGGGATGCCCACGGTTTGCGGACGGAGCTCGAAGGCGGAGGCGAGTATCGCGGGTCCCGTGTCATCAGCGGCGTGGCAGAGGTCCTCCTGCGTGGTGGGGCCCTCGGGAGAGCCCGGTGCTCCGCTCCGAGACCCCTGGATGCAGCTGGAGAGTCGCCGCGACCGTGACGAGGCCGATACCGCCCCGGCCGAGAACCGGCATACACTCGTCCCATGAGGTGGCTGGGGTTCCACGTGCTCGTCTTGGGGGTTGCCCTCGCTGGCGGCGGGTGCACCGACTCGAAGAAGAAGATGAGGGAAGCCCAGAAGCGCCTCGACTCAGAACGCAAGGCGTTTCAGGAGGCCGAGGAGGCCAAGCGCAAGGCGGCGGCTCCCAAAGTTGAACAGGCCCAGCTCGACCCCATCTGGGGCGATGCCTCGTACCTCAAGGTGGCCACGGGCCGGCCCTGCCCCGAGGGCCTCGGCGCGCTCTTCCCGAAGCCTGGCGACTCGCACAACGCCGAGACGGTCGCGACGTTGCGCGACTCCACCTTCGTCACGGTCCTCTCCCATGGCAACGGCGTGGCGCTACGTTCGTACAACGCGAAGAAGAAGGCGCTCACGGTCGAGGTCGACGGAGTGGTGGAGTGCTTCGACTCTTCTGGGTTGCTCACCGTCGCGTGGGGCGAGCCGGCCAAGCCCTATCGGCCCAGCGAGGACGAAGAGGAAGACCTGGTGCCTCAGGCTGTCTGGCGGGCCCGGCCGCTCCGGCTGGCCTTGAGCTTCCCCAACGCAGCCGAAGCCAAGCGCTTCTCCCAGAAGGAGGGACTGGGTCTCGAGGCACGCCTCGTTTACCGGCTCGGCCGGGTGGACGTCGACACGAAGGTGAAGAAGCCATCGACGGAGGAGGGCGCCCCTGCGAGTGAAGGGCTCGACTGGGGCGCGGGCCGGTTGGTGCACGTCGACGTGCTGGGCGTGCGTCTGGCCGTCGACCATGAGAAGACCGCCGTCCTCGAGCAACGCAAACCCGGAGGCGGCTCGGCCCGGTCGCGGTGAGGTCGGTGACGTGTCACCACCCAACCTCGTGTGATCGTTCGCGTTTTCAACGCGGCGCGCAACGGCTTGACTGGAGTCAATGACTCATTTGGTGCGTTCGTGGTGGGGTCCTGAATCCAGCGAATAATACCCAGCAGTCCGACTGATAGTCATCACTCGCCACAAGGAGCGCCGAGATGAGTGCCCAGTTCGCCCGTGTTGCCTCTCACCCGCTGCGAGCAGCCCGCCCCCACCGCCAGGCCGAGGAGGAGCCACATCGCGTCACCGTCGACAGCTCCGCGCTCGATGTGATGACCGATCTCCGAAGGGTACAGGTCATCACCGTCGAGCCTGAGGAGCGAGCCGACGCGGCCCTTCAGCAGATGATCCACGCCGGGGTGCGCCTGCTCCTGGTCACCTCGCCCACCGACGAGGTCGTGGGGGTGTTGACCGCCCGCGACGTGATGGGGGAGCGGCCGGTGAAGGTGGCCTCGGAGGAGCGAATTCCGCGCGACCAGGTCAAGGTCGAGCAGATCATGACGGCGCAGGAGAGCATCGACGCGCTCAACCTCGTCGACGTGAAGCGAGCCCGGGTGGGAGACATCGTCGTCACGCTCCGAGCCGCGGGTCGCCAGCACGCCCTGGTGATGGAGCAGACGTCCCACGGCGAAATCGTCTGCGGCATCTTCTCGGTGACGCAGATCGGCCGGCAACTCGGGGTCGAAATCTCTCCCGCGGGTCAGGCCCAGAGCTTCGCCGACCTGGCCAAGCTGCTGGGCGGCTAGAGCGCCGGAACGTATCCGTTTGGTCACGGCGCAGCGCACAAGCGCGCGTTGTCCTCGACGGGGAGGGCCGGTCGTGCCAGGCAGTCGACTCGATGACGACCGTCCCTCTGAGTCGGCTGGCCTCGGCTGTGCTGGTGGGTGTGTTCGCCCTGGTGCAGGCGGGCTGCGCGAAAGAAGGGTGCCTGGGAGGCGAGGCGGACGGAGGGTGGGACGCGCTGGGCACCACCGGTGACGTCAAGCTCTCCAACGCCTTCGCCGATGTGGTCATCGCCAACATCGGAACGCAGAACTGTTTCAATTGACGAAGCTACGACTCACCTGCTCAACGGAGGTTTGAACCTCATGTCTCGCTCTGTCCTTCTCGCTCTCGTCGTCTTCGCGGCCTGCGCCGGGCCCAAGGTCCAACCCGCGGCGTCTGTCACCGCCTCCACCTCCACCGCGCCGGCTCCCGCGGCACCGGGCATCGATTTGTCCATCGTCGATCGCTCGGTCAACCCGTGCGTCGACTTCTACCAGTACGCCTGTGGTGGCTGGGTCGCGAAGACCCAGATGCCCGATGACCAATCGCGCTGGGTCCGCTCCTTCAATGTCATGCACGAGGAGAACAAGCTGAAGCTCCGCGCCATCCTCGATGAGGCGGCGGCGGGCAAGGTCGACAGCGGAGACCGCTACGGCCAGGTGGTGGCCGACTTCTACGCGAGCTGCATGGACGAAGCGGCGGTGGAGAAGACGGGCCTCGAGCAGCTCAAGGCCGTGTGGAAGCGCATCGACGGCCTCAAGGACGCCAAGGGCCTGGGCGCCATGTTGGGTGCGCTGCACGCCCAGACGACGCCTGGCTTCTTCGACCTCGGCTCGACGCAAGACTCGAAGGACTCGACCCTGGTGGTGGGTGCCCTCGCCCAGGGAGGTCTTTCGTTGCCGGATCGCGACTACTACACGAAGCAAGACGAGAAGAGCGCGGCGCTTCGGAGGGACTTCGTCAAGCACGTGGCCAGGCAGCTCGTGGCCGCGCAGCGAGAGCCCAAGCTGGCGCTCGCCGACGCCGAGGCCATCTTGGCGCTCGAGACGCGCCTCGCCGAGAGCCACTGGACCCGGGTGGAGCTGCGCGACCCAGAGCGCACCTACAACCGCCTCGACCTGGTGGGCCTCAAGAAGGCGGCGCCACACTTCGACTGGGAGGCGTACTTCGCGGCCGTGGGCCTCAAGGGCGTCACGGCGTTCGATGTGACGACGCCCAAGCTCATCGAGAAGCTCGACGTGGTGGTGCAGAAGACGCCGGTGGCGACCTTGAAGGCCTACCTCCGCTGGCAGGTGTTGCGAGACGCGGCCGGCACCCGCGCGTTGCCCAAGGTGATGAACGATGAGGCGTTTTGGTTTGGCGCCGCCCACTTCACCGGGGCCAAGGCTCAGCCGGAGCGCTGGAAGCACTGCGTGGACCTGGTCGATGCTGGGCTGGGTCAGGCGCTGGGTCAGGCCTTCGTGCGTCGGCACTTCTCCTCAGATGCCAAGGCCAAGGCGCTGTCGCTGGTACAGGGCATCCAAGGGGCGATGGGCAAGCGCGTCGCCGGCCTCGAGTGGATGGACGACGCCACCCGGCAGAAGGCCGCCGAGAAGCTGGGCACCATGGTGAACAAGATTGGCTTCCCCGAGGCGTGGCAGAGCTACGACGGCCTGTCGGTGAAGCGAGACGCCTTCTACGAGTCGGCTACCGCGGTGGCAGCCTTCGAGCTCAAGCGGCAGTTGCAGAAGATTGGCCGGCCGGTGGACCGCACCGAGTGGAACATGAGCCCTCCGACGGTGAACGCGTACTACTCGCCGCAGCTCAACGAGATGGTCTTCCCCGCCGGCATCCTCCAGCCGCCCTTCTACACCCAGGGCGCGAACGACGCGGTCAACTACGGCGCCGCGGGCTTGGTGGTGGGCCACGAGCTGACCCACGGGTTCGACGACGAGGGTCGGAAGTTCGACGCCAAGGGGAACCTCACCGACTGGTGGTCGAAGCCGGTAGGCGAGGAGTTCCTCCGTCGCTCCGAGTGCGTCGTGAAGCAGTACGAAGTCTACCCGGTGCTCGACGACGTGAAGCTGAACGGCAAGCTGACACTGGGAGAGAACCTGGCGGACCTGGGTGGTATCAGCCTGACGTACGCGGCCTACCAGGCGTCGCGCGTCGGGAAACCGCCCGAGGCACCGGTGGGAGGCTTCAGCGCCGAGCAGCAGCTCTTCCTCGCCCATGCACAGGCCTGGTGCGCGCTGATTCGGCCCGAGAATGCGCGGCTGAGGGCGACGACGGACCCGCACTCCTCGGCTCAGTGGCGCGTCAACGGGCCCCTGTCGAACGTGCCGGAGTTCGCCAAGGCCTTCTCGTGCAAGGCCGGCGAGCCGATGGTGCGGGCCGACCGCTGCGCCATCTGGTAGGCGGAGGAGGGCCTCTTGGTCGGGCTTGCTCCCGATGCTCGCGCTCTCCGCGGGGCCGAACCGTGCTACGCGACGCGCGTCATGATGGGAGCGCCCCGACTCGTGCTGGTGCAGCCCCGCAACGTCGACAACCTCGCGGCCATCGCCCGCGCGATGAAGACCTTCGGCCTCGTCGACTGGGTCGCGGTGGCGAGCGACAAGCACGACCGTGGTATGCGCGAGGTGCTGCGGCGTCACCGCGAGCCCGAAGCCGAACACGCCCTGGTCGCCACGCTGCGCCGAGTCGACACGCTGGCCGAGGCGATCGCCGACTGCTCGTGGGTCGTCGGCACCACCATGCGCACCATCGAAGGGCGCCCGCGCTTCACCCCCCGCGAGCTCGCCGCCGAGTCGGTGCGTCGCCACGACAGCACCTGGGCGCTCGTCTTCGGCGCCGAGTCGAACGGCCTGCGGAACGCCGAGGTCGACCAGTGCCACGCGGTGTCCTTCATTCCCTCGGCCGATGAGCAGCCCTCGCTCAACCTGTCGCAGGCGGTGGTGGTGTACGCCCACGAGCTCTCGACGGTGCGCACGGGTGGGGCCACGCCCGGCCAGCCCGCCCTCGCCGACGACGCCACGCTGCGCGCGGTGGAACACGAGCTCATCGGCGCCCTCGTCGCCGGCGGCTACCTGCACGACGCGAAGGCCGGCCGCCGCGTCATCGCCGCGCTGATGTCTTCGCTCAGCCGCGGCAGCCTCACCGCTGACGAGGCCGCGTCCTGGCGGCAGCTCCTTGCCCAACGGTTTTGAGCGCAGGCGAGACCTGGATCCCGCAACATGTACCTGAAGGACTGCGCGAACCACCGCAGGCAACTCCGGCTGGAGTGGCGCCCCAGCACCCCCGTTGGCGCGTGGATCGACGGATGGATATTCCGCGCCAAAGACAACGGCCAGGCGATGGTCGTGTTCTGAGGCGCAGTGGGGCGGCAAGGCGCTTGGGGCTGGGGCTGAGGGGCTGGGGCTGAGGCACCTCTCGTCCGCAGTGGACCGACTTCAGTCTGGGCGTTTGGTCCCCCACTCTCCCCCGCCCCTCGCCCGCCGGGCGAGGGGGGCCCGCTTATAGGGCCGCGGGGCCCGGGACGACCGCACTGCCGAACGGTTTGCCTCTCGGTGGCTGAACGCTGGAGTGGCGTGGCGGCTCGCCCGGGCCTCCACAACCGCACTCGTTCACTCTGAGCCTCGAGCTTCTGGGTTCAGGCAATGCCCTCGGTCTTGGGCCCTCTGCCGGTCAACGTCGTGGTTGCACTCCCGTTCAGCGTCGCCCAGGCAGCTCGAGCTCGGAGTCCACCAGCGTCCTTGACCAGCAAAGAGCCCAAGGCGAAGGGCATTGCCTGAACCTGAAAGCGCTCGTCGAGGAGCGCCGCGTGTCCTCGGCCTCAGGCTGTCGAGGTCAACCAGCCACGGGAAGAGCCGTGCCATGCTCGCTCCGGGCAACTCCCGCGCCTGCCTCACGGGCGGCGCTCAGGAGCACCCGCGAGGTCGCCAGCAGCGCCAGCGCCACCAACGGCATGAGGACCTTGCCCATGGGGTCGCCGCTCGCCGCGTGGGAGATCGCCGCCGCCACGGTGGTGATGCCAAACCCCGCGTAGGCCCACTCCCGCACCACTCTCGGAACCCGGGGCGCCACCAGGGCCACGGCGCCCAGCACCTTCGCGACCCCCAGCATTGTCCGGAAGTAGTCGGGGTACCCGAGGTGATGAAATGCCTCCTGCATCTGCGGGGCCCCACTGAGGTACGCGAACGCCGAGCCCAGCATCATCAACGAAAACAACCCAGTGGCTGCCCAATACCCAAGCTTCGTCTTCATGTGTCTCTCCTTTTGGTGTGAATGAAACAAGTGTGGTTACATTTATTCGCAAAAAAGGGGCGCCCATCTATCCACGAGCCTTCCGCTGGGGCCGTCGGTCGGCCCGGCGCGAGAGGTCCTCGAACATCTGCGCCAGAGTGACCTCTCGCAGGCTCTCCTCGAGTGCCGAGCGTGCCCGACCGAAGACACCCTCGAGGTACGCCGCCACGAGTGGCCCAATCGGGCAGGAGGGGTTCGGCCCAGAGGGGTGGCGTCCAAACAGCGCATCCTTCTCTTCCACCGCCACGTAGACGTCGAGGAGGGAGATGTTCCGGGGGCTCTTCGCAAGCGCTACGCCGCCACCCGCCCCACGCTTCGAGGCCACCAGCCCAGCCCCCGCCAGCTCGCTCAGGAGACGCCGCACCACGACCGCGTTCGTCTGGATGCTCTCGGCCATCTTCTCCGACGTCACCGGACCGCGCTTCTCATTCTCGGCGTGGGCGAGCATCGCCAAGATGTGCGTAGCCATGGTGAACCTGCTGTTCAAGGTGGGCTCCAGATTCGTAACTACGAACGATACATAATACGCGAGTCCCCACGGCGCAACCCATGCGGTCGTTTGAGTTTGCACCAGAGCCACCGCGAGGAGATGTTCCGCCCATGAGCGAGCAGCCGGCAGCGGCGAAGAAGCCGATGGACGCGATCATGGCCCTGTGCAAGCGGCGGGGCTTCATCTTTCAGGCCTCCGAAGTCTACGGTGGCATCAACGGGTTCTGGGACTACGGCCCGCTGGGCGCGCAGCTGAAGAAGAACCTCCGCGACGCCTGGTGGGAGGACGTCATCATGCAGCCCTGCGGTGGCGCGCCGGGGCCCGATGGCGAGCCGGTGACGGTGCTCCCCCTCGAGACTTGCATCATTCAGCACCCCAAGGTTTGGGAAGCCTCGGGTCACCTGGCCGGCTTCAGCGACCCGATGGTCGACTGCCGCGAGACGAAGAGCCGCTACCGCTTCGACCACGTGCAGCTTTTCGTGCCCGCGAACGGCCAGCCCACCGAGAAGCCCTTCTTCGCCTACCTGTCGGACACGCCCAGCGAGGCGAAGCAGCGCAAGAAGGCCGAGAAGGCGCTCGGGGAAGTGAAGACGATGCTGCTGCAGGACCTGCCCCGCGAGCAGTGGGGCAAGGTGCTGGCGCCCGACGCCGAGAAGGTGGGCAGCCTCACAGAGCCCAAGCAGTTCAACCTCATGTTCAAGACGTACGTCGGCGCCACCGCGAGCGAGGACGACGTCGCCTACCTGCGACCCGAGACCGCCCAGGGCATCTTCGTGCAGTTCAAGAACGTGCTCGACACCAACCGCGTCGCGGTGCCCTTCGGCATCGGCAACATCGGCAAGTCCTTCCGCAACGAGGTCACCCCGCGCAACTTCACGTTCCGCTCCCGCGAGTTCGAGCAGATGGAGCTCGAGTTCTTCTGCCACGCCGACCAAGCGCGCGAGTGGTACGCGTTCTGGAAGGAGCACCGCCTCGCGTGGTGGCGCTCGCTGGGCCTCGCCGGCGAGAACCTGCGCCTGCGCGACCACGACCAGGCCGAGCTGGCGCACTACGCCAAGGCCGGCGCCGGCGTCTGCGACATCGAGTACCGCTTCCCCTTCACCTTCCCCGACTTCGGCGAGCTCGAGGGCGTCGCCCACCGAGGCAACTTCGACCTGACCCAGCACGAGAAGCACTCCCGAGCGCGGATGCAGTTCTTCGACACCACGCGCGGCGAGGCGCGGCCCGACGGCACCAAGAAGGGCGAGTGGTTTACCCCCGACTGCATCGAGCCGGCGGCGGGCCTCGACCGCGGAGTGTTGGCGCTCCTGTGCGAGGCGTACACCCGCGACGAGACCCGCCCCAGCCCCGAGTTTCTCAAGCTGAGCCCGCGCCTCGCGCCCATCAAGGCCGCCGTCTACCCGTTGGTGAACAAAGACGGCATGCCCCAGACGGCCGAGAAGCTGCACCGTGAGCTGGTGAAGCGCTTTGGCCGCCGCGGACTCATCGAGTACGACGCCAAGCAGGCCATCGGCAAGCGCTACGCCCGCATGGACGAGGCCGGCTGCCCGTGGTGCTTCACCATCGACGGAGACACCGCCAAGGACCAGACCGTCACTGCGCGAGACCGCGATACCGGGGCGCAGCAGCGCATCGCGTTGGAGCAGGTGCCGGCGTTCCTCGACGAGAAGCTCAGCCAGTAGTCGGGCCTCCGTACAGGTCCAGCGGAACGACGAAGGTGCCCCGGGCGCGGGAATATTCGCCGCCCGGTTCGTTCTCACGAGCGACCCGTGGTTGGAGACCACCGTTGCCCATGACGATGGAAGGCTTGGCGCTCGAATCCCCGTTGGCATACCGTCGCTGCGTGCGGGCCCCTTCGACGTCGTCCGACACCAACCACCACGCACGAGTGAAGGCCTTCGTTCGGGAGCACGAAGGTGCCCTTGAGGCCATCGCGCTCAGGCTGTGCCGCAACCGCGCCGATGCGCACGACCTGGTGCAAGACACCTTCGAGCGGGCGCTCACGGCTTTCGCACGTGTGTCGAGCCACTCCAACCCCCGGAGCTGGCTCGTCACCATCCTCAACAACCTCTTCATCGACCGGTGTCGGCAACTGGGCCGTGAGCGGCGGGCCGACACTCCCGTCGAGCAGTTGAACGACAGCCTCCAGCAGCCCGTGGCTGAAGCGGACCCTGCCTGGGCTTCGGTCACTGTCGAGCACCTGGAGCGCGCGCTGGGCGGGGTCCGCGAAGAGTTCCGCGTCGCCTACCGGATGCACGCGCTCGAAGGGCACTCGTACAAGGAGATTGCCCGGGTGTTGGGCATTCCCGCGGCGACGGTGGGGACGCGCATCGCCCGAGCCCGGCGGCAGCTTCGCGAGCTCTTGGTGCCGAAGCTCGCGGAGGCCCGCCAATGACTGCTCCGCTTCACGACTGGCTCGACGCCTTCGCCGACGGAGCGCTCGAGGGCGACCAGGCCGAGGAGTTCCGGCTCCATCTCGCCGCCTGCGCCCAGTGCCAGGCTCGGCTCTCCGAGGTGCTCCAGCTGCGGTCCCTCGAATTCTCCCTGCGGGAGGCGAAGGAGGCGCCAGGCGAGTCCTGGTGGCAGGCCCTCGCCCTGCGTCGCTTCGCAATGGTCGGTGGCGCGCTCGCGGCGCTGGCGGTGACGCTGGTGCTCTGGCCTCGGCCTGGCCCGGTGGATTTCTTCGCCGACCTGAAGCACCGGCCCCTGGAGGCGCGGCTCTCGTGGACGGGGGCGCAGACCTACCGGCCCTACGAGGTGCTGCGGTCGAGCGCGAGGCGCCAAGCGGTGCCGGTGCCGCTGAAGACGCTCGCGGCGCTCGAGGAGCGGGGCGACCTCCATGGCGTCGGGGTTGGGCAGCTGTTGCGCGGCGAGCTCGAGCAGGCGGCGGATGTTCTGGGCCGGGGTCCCGATGAGCCTGGTCGCCTCAGTGACCTCGCAGTGGTGGCCCTGGAGCGCGGCCAGCCAGAGCAGGCATTGGCCCTCGTCGACGAGGCGCTCCAGAAGTCGCCTCAGCACCCGCAGGCCCTATGGAACCGAGCCCTCGCGCTCGAGGCGCTGTCTCTCGACCTCTCGGCGGCTGATGCCTTTTTCGTCGTGGCTGGGCTGGGCGAGCCTGGATGGGCGGCCGAAGCACGGGAGCGGGCCGAGACGCTGCGGCGGCGCACGGAGGCGATTCCACCGAAGTGGCTCGAGGCCTGGCAGGCGGGCGTCGACCTGGCGCTGGAGGGCAAGCCGATGGACCCGGCGCTCGTCCTCGCCGCGCCGTCGATGGCGAGGAACTACTTCTACCAGGCGGTCTGGGCGGCCCCCTCCGCTGAGCGAGTGTTGGCGTTAGTGCCCCTGGCGAAGCTGCTCGACGAGGGCTCGGGAAGCACCGGTCTCTCCACCTACGTGGCCGAGGTCGCCACCCACGACTTCAGGCGTCGAGGGCCGCTGGCGGAGCGTTTCGCCCAGGTGCTCACGGGCTATCTCGCGAAGCTCGCGGCTCAAGGCACGCCGCTCAAGCTTCCCCCTGGACGCGCTCGCTTCGACGTCACCCAGACCGCCCGCTTCCTCGAGGCCATCACCGCGGCCAAGGAAGACGACCTGCTCCTGGGCGCGCTGCCGCTCCTCGGCCAGCTCGAGAGCCACTTCGACGCGTACGACGCCGTGGCGACCAGGATGGGAGGTTCGTACTTCACCACCAACCTGCTCCTCGCAAAGGCCAGACAGGAGGAGGCCCGAGGCTCGCTGGCGACGGCGGAGGCGAACCTGCTGCTGGCGCTCGAGCGATGCGGGAAGGATGCGGATTATCGGCGCCTGTATGTGGAGACCGGCCTTGCGCAGCTCTACCTGGAGGAGCACCGAGTTGGCGAGGCTCGGTCGCACGGCCTGGCTGCGTTGAGGCTGGCCAGGGCGCAGCACGAGCCCACTCAGGAGAGCCTTCTCCTCCACGTGCTCGGAGTCCAGGCGCGTTTGGTCTCCGACTTCTCCCTCGCCCGTGCCTACTTTGGTGAGGAGGGCGCGCGCAAGCCCGGCGACCGCGTCGCCCAGGCCCGCCTTCACGAGGAGCTGGCCGTGCTGAATCTGTTCGCGCTGAACCCGAAGGCTGCGCGGGCCGACCTCGAGCAGGTCGAGGGGCCTTTGGGCCTCATAGGGGCCATGGCGCTGGCGGACCTCACGAACCTCGACCTGCGGTCCGATGACGTCACACGAGTGCGCGCCGCCCTCGAGTCCTTGCGAGCCGAGCCGCACACCGCCGGGCAAGAGGCAATCCTGGCCCACATCGAGGCCAAGACGCGGCTGGCGTACGACCGGCCGGGTGGTGAGAAGGCGCTGCGGGCCGTCGTGCGAGACGCGGAGCGAGTGGCCTCGGCGGATCTCGACGGGCAGAAGGCCAGGGCGTACAGCTACTCCGCGCTCCTCCTTTCGGCGGGTGAGGAGCGCCGCTTCGATGACGTGCTGGCGCTGTTCGCCGAGGAAGCCCGGGGGCCCACGCCCCCCCACTGCGTCGTGGGCCTCGAGGAGAACGACGGCCAGCTCCTGGTCGCTGCCCGCGGCGACGACGGCGTCACCATGGGGCTCTACCAGGCGCGCCTGTCTTCGAGGGAAACCGACGTGTCGTCGCTCGTTCGACCCGACATCATCGAGCGGCTTCGGCCGTGCCGACGGGTCGAGGTCTTCGCCCGGAATGGGCTCCATGGGCAGGCGAACCTCCTCCCTCCCGAGTTGGCCTGGAGCTTTCGCACCGACACGCCGCACCCCATCGTGCCGCCAGCCGAGCCGCGCCAGCTCATCGTTTCGGAGGTCGAGGCGCCCCCGTCGCTGCGGCTGCCCCCGTTGCGGTCGTGGCAAGGCACGGCTCTCCCAGGGCGAGTGGAGCTCCATGGCGCCGAGGCGACGCCCCGCCGAGTCCTGGGCGCGCTGGGCATCGCCACCGAGGTTCAGTTCCACACCCACGGCCTGGTGAACCTGGGGGCCACCGACGCCTCGCTCTTGGCGCTGTCTCCCGATGCCGACGGGGACTACGC
Source organism: Myxococcales bacterium (assembly GCA_003153055.1). Next base: position 35,523 of record PMBV01000187.1, read on the forward strand.
GCTCACGGCCCAGAAGGTTCGCGCCACGGCACTCAAGGGGGCGCCGGTCGTCGTGTTGGCCGCGTGCAAGGCTTCGCGCTCGCTCAACCCGTCGTTGGCGGCGCCGTGGAGCCTGCCAGTGGCCTTCATCGAGGCAGGGGCACGAGCGGTGTTCGCCTCGGAGGCCGATATACCCGATGGCGATGCGGGCCCCTTCTTCGATGCGGTGCTGGGGCGCATCCGCGGTGGCCAGGCACCGTCAGAGGCGCTGCGAGACGAGCGGGCGCCGAGGCTCAAGGTCGATTCGCAGAGCTGGGTACGTACGGTCGTGTTGTTCGAGGGGACGCAGGACTCTTGAAAGGAGACAGGGAATGAATCGAATGGCGTGGAGTGTCGGGTTGTGTGTGCTGTGGCTCGGTTGTGGGGTCGACGCGGGGAGCGAGCCCGAGGTGACAGCGTCAAAGGGCGCGCTCGCGTCACGCGAGGAGTCCCTCTCCATCGTGGTACCTTTGATGCCGGTGCTTCCGGCGCTGGTGAACCTCGACACCGCGCGTGGGGTGGTGCAGCTCTACCCGCGAGGCGTCGTGAGCGCCATCACCACCATCTACCCCGACCCGAAAGATGGCCGGCGGTTCTACGCCATCGGCTTCGATGTCAAGGCAGGCAAGGCGTGCTTCTACGTGACGGGGGCGACGAGTACCGCGCTCGACCCGTTGAAGGCGCAGTTGCAGAAGGAGGTCGCCGCGATGGTGCGCGAGACCCCCGGGATGAAGTTCGGAGAGTACTCGTTTGGGAATCTGGTGGTTCACCAGCCCAACCCGCCGAATCCGGGTGTCCACGACCCCATTGAGGCGTGGAAGCTCGCCGTAGAGGCCGTCGCCCCTTGAAGGACGTGAGCGGCACGCTGAGCCGCTGACACCGATGGCGCGACGGGTCACCACCGAATCGGAGCCGGCGCCGGGGTGGGGTGCCGACGTATCAGTCGCACGTGGTGCTCGACAGCACCGCCGCCGACTGGTTTCACGTCTCCGTCTCGCTGGTGCCCGGCGATGACAGTGACCACTCATCGACCTGGTTCGGTTCGGATGGTCGAGCCGGGGACCAGCTCGGGCTCGGCCAGTGCTCGGCCGAGGAGCTACCGGCCTGGTACGCCAGCGCGGCCAAGAAGCTCCGCATCCGCTGGAACTGGCCGGGAATGAGCGTCTACTCGAGTCTGCGAGGGAAGAAGCGCCAGCGGGTGGTGGAGTGGATGGCCTCCGGTTGAGCTTGGTCTCGAAGTCGATTCGCTGAGCTCTGCACGGAGGTCCTGATATTCGACGGGACGTAGGACTCTTGAAAGGGGACGGGAATGAATCGGATGGTGTGGAGTGTAGGGTTGTGTGTATTGTGGATGGGCTGTGGGGTTGACGCGGGGGGCGAGCCCGAGGTGACGTCGTCGAAGGACGCGCCCCTGTCTCGTGAGGAGCTCCTTTTGGGGATGCCTTCGATGTCGGAGCTCCCGGAGTTGGTGAACCTCGACAACGCGCGTGTGCGGCAGCTCTACCCGCCAGGGACCGAGAGCGCCGTCACAACTATCTTCCCTGACCCGAAAGACAGCCAACGGTTCTACGCCGTCGGCTTCGATGTCAAGGCAGGCAAGGTGCGCTTCTTCGTGACGGGAGCGACGAGCACGACGCTCGAGCCGTTGAAGGCACAGTTGAAGGAGGAGGTTCCCCAGGCCATGAGCAAGCCATCGGGGCTGATAATTCAGGGGGGACACATGCTTCCGAACGTGTACGTGCCTATCCCTGACCCGCCGCGCCCAGGCATCTGAGCATAGGAATTTGGTCTGGCACGCTGTTGTGGAGGAACGTCGGTCGTCGCAGAGCGACCAGATGCCAGCAGTGGGGGCTCCCACGCAACCGGGCATCGGGAGCCTCGGCAATCGTGGCCTCTGCACTCACGTCGCCGGTTCCACCAAGAGGTGGAGGCGAGGGCCGATCGAAAGGCGCCTTGACGGGCTGGGGCGGTGGGTTGTCCGCTCTCATGGGCGAACCCACCAGCCCCTCGACCAGCGGCGAGGGGGCGAGGGGTCTCCAGCAACGTCACCAATGGTACCATTCGAGGGTCTCGCGGCAGATGGAGGTGCCGGGTGAGTCCTCCCGTGGTGAGGGGCCGTCCGGTCGCGTCATGATCCGAAAGGCCCCAAGGCGGCGGTAGCTCGTGGCGGGTCACTGGTGTAACCTACGGTCCCATCCCGGCTGCTCGTCTTGCTTCGGCTCATTTCCGCGTGAAGTGCTTGAAAACATCACCTCGAAGCACCGGCAGGCCCCTCTGGGTTGTGTTGTCGATGGGCCTCTTCGTCGGCTGCGTGGTGGGGGAGAACTGCTCTGGCGGCTCGGGGCAGAGCGGAACCGGAGGATCGGGCGGCGGGAACTCTGAGGGAGACGCCGGAGCCGCGGCCCCCGACTCTGGAGTCATCGTCCCGGCGCGAGACTCGGGGGCGGATGACGGGGGGCTCGGGCCAGGCGGCACCTACACGCTGAGCATCTCGGCAGTCGGGAACGGGACGACCAGCCCCGCTCCCGGAGCGTACGCCTATGCCTCGGGGACGCCGGTCGTCGTGACAGCCACTCCCACGAGCGGCGCCGCGCTTCTCGGGTGGAGCGGGGCGGCCTCCGGAACGTCCAACCCGGTGACGGTCGCGATGGACGCGGACAAGTCCATCGCCGCCAACTTTACGACCTCAACCCATACGCTCACCATCGCCGTCAGCGGAAAAGGCTCAACCAGCCCACCCGCGGGGTCTCACGCCTACGCGTCTGGCTCCACGGTTCAGGTCACGCCCACAGCCGCGATCGGTTCCGTCTTCACCGGCTGGAGCGGCGCGGCCTCTGGGTCGACAAGCCCAGTGACGGTGACGATGGACGCAGACAAGTCTCTCGCCGCCAGCTTCGCCATTGATACGAGCGGCCTTCCCGACCACTGCCCGGGAGCGTGCGATGCGGCCGCGCTCGCGTCTCCCTCTCCATCGCCCAGCGGAGGTCTGGGGAACGTCACCGAGTCGGCGACCTCGGCCAGCGTCGGTGGCGCGTGCGGCTACGGCACGACGAATGTCCTGTACTACGCGGCGATCAACGTCGATGTGCAGTCGGGCGACCGCATGGGGCAGTGGCAGAGTGGGAAGATCTGCGGCCAGTGTGCCCAGGTGACCGTGTTGACCTCTCAGGGGCCGAAGTCCGTCGTCGTGCGGATCATGGACCAGTGCCCCAGTGGCTTCTGTGGCATCAATCTCGAGGGGTCGGCGCCCGAGGCCGTCATGTTCAATGGGCCCGGCCGCTATGCCGGCAAGTGGAGCTTCGTTTCGTGCGCCGGCCACCCGGAGGTCTCGGACGGGGCGGCCAGCCTCTCCGTGCTCGGTGGGAGCAACACGGGGTGGGCGCGCGTTCGGGTGCAGAATCCAACGTCGGCCGTCGAGTCCATCGAGTGGCAGACCGCCTCCGCCTCCGCCACCGGCTCGTTCCCGTATGCGACGAGCCCCGAAAACGCCTTCGAGGTTCCCGTCAATGAGGTGCTGCAGTCCTCGAGCAGCTCGTTCCTCATCACGGTGCACTACACCGGCGGGAGCACGGCCACGGCGCAGCTCAGCCCCAGACAGCTCGCGGCGGGGAATAGCCTCTATCCGCTGCAGTGAAGGCGCGCTGCCGGCCCCGGTCATCCGCGTCTTGGTAGCCCCACGGTGACCCGATTCGGGGGTCAGTCTCTCTCTTCCTCGCCGATACTCAAACGGGGTCGCCGCATGCGCCGCAGCCAGGTTGGTCTCTTCCTCGTCGTAACGGTCGGCGTCTTCTCGATGACCGGTTGCGCCCTGGAGAACGGCGTGGCCTGTGTCTACTCTCCCGACGGCTCCGACGCGGGGCTCGGCCCGGTCGACGCCGGAGGCCCCGCCTTCGACGCAGGCGCGGTCGACGAAGGTACGGTCGACGAAGGTCCGATCGACTCAGGCGCGGCCGACGCAGGTACGGTCGACGCAGGTACGGTCGACGCAGGTACGGTCGACGCAGGTACGGCTGACGCAGGTACGGCCGAGCCAGATACGGTCGACGTAGGTCCGGTCGACGCCGGAGTACCCCCGGCCGGCCCGGTCCTCACGGTGCAGGTGGACAAGTCGGTGGTGGCCACCAACCCGACGCAGTGGGGCCACATCGTCGAGGACATCAACCACTCGGTGGAGGGCGGCCTCAACGCCAACCTGATCCGCAACTCCACCATGAAGGAAGGCGCCGCTGGGAGCTCGGGGGCTCCGGCCTCGTGGTCGCTGGTGACGTCGGGCACCGGCGCAGGCGTCGTCTCCTCCGACAGCACCGAGCCGCTGAGCGCTCAGAACGGCCTTGCGCTCCGACTGTCCATTACGAGCAACGGAGGGCCCGGGACCGTCGGGGTCGCCAACGCCGGCTTCTACGGGGTCGGCCTCCGACCGTCGACCACCTACACCGCGAGCTTCTACGCGCGTGCCACCGGAGGCTTCTCGGGCGCGGTGACGGTGAGCCTCGAGTCGAGCGCGGGCCAGCGCTACGCCAGCAGCACCACCGTCGGCACGCTCCCGGCCTCGTGGACGAAGTACACCCTCTCGCTCACCACCGAGGCCACCGTCCCTGTCGGGACACAGAACCGGGTTGTATTCTATGCCGACGGAACCGGGACGGGCGCGGTCGACTTCGAGCTGGTTCAGGTGATGCCGCCGACCTTCGGTGCCACCGACACACTCCGACAGGACATCATGGCGTTGCTGGGGGCGACCAAGCCAGGCTTCTGGCGAGTGCCGGGCGGAAACTACCTCGAGGGCAACACGCTGGCGACTCGGTTCGACTGGAAGGCCACCATCGGCCCGCTCGAGAATCGCCCCGGCCACCAGGACGACGCCTGGGGCTACTGGTCCACTGACCACGTCGGGCTCAAGGCCTACCTCGACATGGCCGAGTCCACTGGCGCCGAGCCGCTGCTCGCGGTGTTCGCCGGCTACACGCTGGACCACACGGTGGTGGCGAAGGCGGATCTCGGGCCCTACGTGCAGGACGCGCTCGACGAGATCGAATACGTCATCGGAGACGCCCACACCACCACCTGGGGCGCCCGGCGGGCCGCCGACGGTCACCCGGCGCCGTATGCGTTGACGTACGTGGAGATCGGCAACGAAGACTGGTTCGACACCAGCGGCGCCTACGATGGCTACCGCTTTCCGATGTTCTACGATGCCATCAAGCAGGCCTACCCAGGATTGAAGCTCGTGGCCTCGGCCGCCGTCTCCAGCCGGACCCCCGACGTGCTGGACGACCACTATTACAACAACGACCCCGCCGCTTTCACCGCCATGGTTGGGCAGTACGACGGCGTCGATCGAAGCGGGCCCAAGCACCTGGTCGGGGAGTACGCCGTCACCGATGGCACGACCGGCAATCCCACCGGCACCCTGGGCGGCGCGCTTGGTGAGGCTGGCTTCATGGTGGGGCTCCTGCACAACGCCGACGTGGTGGTGGGGGCGTCGTACGCTCCGGCGCTCGCCCACGTCAGCGACTTCCAATGGCCGACCAACCTGGTCGCGTTCGACTCGGCCAGTGCCTACGGCTCGCCATCGTACTACGTGCAGCGGATGTTCGGCGCCAGCCGAGGCAATGTGGTGGTGGCGACCCGCTTCGACGGCGCCCCCGCCACGGTGAGCGCGGTGGCCACCCGGGCAGCCGACGGCACCGTCTACGTTCACGTGGTGAACCCGACCGCCAGCGCCGTGGCGGCCTGGGTGAGCCTGGCTGGGGCGGCGACCATCGGCGTCAGTGGCCAGGTCACGGTACTGACTGGCGACCCGGCGGCGCGGAACTCGCTGGCGGCGCCCACCGCCGTCGCGCCGGTGACGTCGGCCCTCGCCGCGTCCCCCGGCTTCCGTTCCACCTTCCCGGCCAATTCGCTCACCGTGCTCGAGGTGAGCGTCACCGGCGACGTCGCGCCCTACCTGCCCCTCGGCCAGCGGCTCTCGCTGCGGGTGACGACGCCGGGCTACACCGACCGGTCCATCTCGGCGGCGCCGGGCACCGGTGTCACCCAAGCGGTGAACGCAAGCAGCCCCCAAACCGCCAAGCAGGAGGCGACCTTCTTCGTGCGCAGCGGGCTGGGAGACCCCCACTGCTACTCCTTCGAGTCGCGGGCGCACCCCGGCCAGTTCCTCCGGCAGGCGAGCAACGCGGTGGTGCTGGCATCGCCAGACGGGAGAGCGCCGTTCGCCAGCGACGCCACCTTCTGTGCGCACGCCGGGAACGGGGGAGCTGGGGTTTCGTTCACATCACAGACGTCTCCCCAGCGGTACCTCCGTCACTACGCCAACGTGCTGTACGTGGCCACGGACGGCGGGTCGAACGACTACGACGCGGCGTGGAACTGGGCGGCGGACACCACGTTCAAAGTCGCCGAGGGCTGGTGGCGGAGCGACGCCGACGTTGTGCTGGGGGCGCTCTCGCTCCAGGCGACCACGTCGGGCTACACCAACGCCTCTCTGCGGCACTCCAATTACCTGGGGGAGATCTCCGTCATCGGGCCCGGCGACGCGCTGGTCGATCGTCAGGACGCCACCTTCAGCCTGGTGGCGGGTCTAGCCGACTCGAGCTGCTACTCGTTCCGGTCGGTCAACTACCCCACGCGCTACCTGAGGCATTTCAGCTACCGTATCCACCTCGACCCGAGCGATTCCAGCACCACGTTCTCCCAGGACGCCACGTTCTGCGCTCAGCCGGGGAACGCCGGAGTGGGCGTGTCGTGGCAGTCGTACAATTTCCCCGGCCGCTACCTTCGGCACTCCGACCGCGCGGCGTGGGTCTCGAGCAACGGTGGGCCGCTGGCGTCAGACTCGGCCAACAGCTGGGCGCAGGACACCAGCTGGAAGCTCCTCGGTCCCTGGGCACCGTAGCCCGCCCCGACAACTCAGAGCAGGTCAGTCGGCCAATCAGGTCAACTCGATGGCCGCTTCGGTCATTGTTTCTGCCTCGCTCTCCTCCCTACCGTGCGGCCTCCAGCCGGGCCCCCCTTTCCCCGGCAGGAAGGACTTCAGTGCGCGCACGAGCCATCCTGGGATTTTCCCTGTTTCTATTCGTTGGAATCACTTCGCCCGGCTGTACCTCCTCCACCGAGCCCGGCGTGGCTCGAGACGCGCTCACCGGACCGGCGGGGGTATGCTGGAGCGCTGCCACCAAAGCCGGCGACAGCACGCTGTGCGCGAGCTGCGAGTGTGGCTCGTGTGTCGACCAGACCAAGGCCTGCTTCTCGAGCGGGAACGCGGCGGAGGACGCCCGCTGCCTCGCGCTCGTCGCCTGCGAGCACCGCGCCGGGTGCCAGGGTGACGGCTGCTACTGCGGCACCGGCATCGAGGCGGTCATCTGCCCCACCTCGCCCCGGGGCCCGTGCGTCGCCGAGATGGAGGCTGCCATCGGCAAGAAGGGCCTCGCCAACGTGTGGGGCGCCCGCGGCGCGACTGGCGCGAGCAACGTGCTCCAGCGTGCCGAGACCGTCGTCAGCTGTGGCCAGGCACAGTGCGGAGTTCCCTGCGCCGCGCCGAGCGCCGCGTGCGACCTCGGAGCACTCTCCTGCCAGGACCGCATCTGCTCGCTCGACCCGGCGCTGGAGGCCCAGCGAGCCACCTCGGCCACCGCGTTGGCGCAGCCCGTCATCGACTCCATCACCGTCGCCGGGAAGCTCGCGTGGCGACGGGGCGACACCACGCGCCCGATGCTCAAGCCCGGCCAAGAGGTGGTCCTCACCGGGAGCGGCTTCGGCCAGGGCGTCGACGTCGACTTCTCGAAGCTGATGGTGGGCAACGCGCGCGTGCTTGAGAAGGACCTGCGCATGTATGAGCAGCGGCTCGACATCACCAAGCAGGTCAACTACGAAATCAACCAACTCCACAGCCAGTGGCCGCGCGACGTGCTGCGATGGAGCGACCAGGAGATTGCCTTTCGAGTGCCGCTCCACGCCAGCTCGGGCTCGCTCTTGGTGCAGGTGCAGAAGCGACTCCCGCCCAACGCCTCGCTGCTCCGCCCCGGAGAGACGCACGCCATGGTGGACGCGCAGAGCGCCCGGGTGAAGGACGCGGCCTTCGCCTTCACCTGTGACTCGGTGTCTGGCCTCGACGGGACGATGGCGTACACCTCGGTGCCGGTGGACGTCGACAACCCCGGCTTCACCGACCTGGCGCGCCGCGGCCGGGAGATTTTTTGGGGTTACGACTACAACATCGGCCTGGCCCACGCGCTGCGCAACCTCGACTGGAAGAAGGTGCTGTCGGGCGCCGCCATCGACCCAATGACGGGGCTGCGTGCCGACCCACAGCGCCTCTTCGGAGCGAACCCCACCAACGCCGGGGAGGTTCCCAGCGAGGCGACGAGCGACATTCTGTTCGACCCGTACCCCCAGCCCGACCCCATTCCCGGGTTCCTCCTCATGTTCCCTCAGCAGCTCAGCGGCTGGACGCGCAACGCCGGCTACGCTGGCTACCGCTCCGCTCAGTCGAACAACCCCTACCTCGGGCCGGGCGAGTGGATCGGCTTCAACTGCGCTGGGTGCCACGGCTACCGGCTGTCCTATGAGCGCGCCCCGGGCCAGCAGGTGACGCGCGTGGTGCCCGGCCTCCCCAACCCGCGGTGGAGCATGAAGTGGGCGGTGCTCGACAACTTCAAAGGCATCCAAGACAGCGAAGACGGGCCCCGCTGGGCTCCAGGCAAGGCCAATGTCGACAAGACGGCCCTCATCTACTCGATGCCCCAGGGCGCCGGAGAGCACACGCTGGTGCGCCTGGTGGGCGAGGGGAGCGCGGTCGACAACGACTACGAGTTCTCGCCCATCGCCATTCCCAGCGTGACGCACTACCTGGCGATTCGCCGCTCGCTCTCGCACACCGAGTCGTACGTCGGCTTCGAGGGCTCCTACATTCACTCGGAGGAGCCCGACGGCTCCCTCGGCTCGATGGGCGCGCCGGCGCTCCAGGCCCTCACCGCGTACATGTCGACGCTCGACCAGAACGACGACGAGCTGCGGCGGGTCGGGCTGTACCGCTGGCTGGCGTGGGAGAAGCGGCTGGGCGACGAGGTCGGCACCGGCGTCACCGAGGGCCAATTCGTGCAGGCCGGCCCAGACGCCTTCCCGAAGCTGACCGCCCATATCCAGAACGGCAAGGCCATCTACGCCGCGCGCTGCGGCTCGTGCCACTCGGACGGCGCGGGAGCCAACACCAACGAGCAGATGGTGCGCCTCGACCAGGTGGGCCGCTTCTTCGCGCCCACCATCTACCAGAAGGGCGCCCAGGCCATTCGCACCACCTTCCTCCGCGACCTGTACTGGACCCAGCACCGCGGGCTCCTCACCGACGGGCATGTCCGCAACCTGAGAGACCTGGTGGACCCAGCCCGCTGCACCCCGGGGACGCCGCTGTACAACGCCTACTACACGTTGCACCCGCCACAGGACCCGGGCTCTGCCGGCCCCGACTTCCCCGACGCCTACCCAGCCACCGGCCGGAAGGGCGACGTGTTCCGAGTGCCGCGCTCACCGTCGACGTCGGCCGACGACCAGGGCGCGCGCCGCAACCGCTTCATCGAGCGGCACAAGTACTTCGTGAAGGTGCCGTGGGATGCGGATTACTACTACTGGGACTACCAGAAGATGCGCGTCGAGTACGGCCCCGCCGAGATGGGCACTGCCCAGCCCATCGGCCTGCCGGCGGCTCCCCACCCGTGGTGCGCCGGTTCGCCTGACGAGGTCGCCGACCTGTTGCATTACCTCAACACACTCTGACCAGACGTCGCGTGGGGCCTCCCGCTCACCGGAGGCCTCGCGCAACACGCCGCGTCGAACCGGTCGTCCTTGGCGCGCGGGCCCAGCTCGATTACGAAGAGCTCCACACCGACCCTCCGGTGCCCCGATGGAGCGTCGCCCGACATGAGTGTCTCCATGACTCTGGTGCGCGCGCTGGTGGAGGAGGTGGCGCGTGCCGGCCGCGAGCCCGAGGCGTTCCTTCGAGCCGTCGGCCTCGAGCCTTCGTCGCTCGCCGACCCCGACGCGCGTCTTCCGTTCTCCCGCTACGACTTCGCCCAGAAATTGGCCCTCGATTGGACTGGCGATGCCGCCCTCGGCCTCCACATGGGCGAACGGGCTTCGCTGTCTGCCTTCAACATCATCGGCTTCCTCTCAGCGCACTGCAGCACCCTTCGCCAGGCCTTCTTCGTGTTGTCGCGGTACCGCCGGCTCTTGTTCGACGTGGAGACGCCGGCGCTCGAGGAGGACGGAGGCTGCGCGACGCTCAAGTGCTCCTTCACCTACGGGCCGGGGCCGAGCGACCGCATGGGCGCCGAGTTCACCATGGTGGCCGCCGTGCAGATTGGGCGAATGTGCCTCGGAGGAATGGGGTCGCCGCTCGAGGTGGAGTTCGAGCACTCCGCGCCGGCCTACCTCGATGAGTACCGGCGCGTGCTGGGAGCGCCAGTGCGCTTCGACTCCGATGCGACGCGCCTGCGCTTCGACCGGAGCCTCCTCGACGCGCCGCTGCTCCACGCCAACCCCAAGCTGTTCAGTCTCCTCGCCTCGGAGGCCGAGCGAAAGCTGGCCGGGCTGTCGGGAGCGCCGCTCAGCGCTCGAGTGCGGGCCATCGTCCTCGCGGAGGTCGAGGGGGGCCGGGCCCATCGCTGCACGATGGAGCAGGTCGCCAAGAGCCTGGCGCTCAGTGAGCGGTCTCTCCGTCGCCGGCTGCGCGACGAGGGTGCGTCGTACGCCACGGTGGTGGAGGACGCCATCGCAGACGTGGCGCGCCAGCTCCTCCGCGACGGGGGCATCAGCATTCAGCGGGTGGCTGACCAGCTCGGGTTTTCGGAGGCGAGCGCGTTTCATCGCGCGTTCAAGCGGTGGACTGGGATGACGCCGCAGCAGTTCCGCGAAGGCGGGGTGGTCGAGCCGAGGCCGGTCGACTGAGGCTCCCCACGAATGGTTCCCCCGTCAGGGAGGGAGGACCACCCGGCATGTGCTGGGCGGCGTGAGCCATGCGAGGACGTTGAGCCAGAAACGGGTGCCGTCGGCGGTGCTGTAGTGCTCAGTGTAGGTGATCGCCTCGTCTCCCCAGGCGACAACCCGGCCCATGCCCTTCCCGCTCACCCGGCCGACGTCATACATCCCTTGGATCGAAGCGAAGCGCGTGCTCCCGCCGACCAGGTGCCCGCCAGCAAACGATACGGACCCGAGCCCGGTGGTGAGTGGGTGGGTGTCCCAGGTCGATACCGAGGCCCCGCTTGGGAAGACGACCTCTGCTGCGTAGCTCAACCCCAACGGGGCGAGGATCATGTTCACGTTCTCGGTCTCTGGAGCGCTCAAGTCGTAGCCGGTCAGCGTCAGCAGCCCTCCACCATTGTTGACCCACTGAACCAGTGCGTCGCGCTCGCCGGTCGAGAAGTGCCGCCCGAGGGTGGTCCCGGTGCCGCCCACGCGAACGTCCTGCACCACGATGACCTGGTAGGGCGCGAAGAGCTCGGGCGTCAGCACCGCGTTGCCGAGGTCGGTCACTCCCTGCTGCGAAGCCGGGGAGATCCAATCGGCCAGCGCATCGCCAGTGCCGTTCGTCCCCCGGTACCCGATGGTGGCAACTCGCAAGCACGAGCAAAGGACGTTCCCTGTCAGCACGCACGAGGTCGGGTCGACCGAGCCACCATCGGTCGCCGAGCCGCCGCCAGTCGCCGAGCCGCCGCCGGTCGCCGAGCCACCGCCAGTCGCCGCCAGTCGCCGAGCCACCGCCAGACGTGGACGCGAAGCCACCGCCGCCAGACGCCGAGCCGCCGCCAGATGCCGAGCCACCGCCAGTCGCCGAGCTACCGCCAGTCGCCGAGCTACCGCCAGTCGCCGAGCTGCCTCCACCGGTCTTGGTGTTCCCGGCTCCGACGATGGACCCGTCTTCACCACAGACACATCCAACCACCGTCGTGGCGAAGATGATCGCAGTGAGCGCCGCGCGCCGCAGGCCGAAACGCGAGCCACTGGAGTGGCTGTCATCTCCATCGAACCGCTGGGGGGGCTCTGGGTTCCCTAAAATGTCGTCCGCCATTCTACTGAACTGAACCTACTTCACGGGAACGTCCGCCGACTAGTCATGTCTCGGGGGGAGCTCATGCACACAAGGTGCGTCACGTGCGCTGTGCGGGTTCGTCGCACCATGCGCCGGTGACGATCATGTTCCTTCGGTTGTGACCCTCCCGTCGGTGCTCGAAGTCGGTGCGGACCCCGTCGAGGCGCGACCCGGCCGTCCCCTACGGTGGCCTCAACCCACCGCCCAACACCAACGGAGCGACCACCGTCAACCCGCCGGTGAATCCGGCCAACGCCCCGGCACCGCGAACCTCAGCCTGATGGGCCGCCGGTGGGGGCGGCGATGGGGCGCTCAGTGGGGTCCGGCGTTGGAGTAGCCGAACGGCAGCGACCCAGGGAAACCGGCCCCCGTCACTGAGCTGCCGGTGGTCTGGTTGTAGGTGTTGGAGCGCTCACAGAATGAGTAGGCGGCGTGGCTGGAATCGTCCAAGCCAACCTGGTTGCTCTGGTTCGTCTTGAAGAAGGAGTTGTTCTCGGAATACACCAGGCCGCTACTGCCAATCTGGTTGGCGTTGTACTGACTTTGCGAACGGCCCGCGGCGCTGGTCCCGCCTGGCGTGGTGCCGTTGTCGAAGGAGTTGTTGTACAGGTGGACGAAGCCTCGCATCAGCCCAGAATCGAAGCGATCGCGGCGACAACGGAGACACGAGGACGAACGAGCATGAGCAAGCTCCCGGCAGTCCGCCTCAAGATCGAAGCGGTCTGGGGACGCTCGGATCGAATGGTCTGGCCGTAAAGTGGCCGTACCAGTGCACGCCCCTTGGTCCCGTCAGGGCGTCGTCGAAGTGATGGGGACGCCATTCTGGTCGCAGGAATAGAAGGAGCTCCAGCGCCCCGAGGGCACGAGCCCCGCGCCGGTCGTGTAGTCCTTCCAGGCACAGGTCGGCTTGCAGCAGTCCTGCATCGTGGTGGTCGTGAAGCCGGAGAGGAAGCTGCCGTCGGCCGCGGCGACGGTCTTGGCTCGAGGGTCGGGTTGGGGGAGGCCGGCGGGCGCCAGGCGACATCCAGTGACACGGGTCAGCGCCGTCGGGCACTCGACCTTCTTCGCGCGCACGGTCCAGTTCTGATGGTACGCCGACGCGAGGAGGTTGCTCTCCTTGCAGGAGTTCCGCGTGGAGCGTGTCGTCGCGTCCGTCGCTGCGTTGGCGGCGTCACAGAGCAGGCCAATGCGACTCTGGCACGCGGCCGAGGTGAGCGAGGCGACCGTGCTCCCTCCGTTCGTCTTGCACTCGTCGAGGTTGAGGAACTTGATGCCGCCCTGGCCGTTGAAGTCGGCGGGGAAGGACGTGTACTGGAATTGACCGAAGGTGGTCGTCTGTGTCCCCGGGTAGGAACCCGACACGCAACCGTTGAACGCGCCGAACCCACCAGCGCCCATGAAGAGGTCGAAGTTCTTGCCCCCGCCAGCGGCCGTGTTGAAGCTCTGGACGATCATCGGCTTGGGAATCGGCAAGCCCGGTGGTTGCGCCGAACCGGGCTCGGGCTTCTCGAAGACGAGCTGGTAGCACTGGCAGCAGGTGCTCGAACCGGCGCCCTGGTCGAGCCCCGCTCCGTCGGTGTCGTGCCCCACCACGCCGTAGTTGAACGCCGGGTCGCTCCCGGTGCCCCAACCGTTCGCGGCGGCGTCGTCCACGGCGGCTTGTTTCATCTCGTCGCTGAAGAGCATGAAGCGGGGACACGCGAAGGTCTTGGGGAGGTCTGCCTTGTTCGACGACTCCGGGGGTGAGCAGGCGTTGGCGACCGCGCACTTGCCGCCGCAGGTCGAGCTCGAGTTCCCGCTCTGGCAACCCTCGACCCAGAATTGGTTGTAGCAGGGGTCCGGCGGGTTGAGCTCGTAGCCGGCGGTCCCAGAGCCGCCGGTGCCAGCGGAGCCGCCAGTGCCAGTGGAGCCGCCAGTGCCAGGGGAGCCGCCGGTGCCGGTGGAGCCGCCGGTGCCGGTGGAGCCGCCAGTGCCGGAGGAGCCGCCAG
>PMBV01000479.1 GCA_003153055.1 Myxococcales bacterium
GCCCGCCGCTGAGCCTCCGCCCGCCGAGGTCCCTCCACCTGCCGAGGTCCTGCCTCCACCTGAGCCCCCATCGGAGGTCGCTGGATCAGCACCGGAGCAAGCCGCAAGAGCAAGGCACAACGTCAGTGTGGGATGGAGTCGCATGTATCAAAACAGAGAGCGACCAAAGGCGCGATCGGGTCACGGCCTGGAGGGAATCGCCAAGAAGTTCCGCAAGGACTACCGGTCGCCAATACTACTGGAACCACCCAGCAGGGAACTCGCTGGAAACCATGCAAGGTCGGCGAGCTCTCTCGGAGTGACCCCAGACACCCCCGCCCCGTCGTCGTTCGCTCCCCGACGAGCCAGCGAGGGCACTCGAGGCGACTGAGCTTGGAGCGACGAAGTCCCGCATCAGCGGTCACTCGGCGGCGGCCTGAGTTACAATGACGTCGTTGCCGATGAGCCACCCCGACGCCGACGACTACCTCCGACTCTTCCAGCGCTACGGGCGAAACTTCGGCGCTGTCTACCTCGAGGATCCTGACGAGGCTGGCGAGCGCTACCGCCTGCTGTTCGAGCAGGTCTGCGCCTTGTTGCTCCAGGTGTCGAGCTTCAACCTCGCCATGCCCCAGGAGTTCCGTGACACCGCCGACCGCTGGGTGCGCGGTGAGGCAGCCACCGTCGCGCGAATGAAGGACCCTGAGAATCGCCACTTCATGCTGAGCGACGTGTACGACTACGTGCATCTCTCGAAGGCCGTGGGGGCAGCGGTCCGCTGACCATCCAGTCACGGAGGGGTGGGCCTGAATCGGCCGGAGAGCCTTCTCCCGGGCGCTGACCGTGCCCGTCGCGCCAGCCTGAGCGGATTGCGTCGCATAACGAGAACACCCCGTCGGCCGTGACCCGTCGGCCGTNNCGTGACCCGTCGGCCGTGACCCGTCGACCGTGACCCGTCGACCGTAACCCGAACCCGCAAACGCTACCGACCCCGACCGCGGGCCCGGCAGTTCCACCCTTCCCACCCAGAAGTGCCCCTACGGTCCGACCACGAGGGAGGTAGTGCTCTTCCGTGAATTCCGCTCCCCGGCGCCCTGTCCGTTCCGGTCCAGCGTATGCCGCACCACCACCAGCCGATCGCCAACGTGCGCGAATCGAAACGACTCCCGCTCTTCGTTCTCGAAGGTGACGACCAGAAACGCCCGCCCGCTGGTCTTGACCCTCCGCTCGGCCGCCACCGGCACGCCATCGGCGCCGAGCCAGATCTTCGCGGTCGCTTCGATGTCCTTCACGTACTTCTTGTCTCTGGCTCTCAAGGGAGGAGCCAGCTTGAGCACGAGGAGATGGGCCGGAGCACCGTCGAGCGGCTCGGTGCGCTCCTCGACGAGCGTGGCAAAAGCCAGGACGTCTCGGAGCTCGCTGGCCACGTCGAGGCGCCGCGAGAGATGGAGCGCGTCGAGCTCGGCGATTCCGTCCTGCGTCGGCGTGGCAGCCTCGGGGTCGGTGGATCGGCGCCGGCCTTCCTGTCGAGCACGCTGCAAGACCTCTGTGCCCCAGCGCAGGTCGAGGCCAGCGGGCGTCTCTGATACCTCACCTGCCACATCACCCTGTACGAGGGTCGCCTCCTTGCCTTCTCCATTCCGCTGTTCGAAGTGGTGGGAGAAGCGCGCGGACACCGGCGTGGTCGCGGTGAGCGTGGCGAGGGTGGCCTTGAGGTCGCCGAGCGGGTCGGCGCCCAGCGAGAGCGCGGCGATGAACGTGAGCGGAACGGTGGTGGTCATGGGCTCGGAGTTGAACGAAGTGTGAGAGAGGCCATTGCGAAAGAGCTCTCAGTGCGACGAGGTCGAGGGCCAGGTGCCCCGACGGAGCGGGAGCTTGAGCCACGAATCCTTGGAGAAGTAGAGCCGGTGCGTGGCGGCCTTGAAGTCGGCCTCGGTAGCGAGCGCCGGCTCGACGAACGTCTGAGGGTTCCGGTCGACCAGCGGGAACCAGCTGCTCTGCACCTGCACCATGACCCGGTGCCCGCTGCGAAAGGCGTGGTTCACGTCGGGCAAGGTGAAGCGAACCAGCGTGCGCTGTCCGGGCGTGAAGGGCTTGGGTGACTCCAAGCCCTCGCGGAACCGACCTCGGAAGACCTCGCCCCGCACGAGCTGCTGGTAGCCGCCCATGCGCACGCCGGTGGGGTTCGGCTCGGGGTCCGGTCGATCAAACGGTGACACGTCGACGAGCTTCACCACGAAGTCGGCGTCGGTGCCGGTGGTCGAGACGTCGAGGGACAGCTCGATGGGGCCGGAGACGGTGACGTCCTCCGAGAGCGGGACCGTCTGGTGCACCATGACATCGGTGCGGCGGGCCGCGAAGCGCTGGTCATCGAGCATGTACTCGCCGTCGTTCTCCAGCGTCGGCCGGCTCCGATACGGCACCGGCTTCTTCGGGTCGCTCAGCCACTCCTCGAAGGCGTCACGGCTCGGCGGCTGGGTGACGAGCGCGCCGTCTTGGCCCAAGTACACCGTCGTGGGCCTCGCGTCTGGGGGTGGCCAGGAGGCGTGCTTCTCGAACAGGTTGGTGCCGGTCTCGAAGACCCAGGCCTCGGCAGGGTCGGGCTCGGCGCAGCCCTTGAGGTACTTGCGGAAGAAGGGCGCCTCGATGTGCTCCTGATAGAACCGCGAGGTCTTCCAGTCGAACGAGATGTCACCCAGCTTGTCGCCGTCGGTGCGTACCCAGCCTCCATGGCGCCAGGGCCCGAGCACCAGGCGCACGTCGGCCCCGGGGCTCTGGCGATCGTAGGCGTGGTAGGTGGCCAACGAGCCCCAGAGGTCCTCCGCGTCGAACAAGCCACCCACGGTGAGAATGGCTGGTTTGACAGCCCGGTAGCTGGGCAGCGGATCCCTCGCCTTCCAGTGCTCGTCGAGGTTGGGGTGCGCCATCAGGTCGTTCCAGAACGAGATGTCTTGCTTGAAGTACTTGGCGTTCACGTTGGACAAGGGCCCGAGCGAGAGGAAGAAGTCGTAGGCGTCACCAGCGTCGGAGTCGAAGTCCCAATTCGCCTTCCGCGTCGGCACCGGGCGGGGCTTGCCGAAGCCCCAGAAGAAGTGGAAGGTATCCATCAAGAAGAGCGCCCCGTTGTGGCGAAAGTCGTCACCGACGAACCAGTTCGTCACCGGCGCCTGAGGTGAGACGGCCTTGACCGCCGGGTGCGCGTCGATGGCCGCCTGGGCCGCGTAGAAGCCGGGGTAGCTGATTCCCCAGACGCCGACCTTGCCGTTGTTGTCGGGCACGTGCTTGAGCAGGAAGTCGACGGTGTCGTAGGCGTCAGTGGCCTCGTCGGTGCCACCCTTCTTGGCCCGAGGGCGCACATCGACGAACTGCCCTTCGGACATCATTCTTCCCCGGACGTCCTGGTGCACGAGGATGAAGCCGTCGCGCAACAAGGTGGTCGATGGGGCGAAGCGGCCGATGGCCCGCTGGGTCTTGAGCTCGGGCATCGGGTCGACGCCGTAGCTGACGCCGTAGGGTGTGCGGAGCAGGAGAATCGGCCAGGCTCGAGCTCGGTCGCGAGGCACGTACGCCACGGTGTACAGGCGAACGCCGTCGCGCATGGGAATGCGGTACTCGTGCTTGACGAAGTTCTCGCGAACGAAACGCGCGACGTCGTCGGGAGTGTTGAGCTCGGCCGAGCTGAGGGGTTGGCAATTCGTGCTCGGCTGCGCGTGGGCCGTCACGGGCGGGAGGACGAGCGACACGAGGGCGATGAGGCGAAAAAGACGCATGGGGCCTCCTGGGGCCCTGACTTGCTACGTCGCGGGAAGACTCTTGTCGCGAGGATTTGAAGGGCGCTCCGGGTAGGGCACACTCGCCCAATGGACCTCGATCACCAGAGCGAAATCCACGTGGTGCAGCGTCGCGAGCTGGCCGAGCTGCTGATCGGCGCCGAAACCCGCAACAAGTACGAGCTCAGAGACCCATCGGGAGAGCAGATCGGCTTCGCGGCCGAGCAAGGCAAGGGCTTCCTCGCGCTCCTCGCCCGGTACTTCATGGGGCACTGGCGCACCTTCGAGATCGTCGTCTTCGATCGCCTGCGACAGCCTCTCTTGCGGGCGCTCCACCCGTTCCGATTCTTCTTCCAGCGCCTGGAGATCTCCGACGCCTCGGGTCGCCCCTTAGGAGCCCTGCAGCAGCGCTGGGCCTTCTTCACCAAGCGCTTTGACGTGCTTGACGCTCAAGGGCAGGTGGTGCTCGAGATGCGCTCGGGTCTGTTCAAGGTCTGGACGTTCCCGTTCTTCCGAGGAGAAGACGAGGTCGCGCGCATCGAGAAGAAGTGGAGCGGGATCCTCACCGAGGCGTTCACCGACGCCGATCGCTTCCGGGTCGTCCTGGGTGAGCGGCTGACGCCCCTCGAGCGAAGGCTGCTCCTGGTCTCGGCGATCTTCGTCGACCTCCAGTACTTCGAGAAGAAGGCGAGCTCATCGTAGGGCCGACCGACTCCGGGTGCGCCACGCTCAACGCCTCGACCCACCCGAGCTCATCGCCGCGCCGATGCGGGCCAGGGCCTCGTCGATGTCGGCCTCGGTCGTCTGGAAGCTGGTCACCAGGCGAATCAGGCCACTTCCGAATCGATGAAAGAGCAGACCCGCCTGTGCCCACTGGTCGGCCATCGCCTCGTCGACGCGGGCAAACAGCATGTTGACCCTCGGGCGGGTGACGAGGTTCACCCCGAGGCCCTCGAGCCCGCTGGCCAGGTGGGCCATCGCCGCGTTCGCCTGACGGGCCAGCCGCAGCCAGAGCCCACCGTCGAGGTAGGCGTCGAGCTGCGCCGATTGGAACCGCATCTTCGAGGCCACGTGGCCGGCGCGCTTCACGCGGTAGACGAGTTGCTCGGAGAGAGCCGGGTCGAAGCACACGATGACATCGGCGCTCAGCGCTCCGTTCTTGGTGGCCCCCAATGACAGCACGTCGACGCCGGCCCGCCAGGTGAGCTCCGCGGGGCCGCACCCGAGCGTGGCGAGCGCGTTGGCGAGGCGCGCACCATCGACGTGAACCCGGAGCCCACGGGTCCGCGCCCGGTCGGCGAGCGCGGAGATCTCCGCGGGCTCGTAGATGGTCCCGTAGTCGGTCGGCTGCGTGAGCGAGACGGCGGCCGGCTGCGAGTGGTGTGGGTCACCCCAGCGCGTCGCTGCGAAGGCGTCATCGAGAGAGCGCGGCGTCAGACGAAAGTCGGCCCCCGGGAGGCCTCGCATCGCCCCCCCTCCGGAGAACATCGAGGTCGCCGCGCATTCGCTCTGGAGGATGTGGGCCGTCTCGTGACAGAGCACCGCGCCCCAGGGTGGGCACAGCGCGGAAAGTGCGAGGGCATTCGCAGCGGTGCCGCTGACGACGGGGAACACCTCGGCCGTGGGGTGCTCGAAGACCTGACGGACCCGGTCGCGGAGGCGATGGGTCCAGGGATCGCTGCCGTAGGCGAGCGCCGAGCCGAGGTTCGCCGCTGCCAGGCTGGCGACGATCTCCGGAGCCGCGCCGGCGGCGTTGTCGCTGCGCAGCTCGATGGGAGGAACCATCGGCCTTTCATAGCAGACGTCTGGGGTCACGAGCGCCCACCGCGCTAGACTCACCGCATGTCCAAACCCACACTGCTCTACTTCCCCTCGCGCGGACGCGCCGAGCTCATCCGCCTGGTGTTGGCCGAGGCCGGCGTCGACTACGACGAGCTCCCC
Source organism: Myxococcales bacterium (assembly GCA_003153055.1). The sequence continues at coordinate 5,691 of PMBV01000479.1, forward strand.
ATCGGCAAGGGCTCGCCTCCCTGGAACGGGCGACCGACGGATCTCAAGGCACTCCAGAGCGCCGGCGTGCTGCCCTTCGGCGCCGTACCGGTCTGGGAGGAGCCCGGTGGGCTGCGACTGGCCCAGAGCACCGCCATCGCCAACCACCTCGCGCGGGCTCACGGACTTCGGGGCTCGAGTCCGCTCGAAGAGACTCGATGCGACGAGCTCCTCGGCGCGGTCGACGACGTGCGCCTGGAATTGCGCAAGCTCCTGACCGTCACCCCGGCGGAGCGGCCGGCCCTCCGAGCCGAGCTGCTCTCCTCCACCCTGCCCCGCTGGATGGGCTTCTTCGAGCGGCTGCTCACGACCAATAGAGGCGGCACGGAGTACGTGGTGGGCACCACGATGACCATCGCGGATCTCGCCCTCTGGTACCTGTTGGAGATGGTGCAGGACAATGGCTTCGGTGCCGCGCTGGAGAAGCACCCGGCCCTCGTGGCGTTCTTCCAGCGCATCGGAGACCGACCCCGCCTGGCCGCCTACCGCGCCTCCGGGCGGCGCCACCCCCTCGCGCCCCTGCCCACCTGACTCGGGCAGGAAGGACGTCGCCAATCGTGGCCTGGTCCGCCACGCACCGTGTCATGTGCGGCGCACTCCACTCGGGTCTTCGGGGGCGCCAGCGAAGAACCCCCTGGAATCGTTTTGTCGATGAGGTGACGCACGAGGCCAAGCGCGCGAGGCCCCTGCTCGTGCCGGGCTGACTCCCGAGTCTGGTGCGTGGAATGTCTGGTGTGATTAGACCAGGCTGTCGAATCGACAGCAAACCCCGTCAAAACGAAACATCAGCAGGCTTCAGTCATAAGGATTCACCATGGCAGCTCGGCCGCTCTTCAAGTCTTTGTATGCCCAGGTCATCACCGCCATCATCGTAGGCGCGCTCCTGGGGCACCTGTTCCCTCACACCGGCGAGGCGATGAAGCCTTTGGGCGACGGCTTCGTGAAGCTCATCAAGATGCTCATCGCGCCGATCGTCTTCACGACGGTGGTGGTCGGCATCGCGAGCATGCGCGACGTGAAGAAGGTCGGCCGGGTCGGCGGCAAGGCCATCTTGTGGTTCGAGCTCATGACGACCGCGGCGCTCGTCATCGGCCTGGCGATCGCGCACGCGGTCAAGCCAGGCGCCGGGATCCACGCGACCGTGGCCAAGCTCGACACGTCGGCGCTCGACAAAACGCTGTCGGCGCCGCGCCCCCACGGTCTCGTCGCGCACTTGCTCGGCATCATCCCCGACAGCTTCGTCGGCGCGTTCGTCGCCGGCGACGTGCTGCAAGTGCTCCTGCTCGCGGTGCTCATGGGCTCGGCCCTCGCCGCGCTGGGCGAGCGTGTCGCGCCGCTCGTGAAGCTCGTCGAGCACTTTGCCACCGGCGTCTTCGCGGTCGTTGGCATGGTCATGCGCGTGGCGCCGCTCGGCGCGTTCGGTGCGATGGCCTTCACCATCGGCACGTACGGCGTCGGAACGCTCGGCAGCCTCGCCAAGGTGATGGGGACGTTTTACGCGACGGCGCTCCTCTTCGTCTTCGTCGTGCTCGGCCTCGTGATGCGCCTGCTCGGCCTCTCGATCGTGCGCCTGGTCGTGTATTTGAAGGAGGAGCTGGCGATCGTCCTCGGCACCTCGTCGAGCGAGTCGGTGCTCCCTCGGCTCATGAACAAGCTGGAGGGGCTCGGGTGCAGCTCGGAGGTCGTGCGCCTGGTCGTGCCGACCGGTTACTCGTTCAACCTGGACGGCACGTCGAT
>PMBV01000214.1 GCA_003153055.1 Myxococcales bacterium
TAGTGCCACGGGAACGCGCTCCAGTCAGGGTCGCGTTTGTCGAGGAACGCCGAGCGGCCCTCCTCGGCCTCGTCGGTGCCGTAGGCGAGGCGGGTGGCCTCTCCGGCGAACAGCTGCTGGCCCACCAGGCCCTCGTCGGGCAGGTTGAAGCCGTACTTGAGCATCTTGATGGCCGTCGGGCTCTTGGTGTTGATTTCCTTGGCCCAGTCGAGGGCCGCGTCTTCCAGCTTCTCGTGGGGAACGACCAGGTTCACCATGCCCATGTCGAAGGCCTCGTCAGCGGAGTAGTTCCTCCCGACGAAGAAGATCTCCCGGGCGCGCTTCTGGCCCACTTGCCGAGCGAGCAGCGCCGAGCCGTAGCCCGAGTCGAAGCTGGCCACGTCGGCGTCGGTCTGCTTGAAGACGCCGTGCTCCCGGCTCGCGATGGTCAGGTCGCACACCACGTGGAGCGAGTGGCCGCCCCCGACGGCCCACCCAGGGACGACAGCGATGACGACCTTGGGAATGAAGCGAATGAGCCGCTGCACCTCGAGGATGTGGAGCCTCCCCAGCCCCGCCGGGTCCAGCGCCTGGTCCTCCGGGGCGTAGCGGTAGCCGTCCTTGCCGCGGATCCGCTGATCGCCCCCCGAGCAGAACGCCCACCCTCCGTCCTTGGGCGAGGGGCCGTTGCCCGTGATGAGGACACACCCGACCTCGGTCATGAAGCGGCTCGCGTCGAGGGCGCGAAAGAGCTCGTCGACCGTGCGGGGGCGAAACGCGTTGCGGACCTCCGGGCGATTGAAGGCGATGCGCACCGTGCCTTGATCCACCGCTCGATGGAAGGTGATGTCGGTGAAGCTGAAGCCCTCCACGGGTCGCCAGCGCTCTTCGTCGAAGATGGCAGAGACGGTCATGGCTTCTCGTCTACCGCGGATCGTCCGCTCTCGTCTCGGAGCGACGAGCGCAGAACCGCCATGTCGTGGCCGCCGTGCACGTCCAGCCGGGTGCCTCGCCGATCGTCAGTACGGCCAGAGCGTCCCTCGCGCTGGCCTCCTCGAGCGAATCGACCAGTCGTGGCACCGCGCCGTACTCGCCGGCGAGGACCGCGAGCACCTTCCACTGGCCGTCGTCGGGTGGTCTCACGACGGCCAGGCTCTGCGGCGGGTGGGTACGGCTGAACTCGACGGCCTCCCGAGGCACGACGCAGGTGCGCCATCGCCCCGGCACTCCGAGCGCCACGGCGGCGAGGCCGACCGAGGTCGCAGCCGCGACCGTCCAGGTCGCCGCTCCAGCGAGGGAGCGGAGCCGAGCGAGGTTCAGGCTCTCGGCGAGCCACAGGGCCAAGAAGGGGAAGGCGATGAGGGCGTGGTTCCACACCCGTCGGCCGGGGACGCCGAGTGCCAGCAGCATCAGGACGAGCGAAAGCCCCTGCAGCCGCAGCGCTCGATGGCGCGCCGTCTGGTACAGGGCCCAGAGCGCGATCGGCAGCCACGGCCAGAAGCGCTCGGCGACCGCGCGCCACGGCTCGAGCGCGGTCGTCTCGTCCACTCGCGCGCCGACCGCCGAGGCGGCGAGCTGATTCACGAGGTACCCCGAGTACCAGCTGTTCCCCTCGCGCCAGGCGTCGAGGAGGAAGAGGGCGGGCCCGGCGAGCGAGACGAGCCCCACTCCGATTCCCAGCATGAGTGGCTCGACCCTCCGCTCCAGCATCGCCCGGCTGAGTACGATGGCCGCGACCGGCACGAGCCCGAAGGGTCCCTTCACCGCGACCGCGACGGCCGTGCACCCCGCGGCGAAGAGCCATGGTCTCCACCTCGTCTTCGGGTCGGTCGGGCCTACCTCGGCGTCGTCGAGCAGCGCGAGTCCGGCGCCCGTCGTCGCCAGCACGAGGACGTGATCGAGGCGGACCGTCGCCGCGAGCTCGAAGAAGCTCGCCACCGTGCCGAGGAAGAAGGCGGCGAGGAGGTTCCGCCTGGCCAGGAGGGCGAGCGTGCCCATCGAAACGCCCCACGCGAGGACCACCGGCCCCTGTTCCCCTGCCCTCTGAGCCAGGGCGTAGGGCCAGAAGCCGAAGGGCAGGTGCTCTCGGAACTCCGGGTACGCCGACGGGAGGTAACGGAGGTTGAGCCAGGCGCCGTCGGTGGCCAGGTTGCGCACGACCGTGCGATAGAGGTCCGCGTCGGTGTCGTCGACGTGCACGAAGGTCGCCCAGGCCCCGAGGAGGCCCAGAAATGCGAACACCGCGACCGGAAGCATGCGCCTCAATCCGGCCGGGTTCTCCCACGCCAGGACGCCGCTGGCCACGCGTGTTGACCGTCCCGTCAGGATTCGCCCTTATTGCGCCTTGGCGAGAGGCAAGGTGACGACCGTCGCGCCGGGCCCGAGGGCGGGCTGGGCGAGCGAGCCCTCGAGCGCATCGACCGACACGAGCTCCTCGGAGAAGACGGCCACCACGAGCTGCGGCCCCGGCGCGCCCTCGAGCTCCACGCCCGAAGCCAGCTCGAAGGGTCCGGTGGTCGTCACTCTGGCGCTCGCTCGACCACCGGGGGGAAAGTACACCCTCGTCGCCCCCTCCTTGTCGCGGGCCGTCACCAGGACGTACGAGGCCTTCCTCGCGGTGACGACGAGGCGGAGGCGATCGCCCGGCTCGATCGAGGCCTGGGGCGGCGCCATGAAGCGCTTGCCCTGGCGCTCCACGTGCACCTCGAGCGACGGTCCGGCCCGCGAGGGCGCCTGCCACACCAACAGGCCCAGCACCAACGCGGCACCCAGGCCGACGACGATGCGCCGGGCGCGCCGGCGCGGGCGGTGCTTGGGGTAGCCTCCCGAGCGGGCGACCTCGGCCTCCACCTTGGGCAGCGTGCGCGCGAAGACGTGCTCCTCGAAGCGCCGTTTGTCCTCGTTGAGCTCGCGCCAGCGTGTCCGGCACGGCTCGCAGCCGTCGAGGTGCGCCTTGGCGGCGTTGGTCGAGAACGGCGAGAGCGCTCCGATGAGGAGGAGATCGAGCGTCTCACCTGACAGGTGCTGGCCCACCTTGAGCTCCGGGGCCGGGCTCATCGCCGCCTCCTCCGGTTCAGTTCGAGTTGCAGCCGCGTACGCACCACTGTCTCCCGCTCTTGCCGACCGCTCGGAGTCCGTCCCAAAGGTAAGACCCCGGTCGGGGCTCTCGAGTGCAGAAGCCGTTTCGTTGAGTCGCCCGACGCATCATAATGGGCTCACGTTTACGCGCGCCTCGAAACGGGTTACAGACGACCCGAGCTTGACTCCCTCACCACAGGAACGACCCGAATATGTGCGGTGTCTTCGGCATCTTTGGCCATGAAGAGGCGTCCCACCTCACTTACCTCGGGCTCCACGCGCTGCAGCACCGCGGGCAGGAGTCCGCGGGCATCGTCACCTCGAACGGGCACACCCTCTTCTCGCACCGCGCCATGGGGCACGTCGCCGACGTCTTCACCGAGCCGGTCCTCGCCACGCTCGAGGGCAAGGTGGCCATCGGCCAGGTCCGGTACTCGACCGCCGGAGGAAGCCACCTCAAGAACGCCCAGCCGTACCACGTGAGCTTCGCTGGCGGTCAACTGGCCGTCGCCCACAACGGCAACTTCGTCAACGCCGACGTCACCCGTTCGCGGCTGGAGGCGGAGGGGGCCATCTTCCAGAGCGACTCGGACACCGAGAACGTCATTCACTTGATCGCCCGCTCCCGTGCCACCACCTTCGAGCGGCGGATCGAGGAGGCGCTCAGGGCCCTCGAGGGCGCCTACTCGATGCTGCTCCTCACCGAGAAGAAGCTCGTCGCCGTGCGCGATCCGATCGGCTTCAGGCCGCTCGTGCTGGGGCGACTCAAGAACGCGTACGTCATCGCTTCCGAGACGACGGCGCTCGACCTCATCGAGGCCGAGGTCATTCGAGAGATCGAGCCTGGCGAGATGATCGTCATCGACGAGGCGGGGCTCAAGTCGAGCTTCCCCTTTCCCAAGAGCCCGGTGGTGGGGCGCTGTATCTTCGAGCTGGTGTACTTCTCTCGGCCGGACTCCACGGTGTTCGGGCAGTCGGTCTTCGAGGTGCGGAAGAACCTGGGGCGACAGCTCGCCAAGGAGTCACCGGTCGAGGCCGACGTCGTCATCGCGGTCCCCGACTCGGGGGTCCCCGCGGCGGTGGGCTTCGCCGAGGCCTCGGGCATTCGCTTCGACGTGGGGCTCATACGCAGTCACTACGTCGGGCGGACCTTCATCGAGCCCCAGCAGTCGATTCGCCACTTCGGGGTGAAGCTCAAGCTGGCCCCCGTCGCGTCGACGCTCAAGGGGCAGCGAGTGGTGGTGGTGGACGACTCCATCGTCCGGGGCACGACCTCGCGGAAGATCGTGAAGATGCTCAAGGCCGCCGGGGCCAGGGAGGTGCACCTGCGCATCTCGAGCCCCCCGACCGCCTGGCCGTGCTTCTACGGCATCGACACCCCGAGTCGGCAGGAGCTCATCGCCGCGTCCCACAACACCGACGAGATCGCCCGGTACGTGACCGCCGACTCGCTGGGCTACCTGTCACTGGGTGGACTTCACGCGGCGGCGAGCGATCCATCGGGCGCCACGTATTGCTCGGCCTGCTTCAGCGGGAAATACCTCACCCCCTTGTCGGCAGAAGGGCGTGAGGCGGTGGCCTCGGCAGGCTAGCGCACTCCGAACCCTTCGAACCCAAGCTACTCGCCCATCACCTTGACGATGACGCGCTTGCGCCGCTGGCCGTCGAACTCGGCGTAGAAGATCTGCTGCCATGGCCCGAGGTCGAGCTGCCCCTTCGTCACCGGGACGATGACCTGGTGGTGGACGAGCAGCGACTTGAGGTGCGCGTCGCCGTTGTCTTCTCCGGTCTGGTGGTGCTGGTAGCCCTCCTTGAACGGGGCGAGCCGCTCGAGCCATTCCCAGATGTCGTTCCAGAGCCCGGGCTCGTTGTCATTCACGAAGACGCCAGCGGTGATGTGCATGGCGCTCACGAGCACCATGCCTTCCTTGATGCCGCTCTTCTTCACCAGCTGGGCGATCGTGTCGGTGACCCGCACGAGCTCCCGCTTCTCCCGGGTCTCGAACCAGAGGTACTCGGTGAGCGTCTTCATTCGATCCCGAAGTCGAAGCCCCCGTCATTGCCGCCTTCGTTGAAGCCGTCGGAGCAGCCGTAGACGATCTTCAGCGTGGCGTTCGCCGTATTGGCCAGGGCGTCGCAGGCCGGGCCATAGAGCGTCAGGCGGCTCGTCGTCACCCCGCCGTCGCTGGTCGAAGTGGCGCAGTCCCAGCCGGTCGCGTGCGTCGTGTCGTGCGGGACGAGCCAACTGTCGATGGCCACGAAGAGCTGGCTCAGGTCGTCGGGTGTCGAGCCCAAGACGAAGGAGCAGCCCATAGCGGCCAGGGAGATCTCGCGCAGGGCCTTCTCAAGCTCGGCCGAGTTGTCAGCCTGGTAGTACCGCGGACTCGTCGCCGTGGTGACGAGTCGCGCGGTGCCCCCGTTCTTGGCCATCGTGTTCAGTCTGGCCGCGTCGACCCCGCCACCGAAGCCCACTACCCACGTGCGAATGCTGGGAGTGCGACCGAAGAGCTCGGCGACCACGTCCTCCGGCTTGTCGATGGGACCCAGGTCCCCATTTTCGCCTCGGGACGTGGTGCCCTGACAGTTCTGTTTGCCGTCCGTGATGAGGACGACCCCGTTCGCTCGGGTCGGGTCGGTAAGGGCCTGGTCGGCCGCCCCCGCGGTGATGCCTCCCGCGATTTGGGTGTAGTCTCCGTCAGCGGTGACCGGGAGCGCCGCTTGGATTGCCGCCCCTGCGTCCTGCCCAACCCCGACGAGGATCCTCCCGGCGCTGCAGTCATTGCCCTTCTCCGAGAACATCTCGAGACCGAAGTTGATTTTGGGGTTGTCGTTGGTGATCTTCCTCACCGCCGACTTCGCTGCGTCCCACTTCCTCACACCGCTCACCCGGCTATCCATGCTCCCCGAGTGGTCGAGGACGAACATCAGGTTCGCCGGAGCCGCGGCGGAGGTGTACGTCTGTCCGCACTGGCCGCCCGTGCCCGTCGAGCCCATCGAGCCGCCAGTACCGGTGTTGCCCGAGCCGCCACCGGCGCCGCTGGTCGAGCACGTCCCGCCCGGCTGACATGTCTGACCTGCCGCGCAGTCGCCGGGAACGCCGCACCCGCTCGTGCGACTCACGCAACCGCCCGACGGCGAGCACTTCTCACTGGCCAGACAGTCACCGGCCCCGGTGCACTGGTGTGCGCAGAGGCCCGACGGCAAGCAGGCCTCGTTGGTCTGGCAATCAGCCGCCTTCGTGCACACCGGCTTCGCCACGCACGAGGCCAACCCGAACCCAATGAGACTGCCAACCACGAGGAAGAAGGTGAACCGCGGCATGTTGCTCCTCCAGACTTGGAACCTGCGGACCAGAGACCTTCGCCGCTCACGAAGGCCACAGCGAGCCCCTTGACTGAAGCTTACGCCACCGGATCGAGAATCCAACTCCCTCGTGAGGTGCCCACAGTCGTGATCACCGGAAATGGCGGTTCGCCACCCACCTGCGCGCCCTTTGGAGGAGAGTACGCCCATGGCTCGGATCCTCGTCGTCGATGACAACGACACCCTGCGCGAAGGCATGGCCGTCACCCTGAAGAAGGCGGGCCACGAGGTGCTCGCCTTTCGCAACGGCCTCGAGGCGGTCGCCACGTTCGAGGCCAAAGGCGCTGACCTCGTGGTCACTGATCTCAAGATGGAGGCGATCGATGGCGTCGAGGTGGTGCGCCGGCTCAAGGCTCACGACCCGCAGGCGGTGGCCATCGTCGTGACGGCCTTCGGGACGATCGAGAC
>PMBV01000121.1 GCA_003153055.1 Myxococcales bacterium
GACCAGTTCCCGAGCATCTCGAAGAGAGTGTGATGGTAGCCGTCGCGGCCGACCTCTTCGAGATCGTTGTGCTTGCCGCTGAGGCGCAGGCATTTCTGCGAGTTGACGGCGCGCGGGTTGGCGAGCTTCTGGTTGCCGAGGAAGACGTGCTTGAACTGCACCATACCGGCGTTGGTGAAGAGCAACGTCGGATCCTTGTCGGGAACCAGCGAAGCGCTGGGCACGAAATCGTGGCCGCGCTGGCGGAAAAACTCGATGAATTGCGAACGAATTTCGGCTCCGGTCATCAGGAAATCCTTAGCAGCCTTCCCCCAGAATGGCGAGTACTACGGCCTCGGGGAAGCCGCGTTGTAGCAGGAAACGCGCGGCCTTGGCGCGGCCGCGCGCATCGTCCGGCAGCGTCGAGAAACGGCGCGCCAAGACGGCGCGGGCCAGCGTTGGTTCGTCGGCGAATGCGGCGTCGACCGCGGCGTCGACGAGCGGCTCGGCAATCCCTTTCGTGCCGAGGTCGGCACGCACGCGCTCGCTACCATGGCCGCGGCGCGCCGCCGCTTCGGCGGCCGTACGCGCGACGCGCGCGTCGTCGAGGTAATGCAGCTCTTGCAGCCGGGCGATGGTGGCGGCGATCGCCGCGGCCGTGGCGCCGGCGGATGCGAGGCGCATGCGGATCTCGTGAGTACTGCGGTCGTGAGCCGCGAGGAGGCGCACCGCGCGCTGCCACGCCGCGGCGTCCGCTGCCACGGGCCCGGCGCTGCCGCGCTCAGAAGCGCTCGATCTCGACTTTGGGTTGCGCTTCGGTGCCACCGCGAGTTTCGAATTCGTCCCAGCGGCTGTCACTGGTCGACGCGATGCCGCGCAGCTTCAGATCGAAGTCGCCGGGGTTGGTCGCGTTGCGCATCGCCTCGTCGCGGGTGATCAGATTGCTCTTGAACAGGCCCATCAGCGACTGATCGAAGGTCTGCATGCCGTAGGTGACGTGTCCCTGGGCGATGGCCTCCGGGATCTCCTTGGTCCGGTCCTTGTCCTCGATGAGCTCCTTGATGCGACCGGTGGCCTTCATGATCTCCACCGCCGCGACCCGGCCCTTACCGTCAGCCTTGGGCACCAGGCGCTGAGACACCACTGCCTTGATCACCGAGGCGAGCTGAATGCGAATCTGCTTCTGCTGATGGGGTGGAAAGGTCGAGATGATGCGGTTGACGCTCTCGGCCGCGTCGAGCGTGTGGAGCGTCGACATCACCAAATGGCCGGTCTCGGCAGCCAGCAGCGCCGTCTCGATGGTCTCGAGGTCGCGCATCTCGCCGACCAAGATGACGTCGGGGTCCTGGCGCAGCGCACTCTTGAGCGCCTGGTTGAAAGACATCGTGTCGACCCCGACCTCGCGCTGGTTGACGATCGATCGCTTGTCACGAATGAGGAACTCGATCGGGTCCTCGATGGTGATGATGTGGTTGGTCTCGTGGGCGTTGATGTGGTCGATCATCGCGGCCAGCGTCGTCGACTTTCCCGAGCCGGTGGTGCCCGTCACCAAGATGAGCCCGCGCTCCTCGATGCAGATCTTCTCGAGCACCGGGGGGAGCATCAGCTCTTTGATCGAGTTGATCTTGAAAGGGATCACCCGAAGCACCGCTCCGATGGTTCCCCGCTGCTGGAAGACGTTGACCCTGAACCGCCCCAACCCGGGTACGCCGTACGCCAGATCGACCTCGTTCTGCTGCTTGAACTTGTCCTTCTGCAGCTCGTTCATGATCCCGAAGGCCATGCGAGCCACCTCTTCAGGGGGCAGCCGCTTGCCGTCTTTCAGTGGAACGAGCGCCCCGTCGACGCGAAACATCGGAGGCAAGCCAGCTTTGAGGTGAATGTCGCTCGCGCCGCCTCGTTGCGCGATCTGAAGGATCTCGTTGAGTTCCATGAGCCTCCCAAGGGTAACACCCCTCGAGGGAATGGGCCCGCAATGACTCGAGCCGCCAACCCCAGATGGAGCGGCGGCTCGAAGTGATCCAGCGCCTGATGCGTCTAGCGCTTGGAGAACTGGAAGCGACGACGGGCGCCGGGCTGACCCGACTTCTTGCGCTCGACGGCGCGGGCGTCACGGGTGAGGAAGCCGGCCTTCTTCAGCGGTGCGCGATACTCGCCGCTCAAGCGGCACAGGGCTCGCGACAGACCGTGACGAATGGCGCCGGCTTGACCCGACAGACCACCTCCACGGACGTTCACCGTCATGTCCACCTTGCCGACCTGCTCGAGAACCTGGAGCGGCTGGTTGATGATCATGATCGACGTCTCGCGCCCGAAGTACTCATCGAGCGGCCGGCCGTTCACCATCATCGCGCCGCTTCCGGGCTTGACCCACACCCGTGCGGTGGCCTCCTTGCGGCGGCCCGTTGCGTAGAATCCGTCAGTGCCAGACTTGGCCATGGTGTTTGTTTCCTTTAGGCGTTGAGCGGCTTGGCGACCGGCTTCTGGGCCGTGTGCGGGTGCTTGTCGCCGACGTAGACCCGAAGCTTGGTCATCATCTGCCGGCCGAGGGCGTTCCGGGGGAGCATCCGGCGGACCGCCGCGAGGACGATCTCCTCCGGGTGCCGCCGCTGGAGCGTCTCGTAGTTGGATTGCTTCAGCGCGCCGGGGAAACCGGCCCTCGGCTGTCGGTAGTACATCTTCTGGGTCGCTTTGTTGCCGGTGACACGCACCTTCTCGGCATTGACGACCACCACGTGGTCACCTGTGTCGATAGACGGCGTGTACATCGGCTTGTGCTTCCCCTTGAGGAGGGTGGCGATCTGGCTGGCCGCGCGGCCAAGCACCTTCCCCGACACGTCGATGACGTGCCACTCGCGCTTGATGTCCGACGCCTTCGCGCTGTACGTCCTCTGGTGCGGCATGGCTTTAGAAACCCCTATGGTCTGCTCTCCGGCAAGCCGGAAAGGGCGCCCCTGCTACCTGCGACGCCCCGGAGTGTCAAGGCCCTGGCTCACTCGATCCACCCTTTAGCCGCTCCTTGAGGCTCGAAAAGAAGCTCAGCTCCTGCGTGGTGGGAGGCCCCGAGGGGATCGCCGCCAAGTCAATAACCTCACATAACTGCTCTGGAATATCGTCCAGAAAGCGGCTCGGAGTACGGGGGATTTCCTTGCCCCGCCGAATGCGAGTGGCCGCCCGGGTCATCACCAGCCGTTCTCGCGCTCGGGTCATGCCCACGTAGCACAGGCGGCGCTCCTCATCGGGGTTGGGGGCCTCCCCCTGCATGCCCGAGTGCGGCAAGAGGTCTTCTTCGAGGCCCATGAGGAAGACCATGCGCCATTCCAGGCCCTTGGCACCGTGGAGCGTCATGAGCGAGACCCGGCCCGCGGCGTGGTGGGGCTCGTCGTCGTCGTCCTTGGTGTCGAGGCTCAGGCGATTCAGGTAGGTGAGCAGGCTCGCCTTGGGGCCCTCTCTCCGCTCGAAGGCGTCGAGGGAGGCCACCACGTGGGCGACGGCCTGGGCCTTCCGGTCGCCTGAGGCCAAGGTCGGCGCGTTGGCGCGGGCCTGGGGGACGAATTCGATCTCTTCGAGAAGTTGGTGGCCCAGGCGAGCCAGGTTGCCCTTCACGAAGCCCTTTCGGTACCGGCTCACCAGGGCGCAGAACTCGCCGATCTTCTCGGCCGCGCCCTTGGGCAAGGTGTCGCACTCCGAGGCACGCTCCATCGCCGCCCAGAGGTGGAGCTCTTGGGCCTGGGCCCAGACGGTGATCCGCTCCATCGTCACGTCACCAATGCCCCGGGCGGGGACGTTGACGATGCGCAACAGCGAGATCTCGTCCTTCGGGTTGGCGATGACCCTGAAGTACGCGATGACGTCCTTCACCTCTCGCTGATCGAAGAACTCCTGGCCGCCGATGACCTCGTAATAGACCTGGCGCTCGCGGAGGAACTCCTCGACCAGGCGCGACTGGCCGTTGACCCGGTAGAGCACGGCGATCTCGTCGGCGGGCATGCCCGAGGCGACCGCCCGCTGAATCTCCCCGGCGACGTAGCGGGCCTCGTCCTCCTCGCTGGGCGCGGCGACGAGGCTGATGATCGGGCCGCCTTTGGTCGAGGTCCACATGTGCTTGCCCCGGCGCTCGGGGAGCTTCTCGATGACGGCGTTGGCGGCGTCGATGATGATCTCGGTCGAGCGGTAGTTCTGCTCGAGGCGCACCTCCTTGCCGCCGGGGAAGGTCTTCTCGAACTCGAGAATGTTCCGCACCTCGGCCCCGCGCCAGCTGTAGATGCACTGGTCGTCGTCGCCCACCACGCACACGTTGAGGTGGTGCTGGCCCAGGTGCCGGAGCAGGTCGAGCTGGGCGCAGTTGGTGTCCTGGTACTCGTCGACCATGACGTAGCGGAACCGCTCGGTGTACTTCTCGCGCACCTCGGGCCAGCGCTCGAAGATCTTCGAGGGCAGCACGATGAGATCGTCGAAATCCACCGCTCCTTGGGCCTTGAGGGCGAGCTGGTAGAGCGGAAAGACGAGGTGGGCGACGAGGTCGGTGTCGTCGTCTTGCCCGTCGGGTTTGGGCTGGGGCTCGAGGCCCGAGTTCTTCGCTCGCGAGATGAGGGTCAGCACCTTGCGCGGGTCGAACGTCTTGTCGTCGATCTGCCGCTCCTTCATCGCCCGTCGAATGAGGGCCAGCTGATCGCCGGTGTCGATGATGGCGAACTTCTTCGGGTACCCGAGCTTGGAGAGGTGCTCTCGCAGCACCTCCGCCCCGAAGGCGTGGAAGGTCGACAACGTGACGCCCAGGGCTCGCTGGCCCCCCATCTCGACCACCCGCTCCTTCATCTCACCGGCGGCCTTGTTGGTGAACGTGACGGCGAGAATGGCGCGCGCGGGCACCTTCTTCTCGAGGAGGTGCACGATGCGATGGGTGATGACCCGGGTCTTGCCCGAGCCGGCGCCGGCCAGTACCAACAAGGGCCCCTCGGTGGTCAGCACGGCGGCCCGTTGGGGGGGGTTCAGGTGAGACAGGTCCACGGGAGCGGGCCTCTAGCACGGGGTCGCCTCGCCGGATTTCTTTCCGGGCACGCCCGGGTAGGCTTAACTCCGGGCCGTGGCAACCGTTCCTCCCAAGGTGATCCTCGAGCCTCACGGCACCCGCGAGCTCATCGCCTCGCTCGACAAGCGCACGTTCCTCGACGAGCTGGCGCGGCTCTCCAAGCTCTTCGCGTCAGATCCGGGCAACCCGGGGAGCTACGGCTGCGTCGGCTGCGAGCGCTGCGCGAACTGCATGTTCTGCCAGAAATGCGAAGGGTGCTTCGGCTGCACCCACTGCATCGGCTGCTCGCTCTGCAACAACTGCACGCACTGCCACGACTCGCGCTCGCTCAACGCCTGCGCCTACTGCGTGCAGTCCGACAACTGCGCCACCAGCGCCTACCTCTTCTTCGGCCGGAACCTCTCCGACTGCACGTACTGCTTCGGGTGCGTGGGGCTGAACAAGAAGGACTTCCACATCTTGAACGAGCCGTTCACTCGCCAGGAGTACTTCGAGCTCACCAAGCGTCTCAAGCGCGAGCTCGGCGTGCGCTGAAGCCGCGTCTCAGGAGCCCCAGGCCTCCGGAGCAGGGCACGCAGCTCTCGGACCTTGAGAAAAACTCCGGCCGCGGGGAACCCCACCACCACCACCACGCCAATCCCCGCGGCCGTACCAACACCGCCCGTCCAGCCCGCCCGCCCAACCCCCGTCCACAATCCGCCCTGCCCGCCCTTCCCGCCCACGACCGTTGGACGACCGACCGTCAAAGCATCTCGAGTGCCAACGCCAAGTGCCCGTGATTCAATGGGCCTCATGAAGGCGAAGACACTCCGAAATCGGACGGCGTCTCGTCGGGTGGACTGGGGGCCGCGAACGAGGCTCACCGACCTCGGCTCCGCGCGATGAAGGCGTCAGTCATCGCCCTCCATCGGGTGACCATCACGCTGGGCGCACGCCACATCTTCGAGGATCTCTCGGTCGAGCTCCCCCTCACCGGCACCACCTTCATCATCGGCCCGTCGGGCAGCGGTAAGTCCACCCTCTGCCGGGCAGCCGTGGGACTCCTCCGTCCCTCGGCTGGGTCCATCATGTGCACCGAAGCCTCGGGGCCGCCGCTTCGTGTCGACCTGGCCAGCGAGTCGTCGCTGACCCAACTGCGGCGAAAGGTACCCTTCGTGGTGCAGGAACCGGCGTTGCTCGACTGGCTGAGCCTGGAGCAGAACGTCGCCCTCGCGGCCCGCGCCATTCACACGCCGTCTGGTCGCCTCGCCGAGGTGGTGATTCAGGCCCTCGAGAGCGTGGGGTTGGGGTCATGGGCTGACCGGCTGCCGACCCAGGTCGGTCCGGGAATTCGCAAGCGGGCGGCCATCGCTCGCGCCCTGGTGCTCTCGCCGTCGGCGCTCATGCTCGACGAGCCCACCACCGGTCTCGACCCGATGGCCTCTGCCCAGATCGTCGAGACCCTGGAGCGGCTCAAGGCCCGCGCCATCGGGGTGATCGCCATTTCTCATGATCACCGGAGCCTCGCCGCCCTGGCGGACCACGTCATCGAGGTGCGTGACGGCCGGATCGCCTCCGTGGGCGAGCCCGGGGGCTCCCTGGCGAGCTTCGAGGAACCTCCCCATGAATGAAAGACGACTCGAGTACAAAGCCGGCGCCTTCGCCTTGGTGGCGCTGGGCTGCCTGGTGGGGCTCTTGCTCCTCACTGGCGAGCTCACCCTGTCGCCCAGGGACACGCTGGTGGTCGACTTCGCCCACACCGGCAACGTGGTCAAGAACGCTCCGGTGAAGCTGGCCGGCGTCGGGGTCGGCAAGGTCGAGCGCATCGAGCTCCTCGCCAGCCGAGTCGATGGCTCGGGCACACCGCTCCCCGTGCGAATGACGCTCTCCATCTCGGGTGACGCGCTGGCAGCCCTGAAGCGGGACGCCGTCGTCACCGTCTCGAGCCAGGGCCCCCTCGGCGAATCGTACCTCGAGCTGTGGCCCGGAGTGGACCCGACCCCGCGCGATCCACGGGGAGTGCTCCGGGGCAGCGACGCCCCGCGGCTCGACCTCGTGTCGGCGCGGCTGGCGAAGGTCCTCGACGCCGTCACCCGCGTCATCGACTCGGATCCCCAGGCCCTCAGCGCCTTGGTCCGCGGCGTGGGTGGGCTGACCGCCACCGCCAACGGCGTCCTCGAGGAGAACCGCGAGTCCCTCAAGGGCCTCACCGCCGATCTCGCGTTGGCGATGAGAGACCTCCGCGAGCTGACCGCCAGTGCCAAGGGCCAGCTCGCCAAAGGTGGAGCCGCCGCCGCCCTCCTCGATGACGCCGCGGCCACGGCCCACCTGGCCCGAGAGGAGGTTCCGGCGTTGTCCAAGCAGGCCGCGTCAGCCCTGGGGAGCATGACGGCCACCGGCGAGCGCCTCGACGCCCTGGGGGCGAGGGCCGATCGGCTCCTGGCCCGCCTCGAAGCGGGCGAAGGCACTTTGGGGGCTCTGGTCAAAGACAAGCAGGCCTACGACGATCTCAAGGCGCTCCTGGCTGACCTCAAGAGCCACCCCTGGAAGCTCCTGTGGAAAGACTGATGTTCAGGGCCGCGACAGCCGGGGCCGCTCGGCCACCTGGCCCGTGACTCTCAGGTTGTCGAAGCGGCACACGAGGTCCCGGCAGCCAACGGCGATCTTCCCCACCTGCCCGGCGAGCCCCACGAGCACCTTGCGGGCGAAGCGCGTCTCGTTGACGAAGGCCTCCACGTTGACGTCTCCGTTGCGAAGCCTCTTGAGGCGCAACCTCATGGTGAAGGTGCCGTGGGGCACTCGCACCGCGTCCTCGAGGAGCTCGTCGACCTGATCCTTGGTGCTGGTCCCCGAGTGCTCCTGGCCGTCCCTGGTGAAGTACCTCCACCCCAGCCGCATGCCCGCCCCGGGCACCGCGAACACGCTCACCTGGAGATCCTTGATGCGAAACGCCAGCTCGCCGAACTGGGGGCTCTTCTCGGGGTCGAGCGGCGGGAACTCGGGAGGCAGCGGCTCGAGCTCCAAGTCCACCGCCGCCTCCATGTCGTCGGCCATGAAGTACCGGTGGGCGAGGTACGCGCGCGGCACCAGATGATCAGCTTCGGTGGGCTCACCGTACTGGGTCGCCTCGAGGGCCCCGTTCCTCAGGCTCCAAGCGCCGGTGTGCGTGTTGATCTCTTCGCTGGCGTCGGGCGACCCCGGGTCGAAGGTGAGCGCAAAGGCCCCGTGCTCCCCCGACACCGACGAGAGCAGCTCGTCCTCCGAGTCGTCGTACCAGGAGGGGACCTGGGCCAAGGGGGCAGGTCGGGAGACGACCTTCAGCACGACCCCCACGAGGGCCAACATCCCCAGCACGGCGACCCCGAGCCGCCACCCGCCCGCCCGGGGAGCCTCGGTCGCCCCGGCCCGCGCGCGCAGGTCGCTGCCCGTCGGCGGGCATGCTGCCTCCAGCGCCACCGCGACGTCGCTGGCGCGCGCCGGCCGCTCCGACGGCTCAGGCTCGAGGAGCTGCGCCACCACCTCGTCGACCGCCAGATCGATGCCCGGCCCCTTCTTGGAGGGCAGCTTGAAGCGCCCCAGAGGGAGCTCCCCGGTCAGCATCTCGTAGAGGATGACGCCCAGCGAGTAGAGATCGGCCCGGTGATCGACGTGCTTGGCGTCGCGCCGCTGCTCAGGCGCCATGTAGTTCACCGTGCCCATCGCCACGGCCGTCGCCGTCAACCCCACGTCGCCGTCGTTGCCGTGGATGCCCGCCAACCCGAAGTCGGCCACCTTCACGTGGCCGCGGGAATCGACCAGCACGTTCTCGGGCTTGAGATCGCGATGGACGATGTGCTTCTCGTGGGCGCAGTCGATGGCCCGCGCGATCTGCGCGCCGATCCGCAGGGCCTCGCGCACCGAGAGCCTCTGGGCCATCAGAGCACGGAGGTTGACACCGCCCACCAGCTCCATGGCGAAGAAGTACTGCTCCCCCGCCTTTCCCCGATCGATGATCTGCACGATGTTCGGGTGAGACAGGGCCGCCAGCGCCTTGGCCTCCTTCTCGAAGCGCGCGACGAACTCATGGTCCGAGGCGCACTTCTCAGGCAACACCTTGACCGCCACTTCCCGGTCCAACGAGAGCTGCCTGGCCCTCCACACCTCACCCATGCCCCCGCGACCGAGCAGGCTCTCCAGCACATAGCCAGGCACCTGTGGGCGCGGCGGCGAGGGGGCCTCGGCCGACGCAGCGCTGGCGACCACGGTCGCCTCGAGAGGGCCCTGCTCGGCCGGCACCTTCGAGGTCTCCTGGGGCGGCCGCGCGTCGACCCGGCGGACCTCGAAGTGAATACCGCACTCACAGGCGCACCGCTGCCCCGAGACGAAGGCCCGCACGTCATGGGCCTTGCCACAGTTGGGGCACGCCTGGGTGACGAGGCTCGGGTTGTTCACGGTCGGCACGCTCCTCTCCTCCTCAATCGAGGGAGAGCGCTCTCATCAGCCGTTGTAGGCCAGCACTCGGTAGGTCGGCACGCCCTTCTCCTTGCCCTTCACCTGGAGGATGGACACCGGCTCGGCTCGAAAGCCCTGCCCCGCCCGCCGGATGGTGGCGTCAGACGCGAGGATCTCGCCGCCCTTGGCCAGGCCACAGAGCCGGGAGCTGGTGTTTACCGAGTCGCCGATGGCGGTGAACTCGTGGCGATCGCTCGATCCGATGTAGCCGACGACCGCTTGGCCGGTGTTGACTCCGATGCCGACCTCGATGGCCTTGCGGCCCTGAGCCTCGCGTTGGGCGTTCATCTCGTTGATGGCGTCGAGCATCTCGAGGGCGCACTTGAGCGCCCGGGCCGCGTCGTCGGGGTGGGTGATTGGCGGGCCCCATGTGGCCATCACGCAGTCACCGATGAACTTGTCGAGGTTCCCCTCGTACTTGAAGATCACGTTCGCCATGCCGGTGAAGAACGTGTTCAGCATCGCCACCGTCTCTTGCGGGCTCTCGGCCTCGGCCATCGAGGTGAAGCCACGGATATCGGCGAAGATGACGCTCACCTCGGCGAGGCGCCCCACCCTGAGCAGCTCGACCTTGCCCGACACCACCGCCTCGGCGACCGCCGGCGCGAGGAAGCGCGAGAGCTCGGCCCGGGCGATGGCTTCTTTCTCGATCTTCTGAGCCAGCTCAGCGTTCTCGAGCGCGATGGCCGCCTGAGAGGCGATGCCCGCCAGCACCTTCAGGTCTTTCTCCGAGAAGGCGTTGGTGCGTTCGCGGGTGTCGCAGAACAACACGCCCCGGAGCACGCCCTTGGACACCAGCGGCACGGCCATGGCGCTGCGAATGCCCTGGGCCACGATCGACTCGGAGGACGAGAAGCGCGAATCGAGAATCGCGTCGGCCGTCAACACCGCGCTGCGGCTCTCGCACACCCGCTTGAGCACCGTGTCGGACACCACCACTTCCTGGTTGTCGTTCTTCCGCCGGAGCACCGCTTGGGGCTCGAGCACGCCCTCGGAGTCAGCCAGGAACACCACGGCGTTGTCCGCCGCCAAGAGCTGAAAGGCCACCTTGAGAATCTTGTCGAGCAGGCTCTTCTGGTCTCGCTCCATGCCCACCAAGCGGTGAAACTCGTTGCCGATGCGGAGCTTCTCGTAGTCCTGCCGGAGCGTGTCGAGGTCGTTGAGCTTGTCGGCTGGGCGAAACTCCGCCGACTCCAGCTGCGCGACGGTGGCCAGGAACGCCGGCATCGATTGCGCGCTGGCGACCACCGTGACACCTGCTGAGTGGGTGGGCTGCCCAGGCCCTCCCGCGTCGCCTCCGTGGAACACCAGCCGGCTGTTCCCCAGCGCGATCTCGTCTCCGTCCCTCAGCCGCAGTTCCTTGACTTTCCGCCCGTTTACGAAGGTGCCATTGGAAGAATTCAGGTCGCGCACCACGTAGGTCGCGCCCATGCGCTCGATGACACAGTGTTCCTTGGAGACCTCACGGTCGACCAGGCGCAGCGTGTTGTTCGGGTGACGCCCCAAGGTCGTCGCAAGGGCCAGGGGGAATTCCCCGACCTTGCCATCGGCGAAACGCCCGGAGAGCCGCGGGCCTCGGAGCTGGCCAGGGGCGTAGACTTGACCTGGACGAGGCTGCTGCGCCGTGCCGGCGACGTCGGTGAGCGGGATGGGCGGCGGGTGCTGGTTGCTCAAGCTCGTTCGAAGCTAGCAGAGGTGACCGGGCGTCGCACCAGATCGCAGGTGCGCAGAAGTCGCTTTCCGAGCATGCTTTTCGACGCAGGCACAGGTACAACGTCGCCGATGCCGCCCTCACGAAACGGTCGCGGGACGAAGGCGATTGCAGCGCCAAATCCGCGTAAAAAGGCACGCACGGCCAAACCCGTGCGTGCAGGCGTGGGTCGAAAGCGGGCCACCAGCGCGGCCAAGAAGGCGCTGAGCTTGGAGCGGCGACCAGGCGCAGCGGTGCCCGTCGCCCCGACATTTCAGGTGCGCAAGGAGGCTTTCCTCGCTGCGTGGGCCGCGCACCTGGTGAACCTCCAGGTGGTCGAGACCTTCGCTGTCGGCGACGTCGCGGTGGCGGTGGCCGCTCGGCGGGGACAGCGGCCCCACTGGGTTTACATCACCACTGGGTTGTGGGCGCGGGGCGTCGAGCTGTGCCTCAAGGTGCCCCAGCTGCCCGAGGAGCCGACTCCGCCGGCCTGGGCCTCCGACACCTTCCGCACGCTGGTGGGCATCGCCGCTTCGCCCGAGGGGCCCTCGCTCACCGACGCGCAGGTGCTGACGCTGGGTATGCCGTTTGCCCCCGGCAGCGAGATGACCAGCGTGGCCTTCGTCGACGAGTCGACTCTGGGCGCGGTGGTGACGCCCTACGATTCGGTGAAGCCCCTCTTGGCCGTTGGGCTGACGCGAGACGAGGAGCGCATCGTGCGCGAGTGGAGCCCCAAGGCCTTGCTCGAGGTGCTCGCGCAGGCTGACCCGCTGCTCGCCACCGATCTCGAGCGGAGCTCTCTGCTCCTCTCGCCGCGCGCCCGCACCCACATCGAGCAGCGGGTGGAGCGCGAGGGGAGCAGCATGTCGGTGATGTGGGCCAACCGATCGTCCTTGGCCGTGCAGCCTGGGGGCTCGACCTGGAGCCTCTCGGCCGATGCCGTNNACCTTCGTCAGCCTGCTCAAGGGCCGGGTGGGCCACCATCGTGGCTTCGCGGTGCACTCGGCTGGTTCTGCCACCGTCGACGTGCAGCCCGCCGATCGGCCCTCGTTGGTGGCGGCTGGTGGCTCCAATCGCCTCGAGCTTTCTCAACCCGCTGCGCGTCAGCTTCGCGCGGTTCTCCGCCCAAAGGAGGGCCGGTACACCATCGACTCTCTGCCTGAGCTGACCATCGAGGTCGTCGTATGAGGATGAAGCAGAAGCCCGAGGACTTCTCGGTGAAGGAGTC
>PMBV01000449.1 GCA_003153055.1 Myxococcales bacterium
GCAGGAGGGCCACCGGCGCCGCCACCCGGAGCGCGAAGAGCCCCCGCGAGCGCTCGTACGCCGCCTTGGCCATCTCGAGGAGTCTGTCGTCGTCACTCACCATGCAGCGTCCTCCACAGGGCCTTGAGGTGCTCCACCGCCCGCTGGCGGCGCTTACGGCCCGCTGCGTCTCCCGACGCCTCCTCGAGCAACAGCCGGGTCAGCTCTCGCTGCTCTCCGTCGGGGAGCGTGCCGATGAGCTCCTGCAAGGTGCTCCTTAGCTCCGCCTCCTCCAGGGCCTCGTCGGGTCGCCCTGGTGCCTCCCGCTCCGTCGCGTCGCTCGTGACGCGGCTCCGTCTCACTCGGGCCCGCTCGGTGCGGCACTCCCACACCGTCACTTCGAGCACCCAGGTCAGCGCGTCACGTGAGGCGTCGAAGTCCATCGCCTGCGAGAACACCTTGACCAGCGCCTGCTGGGCCACGTCCTCCGCCTGCGCCGAGCCGGACAACCAGCGGTGAGCGAAGGCACGCACCGTCGGCCAGGCTCTGCGAAACACCTCGTCTGCCGCGGCCCGTTCGCCCCGCTTGAGTCGCACCATCGCGGCCGTCAGGGCCTGTCGCTCCTTCGAGTCCACCTGGGACTTGCTCTACCCTCTGGGCCGCTCCTTTGCCCGCTTCCTGTAGACGTAGGCAGCAGCACGGCCCGCGTGACACGCCCTCCAAGGTCGGCGCGGGAGCTCGCTGTTTCTTGTGGTTGCACGGGGCCTTCGTTCGTACCCTGGCTCCAATGTCGATCGCTCCGTGGCCTCGGCCTCTCCTGCAGCCGGGCGGAAAGCCCAGCGTGTTTCACCTCTTCTGCTTTGCTCCTGGGCCGCTGGTGGAGGTGCCGATGTCGGCCTCGCGCTTCGGGCTGCCTTCGCAGGAGGCGGCGGCGTTCTCTGAGGTGAGGCGCCTGCCGCGGGAGGCGGACCCGGCCTGGTTCGACGGCTTTCGTCAGGGCTCCTTGCGCAACGTCGCCGAGCTCGCCCTGGGCAACCTCCGCGCCCTCGACGCGGCCACCGAGGTGACGGTCATCATCACGTCACGGCCCGATGCCGGTGACCTGGCGCACCTGCAGGCGGCCTGGGCCATTGCCAAGTGGACGGTGGCGCGGGGGGCGACCGTCGTGCTCGATGCCCAGGCCAACCGATACTGGAGCGCCGCCGAACTGGACGACTGGCCGGCCAATCGACCCTTTGCCCTGTCGAGTGACATCAACGTGGTGGTCGAGGCGGAGGGCGCCAATGCCGTGGCCTCGGCCATTCACACCAGGGGGCTGGCGAAGTTCGGTCGCCCCGATTTGGTGACCCTCGATGTGCCGGCGGCCCGGTGGGACTCGGTGGCGGGGGTCTTGCGGGGTTTGGCGATGCGGCTCGTGTTGGGTTTGGTGCTTCGGCCGGGAGATTCCACTCCCATCGAGGGCGGGGTCGCGCACTTCGGCGCCTATGGGCCCGATAGGTTGCACCTGAATAACGACGGGCTGTTGGTCACGGGTTCCGACGCGGCGTAACCGGGCCTTGATTCCGGACTCCGCCCAGGCGACACCGCCCATGAGTACCTTGCCGACCTCCCGAGGGAGCCTTCGAACATGAACAAGCCGTCCAGGACGCCGTTGATGTTCCCTCTGGCTGCAATGATGGCGCTCATCTCGGCGTGCTTCGACTTCGAGCATGCCTACGGCGTCTACTGCGACAGTGGCCGGTGCGATGGTACCGCGACGGGTGGAGGTACTGCGACGGGCGGAGGTACCGCGACGGGTGGAGGTACTGCGACGGGTGGAGGTACTGCGACGGGTGGAGGTGCTGCGACGGGCGGAGGTACGGCGACGGGCGGAGGTACGGCGACGGGTGGAGGTACGGCGACGGGGGGTGGGACTGCGACGGGTGGAGGCACGGCGACCGGAGGGGGTTCGGCCGGAGGTGGTTCAGGCCAGTGCCGGGCCTTCGGTAGTTCCTGTTCGCAAGAAGGGGACTGCTGTGCCGCGGGAGACGCCGGGCTTGTGATGGCGTGTAGTCGAAACAACTATTGCGAAGACACCGCTCGCGACTGTCGTGAAGGTGGCTTCTCGTGCAGCACCGCATCTCAGTGCTGTACGAATCGCTGCGAGGCCGGACGCTGTCCACTCTGTGGCTTCTCCGGCGATTCATGCACGGCGGCGACCGATTGCTGTAATGGATACACCTGTGAAGGCGGCCGCTGCGTCGACTCCATGTCTCAAGATGGAGACGCGGGCGCTCGTTGCCAGTCCTCCGCGTACTGTGCCAGCGGCTGGTGCGAGCCCAAGGACGCGGGTCCTCAGAACGGAGTCTGCAGCGCGCCGAAGAGCTGCATGCCGCTCGGAGCGGCCGGAAGCCCGTGTTGTGCGGGCCTGCAGAGCGGAGCGACAGCGTGCTGTCTCCCTGACAAAGCTTGGTGCGAGTACGGCAGCGATTGCTGCGGAGGCGAGTGCTACGGCGGCCGCTGCACTTCGGCGGTCGATCTCAACCTTGGCGATCGTTGTTCCTCGACGCCGAACTGCTCCGGTCGGAACTACTGCGACCCAGTGAACGGTCTCTGCACCAATCGGTGGTGCCTGCCTCAAGGTCTCAACGCCTGGTACGGCTGCTGCTCGTGGGTCACGGGCTCTTCGCCGTGCGTCTTCGCCGACGGTGGCCAGTGCGTTCTCCCCGGCATCCACGCGGTCAACGCATCGGCCTGTTGCTCGGGCCAGATGGACTCCTACGGGTGCACGGCCGTCTACTTCTGGTGAAGGCTCAGCTCGGCCCGTCTCACGGTGCGTAGAGACGCCCGGGCGCACCACCCACCGGGGGCGTTGCGTGGCACGACGAGCAGCCGCCGTTCGGCGTCGCGGACATCGACGTGCGTGTCCCGTTTCGCACCACGGCGGCCTTGTAGGGCGCGGCGATGGTCTTCGTCGTGTAGAAGTTGCCCACGGCAGTGGTGGTGAGCGGGGTCTCGGCGCCATTGGCGTCAGTGATGATGACCGTCACCCCCGAGAGGCCAGCGCTCGCCGCCGCCGTGTTGCTCGAGAAGACGGTACCGGCCACGGTGAACCTGGGCGCCTCCCGGTTGCTCCCGTCATGGCAGCTCAGGCAATTCTCTCCCGGCCTCATGTTCGCGCCCCCTTCCCCTCCTCCACAGGCGGCGAGAACGAGGCACATCGAGGCGAAGAGCAGTCGGTTCATGGTCTCTGGTCCGGAAGAAGGAGCGCGATACTCTACTCTATCCCGCTGTCGGCATCACTGCTCACTCTGTTGGTCAACGACACACCTGAGCACACGCTCTCACAGGCTCCGTCTCTGTCGTGCTTGAGGCGGTGGTGTCAGACCCGCCTGCTACGACGGCTGGTGGAGGGCGGCGACGGTGGCGAGACTCACACAGCCTCACGACAAGTTCCTGAAGGCACTTCTGAATGACCCAGCGGTGGTGTCCGCGCTGCTCCGCGAGCGGCTCCCGGCTCCTCTGGTGGCGCTCCTCTCTGAGGACCCGCCCGAGCTGGTCGACGGCGTCTTCGTCGACGACGCGCTGAGGGAGTCGCGGTCCGACCGGCTGTATCGGCTCAAGCTCAAGGGGGACGGTGCGCTCTTCGTGTACTGCCTCATGGAGCACAAGAGTGCAGGCGAGGGGCGAGCAGGGCTCCAGCTCCTTGGCTACATGGTGAGGCAATGGGAGCGGGAGGAAGCCGGGTCCGGCGAGCCCCTGGCGCCGATTCTGCCGCTCGTCATCTACCATGGCCCGACGCCTCCCAAGACGTCACGGTACTTCTCGGAACTCGTGGCGGCGCATGGGGCGAAACTCGGCGTGAAGCCGCTCGACTTCGAGATGGTGCTGGTGGACCTCGGGGCAATCGATGACGACGAGCTGTCGGGCGAGCCTACGCTTCGAGCGGGCCTCCTCGCGCTCAAGTACGCAACCAGAGAGGCCCTCCAGGGAGCACGTCTACGCAAGGTGCTGACGGCGCTCGCCGCGGCCCCCGGGCTGCTGCGCGTGGCACTCGTGTATATGATGGAGACCTACCGGGGTGTCAACCGAGCCGAGCTGCTCGGCGAAGCCTGCCGGGTGATGCCGGAGGAGGACGTGATGACGGTCGCACAAGAGCTGAGAGATGAGGGGCGAAAACAGGGACGTCAGGAGGGCCAGCGAGAAGGCCTCGCGGAGGGCCGAGTAGAGGGCCAACGCTCGACGCTTCTCCGCGTCCTCGCGAGGAGGTTCGGTGGCGTCCCCGACGACGTCCGAGGTCGAGTCATGGTCGCGGACTCGGCAGAGCTCGGGGGCTGGCTCGACCTCTCCTTGGACGCCGCGACGCTCGACGCCGTCTTTGGAGCTGCCACCCACTGACGTCGAGCGAGCGTCGACTCACGTTCGCTCGGCAGCCTGTGCGCCCGCGAGCGGCTCGGGGTCCCCAACTTACGGAATATAGAGGCCGACCTGCACGAAGGCCCCGTAGCCCGAGAGGCCGTATTCGCTTTGCGCCCCGAAGGTCGTCGTGGCGCGCTGCCAGGCGGCGCTGTTGGCGAGGACGTCGGCTCCCGACAGGCTTCGCATCAGCCCGAGGTCGACGCCCTTCCCGATGGGGACGAACCCGCCCACGCGCAGGAGCACGTGCTGCTCGAAGGAGTACTCCAGCGACGGCACGAAGAGCGCCGACGGGTCCACCAGGTTGACGATGGCCGTCAGCGACCCGGTCAACAGGTCCGTGGCCAGCCACGACGCGGTGACGCCCGCGTAATGCCGCTCGGCCCCGAAGACCTCTCCACGCACCACGCGATCCGAGGTCAGCACCCCGAGGACACCGGCCGCAGAGTGGGCCCCGAAGCCGTTGAAGTAGTACTCCGCCCCGAGGACGAGGGCTTCCACCGGTCTCCACTCCAG
Organism: Myxococcales bacterium; assembly: GCA_003153055.1. Next base: position 4,891 of record PMBV01000449.1, read on the forward strand.
GCCCACCACCGCCCGCACGAAGTCGCCCTGTACCCTGAGCGGCTCGCTGGCTCCCAGACCCACCAGCGGCAACGTCCACGCGGCCTCGCCGTGCGCGCCCAGGGGACCGAGGTCGCCAGAGAAGTCGGCCCCCACCACCACGTCACCCACGTACTTGCCTACCGTCACTGAGAAGTCCCAGCCGACGAGGTTGGTGCGGGCCCGCACCACGCCGCCCATGTCACGGGCGAGCTTCTGGGGGAGCCACAGCACGTCGAGCTGAGAGGTCGCTCCCAGCGAGAACGACACCCGCGCCGCGTCGGCCCCTCGTCGCACCTCGCGATCCACGTCGGTCGGCGCGAAGGGGCTGATGAGGTCGGTCGGGTTCCACAGCCGCCCGGTGCCCCAGGACAGCACCTGTCGTCCTACCACCACCGTCACGTGCGTGCCTCGCCAGGTGAAGGCCAGCCGGTCGAGGTTGTGTTGAATGCGAAACGAGCCCGCGTCGAGGAGAAACGGCTCGAAGTCGACCAGGCGCCGCTGGGGCGTGATGAGGGCCGCCCCCAGGTAGCTCGAGCCTCCCGCGCCGGCGAAGGCCGCGTCAGACGCGAGGATGACCGCCGCCTGCCAGGCCACCTCGAGCTCGAGCGCGTCGGTCCACGAGACCTTGCCACCCACCCTGAAGGTGTGCGTGCTGATGCCCACCTGGAGCGGCAGGCCCGACAGCGAAGGGAGCTGGGCCGCGGTCTCGGGAGGCACCATCGCCTTGGCCTGGTCGAGCGCGCCCGCCAGGTCCTTGGTGCCCTCCACCAGCGAGCTCTGGAACCTCAACCACGAGATGTATGGTTTGTAGAAGCCATTGCCCTCGATGGTCCAGTCGCCGCTCTTCCACACCTCGGCCGCATGAGCCGCTCCGCCCCAGAGGGCGAGGAGCAGCCCCACGGCTCTCGCGCCGTGCGGGGCCCACGAGCGCGGCACGTCGGAGATGTCCGTCGTCTCCATGTCGCCTCAGGCGCTCGGCGCGGCCTTGGGGGGCCGGCTGTCGGAGGCGATGAGCCCATCGACGAGGCGCACCACCCGGTCGGCTTGCTCCAGCACCATCGGGTCGTGGGTGGAGAAGACGAAGGTGATGCCCCGCTCGCGGTTCAGCTCGCGCATCACCGCCACCAGCGCGCGCCCGGTGGCTTGATCGAGGTTGGCGGTGGGCTCGTCGGCCAGCACCACCGCGGGCATGGGCACGATGGCGCGCGCCACCGCCACCCGCTGTTGCTGCCCGCCGCTCATCTTCGAGGGCCAGCTGTCGAGGTAGTCGCTGATGCCGAGGCGAGCGAAGACGGCCTTGACCCGTTCCCGGCGCTCCTGGCTCGCGACGCCCTGGAGCTGGAGCACGTACTCGGCGTTCTCCATCGCCGTGAGAACGGGAATGAGGTTGTACGCCTGAAAGACGAAGCCAACCTTGTCACGCCGGAGGTCGGCCAGTTGCTGGCGTGAAAGGCCAGAGAGGGCTTGCCCGCCGACGCGAACCGCCCCACTCGACGGTAAATCGAGCGCGCCGATCAAGTTGAGCAGCGTCGTCTTGCCGCTGCCCGAGGGCCCGGCGATGGCCATGAACTCGCCCTTCTCGACGGTGAGCGACACGCCCTTGAGCGCCTGCACTCCGACGCCCTCGCCGTAGGACTTCGTGACGTCGACGACTTCGACACTGGACATGAGCTGTTCCTCCTACCGGGCGTGGAGCGCCTGCACTGGCCGCATTCGGGAAACGCGCCACGCGGGGAACAGCCCCACGAACAGCGCCATGATGTAGACCATTCGAGCCGACTTGAGCCCATCGAGCACCGAGAACTTGGTGATGAAGGCGCCCCGCATCGTCGCCCCACCCATCTCTATGCCCTCGCCGACGACCTTGGTGTAGTCGAGCAGCACGTTGTGGCTGCCGTACCAGGTGATGGAGAGGCCGATGGTGAGCCCCAGCGCGACCGCCAGCGAGGCGATCCAGAAGGACTCGGCCAAGACGAGCCCGACGACTCCGCTGGGCCGGGTGCCGAGCGCCTGCATCACGCCGAACTCGTGCGTGCGCTCCAGCACGGACATCAGCATCGTGTTGAGAATGCCCAGGCCGACCAGGAGGTACACGAAGAGGGAGATCACGAGGATCATGCTGTCCATGTACGAGTCGAGTGCCTTGAGGATGGGGACGATCTCGTAGAAGCTCGCCACCTGCACCGACGGCCCCAGGCTGACCCTGAGCCGCTGGGCGAGCGCCTCGGCCTGGCCCGGCTCCTGTATCTGAATGACGATTTGATGCGCCCCTTCGACGCCGGCCAGGTTGGTCGCTCCGGCCTGCGTCACCAGCACCCGCCGCCGCGACAGCGCCGACGAGATGGAGTGGTAGATGCCTCGCACCCTGAAGAGCTCGGCCCCCATCTCTCCGTCGGGCCGCTGCACCATCAGCCGCAGCTTGGAGCCCAGCGTGAGGCTCAGCCTTCGGGCCAGCTCGTCTCCCACCAGGACCCCGTGGGCGTCGTCGGGGGCTGGCGCCTGGCCCTGGCGAATCGTATGGGCGTAGTCGGCCACCGTGACCTCGTCAGCGAAGGTCACGCCGTGGATCTCCACCGCTTCGTTCCCGTGGGTGCTCGAGGCGAGGCCGCGCAAGACGAGCCGGGCCGCCACGTCGGACCCCGGTGGCAAGGCAAGCGTCGCTCGGAGCGCCTGGGGGTCGGGCAGCACGTCTTTCACCGAGCGATGGGTTCGCCAGCCGGGGGCCGTCAGCTCGACGTGGCCCATGCCCGAGCTGTCGAGCTGCGTCTTGGCCTCGTCCTGAAAGCCGCCCAGCAACCCGCTGAAGAAGACCGTCAGCACCAGCCCGATGCCGATGGCCGACATGTTGATGAGGGTGCGCCGGCGGTTCCGCCAGATGTTGCGCCAGCCCAGCGTGAGCGTCGAGAGCATGTCAGGTCTCCCTCACCGCGACCGCGGGTTGGAGCCGCGAGGCGCGCCACGCGGGGAACAGCGACGCGGCGATCATCGTCGCGGCCACGGTGATGCCCGCGGCGACGAGGGCCTGGGGCTGGAAGTGCAGCTCGATGACCGAGGGCAGTCGAACCCCCATCATGTCGCTGTTCGACACCTCTCCCAAGTGCACCGTCCCGACGGCGAAGATGAGGAGCGCGGTGATGGCGACGCCTCCGAGGAAGCCCAGCACACCCTCGAGCACCGCCTCGGTCACCACCAGGCGGAGCAGCCGGGCAGGGCGGGTGCCCACCGCCAGCATCACGCCGAACTCGCGGGTCCGCTCGAAGGTCGACATCGTCATCACGTTGAGGACGCCCAGGGAGACGAGCAGGAAGACGATGACGTCGACCAGGTGCTGATTCTTTCGCTTGGAGTCCATCGTCTTCTTGAACTCGGGCAGCATCTCGTTCCACGACAGGGCCTCGAGGGACTTGAGGTCGAGCGCCGCGCGGGCGGTCATCAGGTAGCTGGTGATGTCCTCTTCGTCGGTGGGGAGGTGCACCACGACGGAGTTCACCGCCTCGCCCAGGCCGAAGAAGTCCTGCGCGTCGGCCAGGTGGAGGAAGACGCCCGTCGAGTTGAGATCCGAGCTGCCCGCGTCGCCGATGCCCACCACGGTGAAGCGGTCGTTGGCGACCGAGCCGTCGACGGCCTGGCCCACCAGCACCAGCTCGCTGCCCACGTCGACGCTCAGCTCGTCGGCGAGCTCGTTCCCGATGACGACCTCCTTCTTCGCCGCCTCGCCGAGGCCTCGGCCCCTCTTCACGGCGAAGATGGTGGCGCTCTGGCCGGCCTCGAGGCCCATCACCACCACGCCCTCGGAGCTGCTCGCGCCACCGGCCAGGCCGGCGCCGATGACGCGGCGCTCGCTCTTTGCTCCCGGAATCGCCTTGGCCAGGGTCGCCTCGACGAGGCGTGGCTCGGCCACCACCGTGGTGAGCTCGGGCGACTCCTGGTACCCACGCCCGTGGATCTGCAGGTGGCCGGTGAGCTGGGTAGTGATGGCGCGGGTCATCTGCCCATAGACGGCTTCACGGTAGGTGCTGAGGAAGGCGATGCCCGTGGTGCCCAGGCTCAACGCAGCCATCGTGAGAATGGTGCGCCTCGGGACCCGCCAGAGGTTTCTCCAGGCCATGACGAACATGGGTCACTTTCCTTGTTGCAGCCGGTGAAGGCTGAAGGTGTCGTCGGAGATGTCGGCGTCGAACTCGATGGAGTCGTAATGGATGGTGGTCTGCCGCCCGGCCTCCTGAGGAATGACGGTCATCGTGGCGGGGAAGGCTCGCCAGCCCACCTGCTTCACGTCGGAGAAGAGCATCTGGCGCATCGGCTTGTTCTCTTCGTCGTAGAAGCGCTCGGCCAAAGGCACGCAGGTCGTGCGATCGAGGTCGAGCTCGATCTTGTTCCACACCACCACCGCGTCCTTGTGGGGCGTCAACACGAGCCGCCAGGCCTTGCGGCCGTCGACCTCGACCAGGCTGTCGACCTTGGAGTCGAAGTCCTTGGCGATGGAGTTGCCCTTCACCAGGTCGTCGTTGGTGAAGTCGCTGCCCAACCACGAGTCACCCAGCATGCCCGAGGGCAACTTCATCACCCGCCCGGCCTGGGGCAGCCAATTCCATAACTGCTTCTCGCGCTTCAAGGTCATCATGCCCGTCTCACGGGGGCCGCCCTCGAGCACGCGTATGAGGGCGAAGTCCGAGGCCTTGCTCCACACCTTCATGGTCAGCTTGCGGCTCCAGGCGGGGGTCTTGATGGTCATCGCCATCACCGCGATGCTCGAGTGGCCCTGGTTCACCTGCTCGTAGCGAGTGAGCAGCTTTCCGGTGTTCGGGGCGTCTTCGGTCGAGGGGCAGGTGGGAAGGTCGGCCGGCGGCCCGGGGGGTGCCGCGGCGAGAACCAACAGCGCAGCCAGCGTATTCATACAGCCTCCTTCTCGAGAGCTCTTTCAGGGGGGGCGACGAGTCGACGGAAGAAGTCGAAGAGCAACGACGCGAGGCGGTCGATCTCCTCGAGCGTGAGCAGCCCGTCGCGCGGGAGCTGCACCTTGAGCAGGGCTTCCTTGGTGCCGCTCATCACCGCCATCAGGACTTCGACCGAGAGGTCGCGGCGCACGGCCCCGACCTCTTGCCCTCGTCGCCAGGCAGACATCGCGAGGCTGAGGTAGTCGGAGACCAGCGGGAGCACCTTCGCCGCGAGCTCAGGGTGGTCGACGTACGCCCGGCCTAGCTTGCCGACCAGCTCGAGCTGCGAAGGGTCGTGCGCCAACGGCTCCAGGCTCTTTCTCTGGAAGTGCTCCATGGTCGTCCAAAAGGACGCTTGGTCGACGATGGCGGTGAGGTCCAGCGTCGCCATCAGACTGCTCGTCGCCTGGGCCAGGGCCGTGGCCGCGAGGTCGGCCTTGTCGTCGAAGTAATAGTAGAAGCTGCCTTTGCTCAGCCCCGCCGTGGCGATGATGCGGTTGAGCGACGCTCCCTCGTAGCCTCGACGACCGAACTCCTTGGTCGCGGCCGTGAGGATGCCGTTTCGGAGCTCTTCTGGGGCGTTCTGGAAGCGTGGTCTAGGCATGCGGTTCGACCGAGTGGTCTAAGAGTAGTGGCGGGTCCCTCGCTGGTCCAGTACTTTGGGGTGAATGTAGTAATTCAAATATCTTACGATCCAGTGTTTCGAGCGTGCGAGGCAATGTCAGCCCGACGTGCGAGGTGGCCGAAGCCTCACCCGACGCCCGAGTCCGCGTCCTGCTTCGTGGGCGAAGACCCTGAGCGCCGTGAGTGTCCGGGTCGGGTCGCTCCGTCGGCGTGGCGGCATCTCTCAAGTGAGGGTCGCCCCGAAGAGGGGCACTCGTCACTCACCTCTCTGGTCGTGTTCGATGGGCCATGCGAGGTGAAGCCGCCGTGTTCTCCGCGTGGGCAGGACGGTGCGAGCGTGGGGTGGTGACAATTCCCCGAGGCGGTCTGGCCAGCCCCTCGACCCGACGGCATGGTGAGCACACGCCGAACGCGCGAGGAGGCGGGCGCCGCGCGTGGAGGCGGCACGAAGGGAAGCTGCTCTTCCATTTGGCCCTCGTCCCCGCCTGCCACGGACCGGGTGCCGCCAACTCGTGGCCCTCACGTGTGCTCATCGCGCTCTCGGGTCGAGGGGCTGGCCAGACCGCCTCGGCGGGTGGTCACCAGCCCCACCTTCGCACCTCAAGGCAAGCGACTCTCGCGCGAGGGCACCGCCCGTTCGGGCACCATTCCACTGGTCAACTTGACTTGCTTGGCCGTCGACGCGTTACCGTGCCCCCTTCTCGCCGAAAGGAGACATTCGATGCGCTTCAACCCATTGGGGCAGACCGGCGTGTTCGTCTCGGAGCTGTGCTTGGGAGCGATGACCTTCGGCGGCAAGGGCTTCTGGCAAGCCATCGGCGAACTGGGAACCAAGGAGTCCGAGGCGCTGATCGGCACCGCGCTCGACGCCGGCGTCAACCTCATCGACACGGCCGATGTCTATTCGGAGGGCGAGAGCGAGAAGCTCGTCGGCGCGGCGCTCAAGGCGTTGGCGCGCCCCCGAGAGCAGGTGCTGGTCGCGACCAAGGTCCGCGGGCGGGTCGGCCCCGGCGTCAACCAGGTCGGCCTCTCTCGTGGTCACATCATGGCCAGCATCGACGGGAGCCTCCGGCGGCTCGGCCTCGACCACGTGGACCTGTATCAGATTCACGGCTTCGACCCGGCGACGCCCATCGAAGACACGGTGCGCGCCCTTGACGACGTGGTTCGCTCCGGCAAGGCGAGGGCGGTCGGGTTCAGCAATCTCCCGGCGTGGGTTGCCTCGAAGGCCATCACCTTCGCCCACGAGAACGGGCTCGCCCGCTTCCAAAGCGCCCAAGTCTACTACTCGCTCGCCGGGCGGGACATCGAGCGAGAAATCGTCCCCCTGTGCCAAGCCGAGCGGGTGGCGATCCTCCCGTGGAGCCCGCTGGCAGGTGGGCTGCTCTCGGGGAAGTACCAGGCCGACAAGAAGGGCCCGGCGGGCGCGCGTCGCACCTCCTTCGACTTTCCGCCGGTCAACCTCGAGCGCCTGCCCACGGTGCTCTCGGCCCTGCGCCAGGTCGCTGAGGCCACCGGGGTGTCGGTGGCGCGCGTCGCCCTCGCCTGGCAGCTCGCCAAGCCCTACGTCACCAGCATCATCGTGGGGGCCAAGACGCGCGACCAGCTCATCGACAACCTCGCCGCCACCGAGCTGCGACTGACGCCCGAGCAGGTGAAGCAGCTCGACGACGCGAGCGCGTTGCCTCTCGAGTACCCGGGGTGGATGGTCGACTGGCAGAACTCGCGGGACCCTCGAGGGAAGTAGCGCTCTGGTCGTCGAGGGAACAAAGGGTATGGTCCCAACGCGATGAGCACCAAGGTGAACTTCTTCTCGAGCCCCGAGTATTTGAGCTGCGTCGCTGAGGCCTACTACCCGGGCCGGGCCTACGAGCTCCGCGACTACTCCGTGGCCGGCTCGACGTACCGGCTGCTGCGGATCCTCCCTCGAGGGCTCCGGCGAGAGAAGGTCGTCCCTTGGGTGCCTTTCCTCGACATGCTCGAGCCCATCGACGGCCCAGGTCAGCCGGGTCCGAACTACCTCCCGGTGGTGAGCCACGGCAGGGTCACCGTCGCCGAGTGGAAAGCCCGCGCCGACCAGGCCTCCTTCCAGGTCTCTCCACTCATCGACTTCACGCTCTTCCCGACCTGGGAGGCGTGCGTGGCCTACGCCAAGTCCACCGGCGACGCGGCCTTCCGCAGTAACCGCGCCAAGCAGGTGAAGAAGCTCGACGCCGAGCATGGGCTCACCATGGCGTGGAACGACGAGGCGCCCGATGCCCTCGAGCAGCTCATGCGGTGGAAGTCCCAGCAGTACGTCGAGTCGGGGTACGTCGACGGGTTCGAGGCCCGAGCCCTGGTCCGGCTGTTCCAGTTGCTCCGCGAGCGAAAGCGCCTGGTGGTGACCACGATGCGCTTGGGCGGCGCCCTGGTGGCCGGGCACGCGGGCATGGAGCTCGACGGGCGCTTCTATTACTGGCTCCCGGCTTACGATTCCCAGTGGGGCAAGCGCGGCGTGGGCGCCATCATCAACGAGTGGATGATGGAGCAGGCCTACCGGCGCGGCGCCCAGGAGTTCGATTTTCTCCTCGGCAACGAGGCCTACAAGTGGAGCTACGCCACGCACACCCGGCTCGTCGGCCCCGTGGGCACCAAGCCCCTGTCGGAGCGCGTCTGGAAGCCCCTGCGCGCCCGGCTGATGGCTGAGGTGCGCAAGCACGACGAGGCCTACCACCGGCTCCAGGACCTCAAGCGCCGAGCCATGACGCTCCGGCACCGATTTCGGGGCAAGTGACCGCTCAGGCCATCTCGAGCAGCGTGTCGGCCTGAGTCAGCTTCTCATGGAGCTCGGCGAGGGACGCTTCGAGCTGCCTCCTCGTCAGGCCCAGCAACTCCACCGGCGCGTCCGTGGTGCGCTGGGCCAGCGCGTCGACGCCAGGGCCCATGCCGTACAGCTGAGAGAGCACGTTGGCCACGTGCAGCACCGCGAGCGGCTTCGAGGTGGCCCGTGCCTCGGGGGTGTGGTGGTAGCGAATGAGCGAGGCCAGCTCGGGGCTGAAGTTCCACCGCTCGACGATGAGGGCACCCAGCTCGGCGTGGTCGACTCCAAGGACGACCCGTTCTGCATCGAGGAACGTCTGGCCCTGAGCGACGAGGGCCAGAATCGTCTTCCCCTCCGCCTCGACGTAGCTCGACAGCACCGCCTTGCCCAGGTCGTGCAGGAGCGCCGCGGTGAAGAGGGCCGGGTTCGCGGGGAGCCCGGCGGCTTGGCGGAGAATCTCCACCATCAGGCTCGTCGCCACGCTGTGCCGCCAGAGGTCGCCCGTGGTGAGCTGGTAGCCGTCTTGGTTGCCCGACAGGTACTCCACCGAGGCCGAGGCGAAGACGAGCTCACGGAAACGCTGGTTGCCCAGCATCGCCAGGGCCTGTTTGAGGTCGTCCACGTGGCGGCTCCGGCGCACCGCGGCCGAGTTGGCGGCCTTCAACATCGTAGCCGTCAGCGTCGCGTCCAGTGCGAGCACCTCCACCAAACGCCCGGCGCTGACCAGCGGGTCCTCCAAGAGCTCGAGCGCCCTCACCGCCACCTTCGGAAAGGGCTTCAGCGTCGCGGCCGAGGCGAGAATCGTGTCGATCGTGCGGCTCACGTGAAAGAAAGGTAACCGGCCACCCCGCACCCGTCGCGGCCGTTTCATTTCGCGCGCGGGTACATTCACGCACAGGTCGACGCGACCCGCGGGAAGCCCTCACTTCGGGTGGAAGACCCGCTCCGAGACCCGCGGCAGCACCACGTCGCCCCAGGCGAGGCTCGCCTTCATCAGCGACTTCATGTCGCCGAGGAACGCCATCGGGTCGGGAGACTGCTGGTAGGTTCGGCTCAGGAAGAGGCCCTTGTTCTCTGGCTCATAGTCCACGTGGCCCCCGCCCGTGTCGGTGCCCGCGGCCTCCTCGGCGGTGAAGGCCTCGATGACGCCTGGCTTGGGCGGGTCGTGGAACTTGTACACCAGCGCGCTGCACTCCAGCGCCTGGGCTGAGTCGCTGTACTCGAAGAAGACGCTGGCCGTCTCCACCGCGAGACCTCCGAAGCCACCGGGGCTCAGCTCGGCCTTCACGCCGTACGTCTCGCCCAGACCCGAGACCAGCCTCTCCGCATCCTGACGTGTCATCATTGGGCCTCCGGAACCTGGCGGTGCTTCAGATATACGCTATCGAACCCGTGGTTGGCGATGAGGTCGATCCCGTGTGACTCGGTGAAGTAGTTCACCTTGGCGCCCTTCCCGGCGTCGGTGAGCGGGTCCCACTTGGTGGCCTCGCCGAGGCCGAGCGTGTTGGGTACTGGGTCGAGCGGGGAAGGTCTGGCCGCCCTTTCCAACCAGCATTCCATCATACTGCTTGTCTGGGCTGGTGCCCCACGGGTTCACCGTGTTCAGCACTGGCCCCACCTTCTGCTTCACGCCCTGAAACGAGTCGCCCACGGCCTTGGTCGTCTTCTTGGCCGCGGAGGCGACAGCGGTCTCGGCCTTGCTCACCGCGCTTTCCGTCTTCTTAACCGCGCCCCAGCTCGCGCTCTTTGCCTTCTGGGCCACGTCTCCGGCCGTGCGCACCGCGGAGGCGGCCTCTTCCGCCTTGTGCACGGTCGTCGAGGCGGCGTCCCCAGCCTTGTGCACCGTGTTCGAGATGCCACGCTTCAGGGAATCGAGCAGACTCATTGTCTTCTCCGGATCGTTCGGCGACATCGTATTGTCGCCCGCCGAATCCGCGGGTTGCGTGTTTTCTGCGTGGAGCCCTCCGCATCAACTCCCGCGACGGCTCAGTCGTTGTACGTAGCGCTCCCACTCGGCGCGGAGCGTGTCAGGCTCGCCGCCAAGCGCTTCCCCGAGGGCGCGGAAACCGCTCGGGTCTTCGGCTTTGAGCTCGATGGCTCGACGCACCAGCGTGGTGAGCGCGCCCTTCTCTTGTAGCCAGTGGCACAGGTAGCGGGCCGCGGCGTAGTGCGTGCCATCGACGTCCTCGTAGAACTCGTCCTGTGAGAAGTGGGCGAGGGAGCTGAAGGACGCGACCCTGCCGGCCGCGAGGCCCTGCTGAAGCGCTGGCAACCGCCAATTGACGCGGCCCTTGAGGTGCCCCTCGTCTTCAAAGGGAAACTCGAAGAGAGAAGCCAGCCCCTCGTTGAGCCAGGCCGGAGCGTCGGGCCACGCGTGGTGCATGAACGGGTGCACCATCTCGTGCACCAGCGTGCCGTAGCCGGGCCTGATGTTCATCACCTGGGCGTGGCGGCTCGGCAGGTAGTAACCGTAGGGCGTCTCGGGGTTGGTCCCGAAGAGCTCGCGTGAGAGCCGTTGGTAGCTCGCCGCGTCCTTGAGAACCCATATCTCCTCCAGCTCGCTGGGCGCCTCGGCGAAGAAGTCCTTGAGCAAGAGGTCGCGCGTCCACCGCACCACCTCCTTCCCTCGGCGGCGAACGGTCTGAGGCTCCTCGTTGCCGACCACCAGGAACGGCCGCTCCCACACCACCGTCATGCCTCGGGGCAGCGTGCGCCTGAGCTCGAGCACATGCTGGGCGGCCGCCGCGGGCCGAGAGCGCCGAACAGGTTGCCCAACCTNNTCGGGCAACCTGTTCGGCGCTCTGGGCGTCTCGGGGCGGGGCAGGGCAGTGGCCTCCTGGGGCGACAGCCGCAGGCGAATGTAGGTCCAGTGCTCGGCCGTGGGCTTGAAGGCCATGAGCTGGAGGAACCGGGCTCGGGCCATGCGCCGGTTGGCACCGTCAGGCTCGGCGGGCTCATGGTAGATGACCTCGTCGCTCGGCGCGTCGTCGGCCTTGAGCTGGGCCCACTGGGCGTCTCCCGCCGCGGCGCCCGGCTTGGCGCGGTACCACACCGGGCCTGGCTCGACGCCGAGGCGACGCAGCGCCCGGGCCAGCTCGTCGGTCCACGCCCCTCGGCCAAGACTCGGGTCGACCCCGCTCGCGTCGAAGACGTCGTCCTGTGACACCGCTCGACCGAGGTACCGGAGCCCCATCTCGGCCACCGCCTCCCCGCAGAAGTCGGGCTTCTGCTGTACGAAGGGAACGTCGAGGAGCAGCGGACTGGCCGCCAGCACCGCCGCGAGGAAGAAGGTGTGCATGCCCGCTGGAACGTCGTCCGATCGGACCCGGTTCCAAGAAAGGTTGGACTTCTGGTGCGCCGAGGACCGTGGTGCGGTTGAATCAACCCGAGCATCGACCGTCTGAAGCAGCATCCAACGAGGAAACCCATGGCCCTGCCTCTGAAACAGCTCATCGCCGGCGCGGCGTTCTTGTCGGCTTCGGCCTGCGCGGTTCGCACCTACGAATACCGGGAGCGGCCACCTGCCGCGGCCCTCGTGGCGGCGTGCGACCCGATGTACCCCTGCGCCAACACCTACTACTGGGACGAGTGGCGCGACGTGTATGTCTATTACGACGGGTACCGCTACTACGACGCCCTCGGCACGACTGACACCTACGCCCTGCCCCCTCAGGAGCTCATCATCACCTACCCGCCGCCGTCGTATGTGCCGCCCTCGACCTACCGGCCGCCCCCGAATTACTACCGCCCTCCTCGCGGGTACCGCTCGCCTCCGCCCACCTGGCACGCTGCCCGTCCGCGCCCGAACGAGGGCTACTACGAGGGGGAGTCCTCCGCGCACCATCCCGCGCCGCCCCCGAGCTCCAACGCGTACCCCCCCGGTGGCTACGCCCCGCCGCCGTCGCACGGCCACACCCCCGCGCCGCCTCCCAGTGGCTACGTGCCTCCGCCTTCCGGTGGGTACGCGCCGCCGCCGTCGGGCTACAGCAATCCGCATCCGTCCGGCGGGTACGCGCCACCGCCCCCCTCGAGCTACGAACATGAACAGGGAGCACCTTCGGGCGGCCATGCCCCACCGCCGTCGGGGTACAACAACAACCCTGGAGTCGTGCACGGAGCGCCGCCTCCAGCGCAGGGCTACACTCCCCCGCCCTCGAACAGCATCTACGCGCCGCAGCCTTCCGCGCCCGCCCCCGGGCCCTCGGGGCACGCCTACTCGCCGCCGCCCCCGTCGGCCCCAGCCCCAGCCGCGGCGCCATCGGCGCACATCAACGCTCCGCCGCCGAGCGCTCGCCCCGTCGGGCCGCCGGCGCCGGCCGCCGCACCCGCCCAGCCTGCCCACGTCGCTCCCCCGGGCTCTGGGAACTTGGTGGCGCCAGGCAAGCGGCCCGCCCCACCCCCGGCCCGCCGCGAGGCCGAGGGCAAGTAGAAACGAAGGGACCATCGAGGAACGGAGCAACCTCAGTCGACACCTGCTACGCTGTCGCGTCACGTGAGCGCGACAGCGTCATTCCACGGCATCGGAGCAAGTCCGGGCATCGCCATCGGCCACGCCTTCGTGTTGGACTCCAAGCGGGTCCGCACGCCCAAGGTGAAGCTGAAGCAGACCGAGGTCGAACCTGAGACGATGCGGTTTCGCACCGCCGTCGCCCTGTCGGACCAGCAACTCGAGGAGATCAAGACCCGGTTGACTCAGCACGGGAACGACGGCTCGGAGCACGCCCTCATCCTCGAAGCCCACCGGATGATGCTGCACGACCCGCTCTTCATGGTCGAGGTGACGCGGCTCATTCGCGAAGACGGCATCAATGCCGAGTGGGCGGTGCGCCGCGTGTGCCGGCGGCTGCGTCACCAGTTCGACAACCTCGATGACGAGTACTTCCGGGAGCGCCGGGGCGACATCGAGTTCGTCGCGGATCGAGTGGTGCGCAACCTCATGGGCGAGGTGGTGGATCAAGAGCTCGAGGTGCCGGCGAACTCCATCGTGGTGGCGCACGACATCAGCCCGGCCGACGCGGCGATGCTGGTGAAGAGCAACCGGGTGGCGGCCTTCGTCACCGACCTCGGCGGTCAGACGAGCCACACCTCCATCGTGGCCCGGGCCCGAGAGATTCCCGCGGTGCTCGGCCTGGGCAAGGCGAGCGAGTCGATTCGCGCCGGTGACGTGCTGGCGGTCGACGGGCGCCGGGGCCTGGTGCTCGTCAACCCGACCGATGAGCAGCTCGCCCTGTTCCGCGAGACGATGCGCCGGCAGCAGATGAGCGAGCAGCTGGCGCTCAAGACGGCCGACCTGCCGGCCATCACGACCGATGGCGTGCGCGTGCGGCTCAACGGCAACATCGAGTTCCCCGAGGAGATCCCCTCGCTGCTCGCCCACGGCGCTGAAGGCATCGGCCTGTACCGCACCGAGTTCCTCTTCTTGAACCGGGCCACGGCTCCCACCGAAGAAGAGCACTACGAGTCGTACAAGGTGGTGCTGCAGCAGATGGGGGGGCGGCCGGTCACCATTCGCACGCTGGACCTCGGCGCCGACAAGGTGCCCGGCAAGAAGCCCGAGAAAGAGAACAACCCGGCGCTGGGCCTGAGGGCCATTCGCTACTGCCTCAAGCACCGCGACCTGTTCCGCACCCAGTTGAAGGCGCTGCTCCGGGCCTCGGTGCACGGGAACTTGCGGGTGATGTTCCCGATGATTTCCAGCATCTCCGAGCTCAGGGAAGCCCGCAGCGAGCTCGAGGCCTGCCGCAGCGAGCTCTCGCGCCAGGGCGTGCCGCTGGGGCGGCGCTTCCCGGTGGGCATCATGGTCGAGACGCCCTCCGCCGCGTGGATCGCCGACCGCCTGGCCCAGGAGGCCGACTTCTTCAGCATCGGCACCAACGACCTCATTCAGTATTCCCTCGCCATCGACCGGCAGAACCGCGACGTGGCGTACCTCTACCGCCCGCTCCACCTCGCCATCATTCGCAGCCTGAGGAACGTCATCGACGCCGCCAAGGCCGCGGGCATCTCGGTGGCGATGTGCGGCGAGATGGCCGGAGACCCCAACCTGACGCTGGTGCTCCTCGCCATGGGCCTCGAGGAGTTCTCCATGACCAGCGGCCAGATTCCCCTGGTGAAGAACATCGTCCGAAGCGTCTCCAAGACCGACGCGGGGCGGCTGCTCGAGCAGGCGATGCAGTACTCCAGCGCCGAGGAAATCGAGCGCTACATGAAGGCCGAGATGGATCGCCGCTTCGCCTCGTCGGATTCGGACGACGCCTGACCCTCGACCGGGGCCTGAGCGGCCCGGAACGAGGGCGACCCGCCAGGGTACCCGTATGACGCGAGTCTCCAATCGAGATTGTCTGCGTGACTCGGCTTGTCCAACTGCGCATATGGTGCGGAGAACCCCGAAAGGATGTCTCCCTCATGCTGAGTCGTATCGTTTCGCCCGTGTCACTCGCCGTGCTCATGGGTCTGGCAACCCCACTCACGGCTCACGCCGACTTCACCACGCGCGTCGACCCGTCGAAGACCTGGGGCACCTGGGAAGGCTGGGGCACTTCGCTGGCGTGGTGGGCGAACACCTTTGGCGATCGAGACGACGTGGCCGACTTCGTCTTCACCTCGGGCTCGATTCCCTATGGCAGCACGGTCCTTCCTGGTCTGGCGCTCAACATCGCCCGCTACAACGCTGGCGGCTCGAGTTGGACACCCATCGGCGGGCTGTCGATGCAGGTCTCGCCGAATATTCCGAAGTTCAAGCAAATCGAAGGGTACTGGTTGAACTGGTTCAGCTCAGCTCCGACCTCGTCGAGCTGGAACTGGTGGGTCGACTCGAAACAGAGGACCATGCTGTGGAAGGCGCGCGACCGTGGAGCCGATCGCTTCGAGCTGTTCTCCAACTCGCCCATGTGGTGGATGACCTACGACTCGAACCCCTCCGGCGCGGCCGATGGGAATACGAACCTGCAGTCGTGGAACCGGCAGCAGCACGCGGTGTACCTCGCGACCGTCGCGCGCTACGCCCACGACAACTGGGGCATCGACTTCACGTCGGTCGAGCCGCTGAATGAGCCGAGTGCGTGGTGGTGGAAGGCCAACGGCACGCAGGAGGGCTGTCACGTGGACCTCGCCGCTCAAGCCGAGGTGCTGAGCAACCTGCGCCTCGAGCTCGACGGGCGCGGTCTGGGTTCGATGGCGGTCGCTGGCTCTGACGAGTGGGGGTACGACGACGCGCGGCAGACCTGGGCCTCCTTCTCGAGCGCGACCCGTGGGGCGATCGGCCGAGTGAACGTGCATGGATACCAGTACGGAGGCGGACGGCGCGACCTCCTGTACTCCGCTGTCTCGAGCGCGGGGAAGGGACTGTGGATGTCAGAGTACGGCGATGGCGATGCGACGGGCATGTCACTGGCCAGCAACCTGAATCTCGACTTCCGTTGGCTCCACCCCACCGCGTGGGTGTACTGGCAAGCGCTCGACTACGGTGGGTGGGGGCTTGTCCAAGCTGACGGCTCCAACGGGTGGCTCGGGCCGGTGAATGCGAAGTATTACGTGCTCGCGCAGTTCACTCGGCACATCCGCTCGGGAATGCGCATCATCGACGGCGGCAGTGGTGACGTGGTGGCTGCCTATGACGCCACTGCGCACCGGCTGGTGGTGGTGGTGACCAACTCCGGGCCCTCGCAGTGGATCACCGTGGACCTCTCCTCGTTCAGCCACGTGGGCGGGGTGAACGGGCAGGTCCGCCGGTGGGCAACCCAGACAGGAGGTGGAGAGCTCTACGTGCGCCACGACGACACGATGCTCTCGGGGAAGGCCTTCTGGTCTTCTTTCAACACCAATACAGTGCAGACCTTCGAGGTCGACGACGTGTATTGAGCTCGGGCGCAGGGCCTCGCTGGGTCTACAGCCCGAGGCGCCGGAGCATCTCTTCGCGGGTCGCCTGGTCGAACAGCATCACCAGCCAGCCCGCGAAGGCCGGGGTGTTGGTGGCGAGGAAGCTGGCTGCCAGCACTGTGCGAAAGGTGTCTTCGGTGGGAGGCCCGACCAGCTCGGCCACGGTGAGGTCGTGCACCTCGGGCGTGGAGGGGAGCAGGTTGGCGTGCACCATGGTTCCAACCGCCGAGAGGCTGCACGACACCACGATGTTCGACGCCTCGGCCAACGCGGCGCGGGCCGAGGTCGAGAGCCGGCCCGCCACGCTGGGGCGCGAGAGGAGGCGGCGGCTGACCCGCTCGGCGTCCTCCGCCTTCAGCACCCACCACACCTGACCGCGGAGCTCTCCCTCGATGCCGAAGGTGGCGGCCACCACCTTCACGTCTCGACCTCCGAGGAGCCAGCCGAGCTGCCAGCGATTGGCTTCGAGCACTACCGGAACGTCGACCAGGACGCCCACGTCTCCGACGAGGCGGGCGAGCATCGACGCTCCCTGAGCGCTGCCCAGGTGGGCCACCTCACGGAGCGCGTCCTCCTGGCGGGCGGTGAGCGTCGTCACGCCGACACCCCTTTGGGGGGCCCCGGTCGATCCAACCGGGCCACGTCGAGAATGAAGATGGGCCGCCCGTTGCCCAAGATGGTGACGCCGGCGAGGCCGGGCAGGAGATCGAGCGGCCGGGCGAGGGCCTTCAGCACCACTTCTTCTTGGCCGAGGAGCCGGTCGACCACCAGCGCCACCCGGCCGTCGTCGCCTTCGACCACCACGAAGGGCGCCACGGTGTGGGGGGGCGAGCTGGGCACCTCGAGGAGCTCGCCGAGGTCCTGCACTGGCACCACCGTCTGGCCAAAGTGTAGCATCGGCTGATTCTGGGAGAACGACAGGGCGTCGCGGGGCGTCTCGACCACGCCCGACACCTTGGCGATGGGCAGCCCGTACACGTCGTCGCCCACTCCCACCAGGAGCAGGTTCACCATCGCCACCGTCAGCGGGAGTGACAGCCGGAACACCGTGCCGGTGCCGCGTTGAGTCTCGATGTCCAGCACGCCGCCCACCGCCTCCACCGCGCGCTTCACCGCGTCCATGCCGACCCCGCGCCCCGAGATGTCGGTCACCGTGGCGGCCGTGGACACACCGGGCAGACAGCACAACAGCAACGCGTCGCGCTCGGGCAGGGCCCGGACTTGCTCGGCCGTCATCAGCCCACGCTCGACGACCGACGCCTTGAGCCGCTCCACGTCCATGCCACGGCCGTCGTCGCGCATCTCGAGCACCACCCGGTCGCGCTCCCGATGCACCAAGAGCTGCACGGTGCCCCGGGGTGGCTTGCCGCGCATCCGCCGCTCCTCGGGGGGTTCGATGCCGTGGTCGATGGCGTTGCGCAAGAGGTGCAGCACGGGGTCGTTCAGCTCGTCGACGATGGCTCGATCGAGCTCGGTGTCGGCTCCAGAGATGGTGAGCTCGACGTCGCGGCCCCGGCGTCGGGCGATGTCTCGAGCGGCGCGGGGGAGCCGGCTGGTGATGACGTCGAGCGGCGTCATGCGGGCCGCCATCACCTTGTCGTGGAGCCCCCGCACCAGGCCGTGGAGTCTATCGACCGCCTCGTACAAGGGAGGCCGCATGCCCTCGGGGAAGCTCTTGCCCACCTCGCGAATACGGGCGGTGGCGAGGAGCAGCTCTCCGGCGGTGTCGAGGAACTCGTCCATCAACTCGGTGCGCACCCGCACGGTGCGAGCCGGCTCTTGGCCGACGACCTTCGGCTCGGCCTCGGCGGGTGGAGCTGGCGGCGGCGGTGCCTTCACCCGCTCGACCGACTCGAGCTCGACGTCGGCGACGGCGCCCAGGGTCTTCTCGACCACGTCTTTGGGCTGCTCGGTCTCGAGCTCGAGGGTGATGCGGCCCCGTGGCAGCTGGCCCGACTTGATGTCCTCGAGGGGAGGGGTGAGGCCGAAGACGTTGCCCAAAGTGGACAAGCGCTTGAAGGCGAGGAAACCGCGGACGCCAGGCTGAGTCGAGGCCTGAGAGACTCGGAGCACGATGGCGAAGCGCTGGCCTCCAGAGCTCGGGGTTGGCGTGGAGGGCGCCGTGTCGGTGGTGAGGCCGGCGGGTGGGGCGATGGCCAGGGTGTTGGTGATGGAGGCGAGCTGCTCCACCAGCGCGTCGGGGCTCGCCATGGGCTCGCCAGCGCCCGCAGCCTTCACCTGGGCGAGCAGCCCGTCGACCGCCGCCAGTACCAGGTCGGCCATGGCCTTGTCGAAGCGGCCCGGGGCGAGCCGCACCGAGTCGAGCAGGTCCTCTAGGCGATGGGCCAGCGTCATGGTGGGCTCGAAGCCCATCGACGAGGCCATGCCCTTGACCGAGTGGGCGTGGCGGAAGGCCGACGCGATGACGTCAGGGGAAGGGCCTTGCTCGAGGCGAACCACGTCTTTTCCGAGCCCGTCGAGGTGCTCGGTCGCCTCGCTCACGAAGAGGGCGAGGTAGCGTGATGTGTCCCAGGAAGTAACCACCTCGGGCGAAGCATAGCTCCAACCCGTCTCTTGAGCGCTCCCTGCCGAATTCCGCGACTCGAAGGGAACAGTGAATCGACGCAGTGCCTCGGGCGAGTACACTGCCCACCTTGTGCGTCACGTCGTCTTTCGGCTGGAGCGAGACCGCTATGCCCTCCCGCTCTCGGCCGTGCGAGAGGTGGTCGTAGCTCCCACCGAGTACACTCGGGTGCCACGGGCGCCAGCGTCAGTGAAAGGCGTGGTGAACCTGAGGGGGCGGGTGGTGCCGGTGGTCGATTTGCGGGCGCTCCTCGAGGTCGCTCCTCACCCTACGGCCATCGCCACGCGGCTCATTCTCCTCGAGCTGGGGAGGCGGGAGCTCGGCCTCCTCATCACCGACGTCGATGGCATCGAGTCAATTGAGAAGGTGACGGCGCCGCCCCAGCGCTCCGCGCCGACGGTGCGGGGGCTCGCCCGGCTGGGCGCCCTGGCGATTACGGTGCTGGATCCAGAAGGAATCGACGCGGCAGTGGCCCGCGCCTTCGCGAACCGCTAGACTCTCTCGTTGCGATGGCAAAGAGGGTCCTCGTCGTCGACGACAGCGTTTTCATGCGAGACATCATCAAGGACATCTTCGCCGCCGGAGGCTTCTCCGTCGTGGGCGAGGCTGGCAATGGTGTGGAGGCGGTCGAGAAGTACAAGGAGCTTCGACCCGACCTCGTCACCATGGATCTGGTGATGCCCTACCGCAACGGCATCGACGCGACCCGCGAGATTCTGCGGGGCGACGGACGAGCCCTGGTGGTCATGTGCAGCGCGTTGGGCCAGGAGACGATGGTGATGGAGGCCATCGAGGCAGGCGCGGTCGATTTCATCGTCAAACCCCCGCGGGCCGAGGACGTGCTCGCAGTGGTGAAGAAGGTGCTCGGCGAGAGCTGAGTGTCGTGTGTTCTCGAGGAGCCACCAAGCCGTAGCGCGAACGCCACGGCTTGGGGAGCACCGGCCGACCGAGAGAACTACTCAGCGCCCCGGGCCACTTCGCCGAGGCGATCGGTGTCGCGAATTCGCACGGCTCGGCCCGACTCGATGAGCCCAGCGGTCTGGAGCTTCTTGAGGCAGCGCGACATCGTCTCAGCGCGAATGCCGAGCAGTTGGGCCACGTGCTGCTTGGAGAACGGTGCCTGGCGCCCAGCGTCGATCAACTTCGCCGAAGCGAGGAGGAAGCGGGCAACCCGAGCGAGGGCCGGGCCACTCCGGAGGTCGATGTCTCGGGCCGTGCGGTCGAGCTCGTCGAGGGCGAGTGACAACAGCGAGGTCGCGCTCGAGGTCGACCCGTCACGCTGGCCCTGCGACGTTTGATCGAGCCCCACCCACTGGCGCACCATGTTCGCGTCGGCGGTGCACACCTGTACGTCGGTGATGGCATCGACGGACCCGCGCGAAGGCTGGATCCGAAGGCCCTCGAAGCCCAGGAGTGACCGCGGACCCCGCACCGCCGACATCACCTCGTGCCCCGTGGAATCACTCGAGGTGATGCTCAAGAGGCCGTCTTTCACGAAGACCACTTCGCGAGGGACGTCGCCCTGGCCCCAGATGGCCGTTCCCGCGCTCAGCTTGCGGGCCACAAATACGCATCGCCCGTTCGCGTTCAGCGGACACTCGGCACACTCGTGGACTGGCTGATCAAGCATGGACGAGCCCATGCAGCATTGCCCATGCCACGCCGCGACAGCCCAAAAGCGACCAAAGTCACCGAATTTCCTACCTATTACCGCTGGGAGGCAGGCCCTATTCCACGCAGAACCTGCGTGCCATGCTTGTTTTGCGTCAGGATCCGCTGGCGTGCCGCGCAAAACCGCCCCCGTTTGGGGGAAGGGTAACGTTGGGCGATACGGTCGGCCAGCGGGGAGCGTTCTACGCCTTGTTGACAGATTCCTCCACAGCGGTGTTGCCCTTGGCGCACACTTCCCGTGACGAGCCCACGAGCGAGGTTTCGGGCGAGAGCTCGATGCCCGGGTCGGTGAGCCGGCGGGCCCTCGAGGGGGAGCGCGCCGCGTGGGAGGAGCTCATCGCGCGCCACGGTCGCCGGGTCGTTCTCTCGCTCATCGCCCACGGCGTCCTTCCGGCACAGGCGCGCGAGTTCGCGCAGGACGCCTGGATGCGGGTGATGCAGCAGGCGTCGCAGGGGCGGCTGGCCTACCTCCAGCTCCCGGGGCTCGTCGTTCGCCAGGGGCTCTACCTCGCGCGGGCGGCCAACCGACGGCCAGAGGCCCTGCCCCAAGTGGGAGAGCCGGAGGACTTGGAGTCACCCGAGGCGAGCTACCTGGCCCGTGAGCGGCTGGCGCGAGCGAGGGCTCGAGTCGACTCGCTGGCGCCCTCGGCGAGGACCGTCTTTCTGTTGCTGTACACCGAACCGCAGCTGTCCCACGCCGAGCTGGCCGCCCGTGTCGGTCTCTCGGTGCAGCGGGTTCGGCAGATCATTTGCGAGGTGCGCAAGGAGCTGCGCGCCCACCTGGAGGAGTCCGATGCCCGGCCACGTCAGCCCTGACGACCTCGAGCAGTACGTCATCGGCGCGCTCGACGCTGCCTCGGTGAGCTGGGTCGAAGCCCATGTCGCGCAGTGCGAGCCATGCGCCAAGGCCCTCACGCGGGAGGCTACGCTGGAGCTCGCCCTGTTCGACGTCGCGGCGCTCCCGCCCTCGCTCAGCGGGGTCAGGCAACGCCCGGCGCGGATCGCCGCGGCCCTCACCGCGGTCACGGCGCTGGCCGCCGGGGCGCTCTGGCTCTTCTCGGTGGAGCGGCCGCCTCCCGAGAATGGGCACCCCCGCATCGCCCGCTGCGTCGACTCGCGTTCGGCGGCGGAGTGCATCGCGCAGGCTCAATTCGACGGTGTCATCACCATTGGCCCGGATCGCCAGGTGCTGGTGCCTCGCTACGAGGAGGAGGTGCGACCATGAAGCGCTGGTTCATCGTGCTTTGGTGTCTGGGCGCGAGTCTCGCCATGGCCCAGGAGCGGAAGTGGGTGTTCCGGTTTGGGAGCTCAGCCCTCGACCAGAGCTCGTTTCAGCAGCTCGACTTCGCGAGCGACTACTTCGGCAACAAGGGGCAGCTGCGCACCACCGTGAGCGGCTGGGCGTTGACGGGCTCGCGCGCTGACGCCTACGAGGTGCGTTGTGATGAGATTTTCAGCGACTGCGCCATCGCCGTGCTCCGCTCTCGCTCGGGGACCACTGGGCCCTTCGGCATGGGCAGCCTCACTCACACCGAGCAGGCCTCTCGATGGCGAGGCATGCGGCTCAAGCTGCGCGCCGAGCTCAAGGCGGGGAGCGTCGACGGCTGGGCCGGACTGTGGATGCGAGTCGACGGCCCGGGAGGCCGCCCGCTGGCCTTCGACAACATGCAGAATCGGCCGCTGAGAGGCACCACGGGCTTCGACTGGCACACGGTGGTGCTCGACGTGCCCGAGGCGGCCGAGCGGGTGTCCTTTGGGGTGCTGGTGCACGGGCCCGGAGCGGTGCTGGTGAAGGATCTCGAGCTCGAGGCCGTGGATGACACCGTGCCCACCACCGACCTCATGGAGCCGCTGCGGGCCCAGGCGGTGGCCCACTGAGGGTCACCCCGGCGGCCACTGGAGCTGGCGGCCAGCGAGCAGGTGCAGGTGCACGTGGAAGACGGTCTGCCCCGCGTCACGGTTGCAGTTCACCACCAGGCGGTAGCCCGCGTCGGCGAAGCTCTGGGCGCGGGCGTACTTGGCGGCGGCCAGCGTGAGGTGCCCGACCAGCTCGCGGTCCTCCGGGGTGAGCTCGTTGGTGGTGGCGATGTGCCGCTTGGGCACGAAGAGGACGTGGGTGGGCGCTTGCGGGTTGATGTCGTGGAACCCGATGCACAGCTCGTCGTCGTGGACCTTCTTGGCTGGAATGGTCTCTCGGACGATTTTACAGAACAGGCAGTCAGGCATACGGCTTATCTAGCAGAAGGGCTCGCCCGAGTATCTCCGAGGGGGCGAGGTTGCTGGGTCAACCACTCCCCGAAACGGCGGATGAGTCGCTCGTGCAGCTGGGCTTGGGTCAGCGAGTACAGCGCGCCCGGGAGCCTGGGTCGGAACCCACGCAGGTGCATGGAGACCGAGGCCCCGTCGAGCAGTGTTCGCAGCTCGAGGCAGCCACCGGGTCGCGCGAGGGCTCCGCCGACGACCTCCCAGACCGAGGTGTCGGGCTCGCTCTGGCCGTTCAGCCGTCGGAGCACCAGGACCTTGACCCCCAGAAAGTAAATTGTCTCGGCGTCGGCCGAGGAGGTCACCCGCACCGACGGGATCTCGGCGCCGAGCCAGCGGAAGTACGTTTGGGAGAGCTGGCTCGAGGACCAGCCCGCGGGTCGAGCGAAACGCTGCACCGAAGTGAACCCAGGCAGTGGGCCCGTGGACCGGGTCGACGTGGCCGTCCACGCCTCGCCCTCGACGTCGGCGCCGGGCCCGCGTCGAACGATGGCGTCCAGGCGCTCCACGGGGTCAGGACCCCCTCCGCGGAGGACCGTGGTGGGAATACCGGAGGCGCGCAGGAGCGGCTCCCGCGCGTCTTCGCCCGGTGCACCGCAGGCGAAGAGCACGAGGTGTTGCACCCCACAGCGCTGGGCGGCACGGGCGAGCGAGTCGGCGATGAGGCGGTCGACGTCGTCGGTGAGGCCACGAAACCTTCGGGCGTCGCGGGCCGTTCGCGCCAGCACCACCAGGGTCTGGGTGTTGGCGCAGGCGACCTCCGCTTCGGAGATGGAGGTGAGATCCGCCGGCCAGGTGCTCTCCGATGGCGCGAGGCGCTCAGACACTCGGCGAACGGTGAACCCGTCTTTCAACCGCTCGCTGAGCCCTTGGGCGACGGTGCTCGTTCCCCCGGCGATGGTGACCCGATGGCCCATGGCCGGCTCATCAACCACAAGGGGGCGCCGGGCACCACAACGATTGAGGCTTCGAATTGGCGAAGGCCGAGCGCCGGGAGCTCACGGTGGAGTATGGGCTGGTCCAATGCGCTGGTGGATGCTGACGGCGGCTGCCGCGTTCCTCCTCGGGGTCGGGGCGGTGGTCCTGCTCCTCAGGGCCCGCGCGCCACGCCCGGTGGTCCGGTGCTCCGCGCTGGGAGTGCCCGAGCTCCGTCCGCCGACCGCGGGCTTCACCGTGACCATGGCTCCGAGTGTTCAGGTGAAGGTCGACGGGGTTTCCGTCTCGGGGGCGGTGCGGGTGGTGGCTGGCCGGCATCGAGTGGAGGCGAGCGTCTTGGGTCGAGGCTCCCTCGTGCTCGAGCTCGACCTCGCACCTTTCTCGCCAGCGACCCTCGACGTGCGAGCCGATGGCCCCTCGCTGCTCGGGCTGGTGCTGGGCGCGCGGTGCACCAGCTGCGAAGCGTCCGCGGTCGACGTGGCCCTGTCGGTTGAGCCAGGGCCCTATTCGCTCGACGCGAGCGCCGCTGCTCTCTCGCACGGTGACTGGCGCAGCGCCGTGGCAGAGCTGCGCCACGTGCCCGAGGCCGAGCGCCATACTGCCCGCTTCGATCGCCAGCTCGCCGTCGCCCTCGCCCTGGCAGGCCAGCCCACCAGGCACCCGACGTTGCGAGGGTTGATGACGGCGATGGACGCCAGGCGCAGGGAGGAAGACGTCCTCGAGCGGCGCTGGCAGGTGGCGCGGTGGAACGAGGTCACGACGCGCTTCACTCGCCTCGCGGTGCGCTTCGCCAACAAGGCGGATCCGTTGGTGAGGGCGGCCGGCCAGCGTATGGACTCGGTGTCGGCCGAGTACTCAGCGGCCAACGAGCGAGAAGGTGCCGTGCTCCTCCGCGCCGCCGAGGAGACGCTCGCCACCCTTGCCGCCGCGCTGGTGGCGCTCCACCCGCTCGACTGCGCTTGGATCGAGCAGGTCAACGCGGCCTTGGCAGAGCAGGGCTGACCGTCGAGGGCCGTCCAACACGGACCAACCTTGAAGACGGGCCACTCTCCAGTACTGTCATCACGGAGTACTGATTTGTACACCGTGATGACACGCTCGGAGACCTTCCCACCGAGGAGGGCGGGGTTGCTGTCCAGCCCACCGCGGCCCGCAGGGGTGAGGGCCAAATGGAAGAGCAGCTTCCATCCGGGACGAGGGGAGCCTGGCGCCTAAACTCCGCTCGAAGAATCTCGAGGTGGCTCGCGGGGCCGTTGCCGAGACGCGGTCGACTACCCTGATGGTGCTCCGCTCAGCCTCCCGGACGTGACCCGATCCGCTCGACGGTCGTCTCAAGAACGACATGACCCCACTCGCCATCGTTCGCGAGCGCCGATTCGCAGCGCCGTCGTTGGCGTGTCCTCTCACCGCCGGAGCTCGGCCGCTCGGAAGAACGGGGCCCGTGCTCTGGCTGCTCACCTCGCTGGTGGTGGCTTGCTCGGGCGAGGTGGGACCCATGGAACCAAACGGACCCACCATTCAGCGCGTCGACCCGCTCTCGGGCAACGTCGGCACCGCGGTCGTCATCCAGGGAAAGGGGTTCAGCGCGAGCTCTGAGCTCGACGACGTGCGCTTCGGCGACGTCCGGGCGACGGTGACGGCGGCGACCTCGAGCTCCTTGAGCACCGTCGTGCCCCACGGAGCTTCGACGGGCCGCGTCACGGTGTCGGTCGGTGGGAAAACCGCCACTTCGGCGAGCGACTTCGTCGTCATCCCAGGCGGGTCGACGGCCAACGTCCCCACCATCGTCACTCAGCCTGCCAGCCTCACGGTCAGCCAGGGCCAATCTGCGTCGTTCGCGGTCGTGGCGGCGGGCGCAACCCCGCTCGCCTACCTGTGGGCGTTCAATGGGGTGGCCATCTCCGGAGCGACGAGCGCGAGCTTCACCATCGCCAGCGCCACGACGACCGTCGCCGGCAGCTACACGGTGAAGGTGTCGAATGCCGCGGGCTCGACGGTGAGCGATGCGGCGACGCTGAACGTCACTCCCACCGGAGGCGTCGCGGTGGCGCCGTCGATCACCAAGCAGCCAGTGGGCCTGACCGTGGTCGAAGGGGGAAGCGCCAGCTTCTCGGTGGTGGCCGCCGGCACGGCTCCGCTCTCCTACCAGTGGTCGTTCGGCGGGCAGGCCGTCTCCGGCGCGACGGCCGCGACCTACTCCATCGGCAGCGTCGAGACGACGGCCGCCGGGAGCTACACGGTGAAGGTCTCGAATGCCGTGGGCTCGGTGGTGAGCAGCGCGGCGACCCTGACCGTGACCGCCGGCCACTGCGACGAGGGAGGTGGGACAACCGTATGGGCCTCCAATTGCCCGTCGTCGCCGCCAGCCTGCGCCGGGGGAGCCTGGGTAGAAGGTGGCCCCGACGCGAATCACGCCAGCTATACCAAGCTCGCTGAGTCGGCCCATTTTGTTGTCTATTCTGACGAGCACCCAGATGGCGTGCAGGGCGTGGTCGACTACCTTGAGACGGTCTGGAACACGTACTTCGGCGCGCCGGTGTACATGAGAGAGCCCCTGTGCGACTCGCCGGTCAGGTACAAGGATTCCATCCACGTGCACTCCGACTTCTACTACGCGAGTGGGTCGATCTCGGCGCCGGGCAGGATGGCGATGTGGGTCCAGCCGTCAGCGCTCCCCGCGCACGCCACGCTCGCCCACGAGTTCATGCACGGCGTGCAGGCGGTGGAGGGTGGCATGCAATGCGCCTCACCCGCGCCGAACACCTGTGGCTGGGTCTGGGAGAGCGACGCGAACTGGCACGCGCACCAGATGGAGGAGTTCAACACGACCGACGTCGGCTGCTCGGAGCTCCTCGTCAATTCCACGCATCTCCTCTTGGGGTCGACCCGCGATCGCTACTGCAATTGGCAGTTCCTCGACTTTTTGAAGGACAAGTACTGCTACACCGCCGCCAACTCCATCTGGACCGGCACGCCCGTGGGGGACCCGTTCACTGGCATCATGAACGGGCAGGGCTGGAGCCTCAGCCAACTCAATGACTTCTTCGGCGAGTGGGCGATGCACAATGTCACCTGGGACTACCAGAACCCCGCCCCCCAGAGCTCGGCCGGTCAGAACCAGGGGGCCCTCTTCCGTTCGAACTACGGGCCGGTGACGGACACCTCGAGGCCCGAGCGTTTGCGGCGGCTGACCGAGCTCGAGTCGCTCGACGGGAACTGGGCGAGCAACCGGCGGTTCGTCTCTCCGTACTATTGGGCGCCCCAGCGCTGGGGCTACAACATCATTCGCCTCTACCCAGACGCGGACGCGACCAGCGTGACGGTCACCTTCCGGGGCGTCATTCAGCCCGAGGCCAACTCCGACTTTCGTTGGGGCCTGGTCGCGACGGACGCGGCGATCGCCAAACCCCGCTACAGCCAGCTCAAGAGGGGGACCGACGGGAAGCTCAACTTCTGCGTCACGCCGGGCGAGCCGCTGTTCCTGGTCGTCATGGGCACGCCGTCGGTCCAACAGCAGATAGTCTGGGATCAGCCCTATGTGAGCACGTATCGCTATCCATACATGATTCAACTGGACAAGGCCTGGCCGGCCGGTTTCCAGCAGGGCCAGCGCGATCCCTGTCCCCCCGGGACGAGCCGGGTGGCCAACGGCGGCGGCTGTGGGCCGGCCGACCTTCCTTCGAGCGTCTACGTGGGCCCTTACGCCAAGGTGCTGGGCGGCACGGTGACCGGCAACGCGCGCATCGAGGACCATGCCACCATCGTCAGCGGGACGGTCTCGAGCGGGACCGTGGGCGCGCTGAGCGTCATCACCAACTCGTTCAACGTGAGCACCTCCGGCAAGGTCCAGGCGACCTTCTACCCGCTGGGCTACTTCGGCAACGATCAGGGTGTCTCGGGCAGCGCCTCGCTCATCGGGGACGTGGAGTACCAATCAGAGGGGTTGAATCGGTCCAGCGGGACTTGCTCCGGCTACGTTGACTCAGCCACCTGCGCGAGCGGCGCTGCCGAGGTCACCGTGGCGCCTCCCTATAGTTGGCGTTGAGCGGCTACGTGCCGCCCCGCCCTGGTCTCGTTCACGTGACGGGGCTGGCCAGGCGATGTGGTAGCTTGCCGCCCGTGCCGACGGCGGCGACATGACGGTCTTCGAGGGACATCGCGCGCGGCTCGACGGGTTCAGGCGGGGTGAGCGGGAGGTGCTGTCGCTCGTCTATGAGCACTACGTCAACGAGGTCGCCACGATGGTCCTTCGCGGCTTCTCTTCCGGAGAACCTCCCGTGCGCGTGCCCGGAGTCCCCGCCGCCGAGGGACAGGCGGATCTCGTCCAGGAGGCATTCCTCAAAGCGTTCGCGCCCGACGCCCGGCTCGCCTACGACGGCCTCTCCCCGTTCCGGCCCTGGCTGTTGCGCATCGCCCGGAACCTGATGATCGATCGCGGCCGCAGGTCGGGCCGGCTCGTCGTCTCCAGCGAGGTGGCCCATGCCGCGGTGGAAGGGGCCGAGCCGCTCCCCGCCGCGCCGGAGGAGGAGCGCGCTGGTCGAGAGCCTTCACCGCGGCCGCGCCACTCCAGCTCCCCCGCCCTTCATCTGCAGGTCGCCGAGACGCTCGCTGTGGTGCACCGGCAGGGGCTGGGTCCCGTCGCTGGGTGCACGATCACATTGAAGTGAGGCGAACCCTGTCGATGGGGCTGCCCGGGGTGAAGCGGGGAGCTGCGGTGGACCCGGCGAGGGGCGCTGTGGCCGGCCCGCGTCATCCGCACCTGGAGCACGTGGCGATGCGCTCTCGACGATGCCTGAGCCGACGGGGAGGCCGAGGTTGCGGAAGCGGAGGTACTGCATGCGGGCCACGAGGAGGCGGCTGGAGGGCACGGGTCCCCGCGCCTGTCATCACGGTGTACAAATCGGTACTCCGTGATGACAGGGCTGGGAGTGACGAGGCCTCGAGGTCGGTACGTTCGTGAGACTCCGCTCGCCGTGCGCGGCGCAAGCCTCGATGAAGCGAGCTGCGGTGCTCGCGCAGACTCCTCCGCTCGCGAACGTACCCGGTGTCAGGGCCTGGTTGGTGGGTGGTGAGCGGCGGGGAACGACACGGGCGCGTTCGAGGACGTCCTGACGTGACGTAACGCACACGCTGAGGTCCACGTGGTTGTCCCGTGGCACTCGGGCGACGGCCAGTTCGAGCCGCGGCTCCTCGTCGGTCGCCTCAGTGGGCCCAGTCTTGGGCGGCAACCCGCGACGGAGTCACGCGGTGAGGCTCATGTGTTCCGCTCGCTCCAGCTCGAGGGCTCGGCGGCTCAGCTCGCTTCCGCCAGTGGGAGCTGGGACTGGTCGAGCGTCCCGGCTGCCGGCTGGTGAGGCCGGCCATCGCGTGCCGAGCGGCCCCACGCCGTCGCCAGGCCTCGAGGTGGAGCGGTCGGCTCGGGTTTGCCCTCCGAGGCGAGCGGGCCAGTCCCTCGGCTCGAGAGCGCGGTGAGCCAAGGTGGGGCCCTGAAGACCCCTGCGAGACCTCATCGACCGGCCGAGGGGCTCGTCATGTTCGCCCGACCCGTCGACACTCCAGCTCTCCCACGCGCCTCGAACTGTTGTGGGCTTTTCGTGCCACCTCGAGAAATCGGCCCTTCAGGGTGCACGCCCAGATTGAGAGTCTGGCCCGAACGTCAAGGGACCAGTCCAGTGCCCATCGCGGATGATGATGGCGAGCGAGGGTCCCAAGCAACGTCACCAATGGTACCATTGGCGGTCCGCTGCAGGATTCGTGGGCAAGAGAGGCTCGGTGAGCGCCCGCTCAGATCAACGACGCCTGGTCGCCGCGGGAATCAGGGTGCGCGTCGCGTGATGTCAGAACAACTCCGGATGCACACGCGGCCATCGCGAGCCTTCCGGAAGATGGTACCATTGGTACTATTCCTGGAGACCAGGCCATCAGACCTTCACTCGGGGACACGACGAACCGAACGAGGGGCTCGTGGTGGTCGCCCGGGACCCCACGACCCGAAGTCACCGCTCCAGCCTCAAGGCGGCTTGACACCTCCCCTTCCTCGGGCCGACCCAGCTCCAGGTCTCGAGGCTAGAAGCCCAGGCCACTTCGCCGACAGTGGTACTCGTCGCGGCACAGACGCAGGTCGCCCGCCGTCGTGAGGGTGTGTCGGGGGTCGAATCTTCGCCGTCACCGGCTGCTGACACTTCGGGCACGCCGTGGGCGGGCCAGCGCCTCTTCACCCAGGTTGCGCGTACTGCTCGTCACGGACGTGCACGGCTCGGCGGCGGCTCCTTCGACAGGTCGATCATCCGCTTCCCCTGCTTGTCGACCCCTTGACGTTCGGCCAGAATCTCAATCTGGGCGTGCAGCCCCCGTCGCTCCGCCCGTCTGAGAATGTCGGACCCGACCGGTATCGTTCGGTGATGAACCTCGCGGGTGGCGGTGAAGGGATGTGGTCGAGTGCGGTAAGAAGCGCAATCATGAGGGCGCACACGATTGCCGAGTGGCTGGCGGAACCGGAGGCGCGACGGCTGGAGCTCGTCGACGGCGAGTTCGTCGAGAAGGCGGCGCCAGACATCACCCATGGCCTCTCCCAAGCGAGGCTCATCACGGCGGTGTCATCTCCGTTCAATCGGCCCGCGGGCCACGGAGGTGCGCCAGGAGGCTGGTGGATCGTCAGTGAGGTCGACGTGCGGCTCGGACAGGATGGTTTTCGACCCGATGTCTGTGGTTGGAGACGAGAGCGTGTCACCGTTCTGCCGCGGGCGCGGCCGGTCGAGCTCGTCCCCGACTGGATTTGCGAGGTGTTGTCGGAGTCGAACCGCGCCAACGACACCGTGCGCAAGCTGAGGCGCTACCACCGCGCTGGCGTGGGGTACTACTGGCTGCTCGATCCGATCGCGGGAGTGTTGAGTGTCTTCCGACACCAGTCCGAGGGGTACTTGAATGTGCTCACCGGCGAGCGGCCGGAGTTGGTTCGCGCGGCTCCGTTCGAAGCGGTGGAACTGCGCGTCGCCGAGCTGCTCGGCGAGGACCCTGAGTAGCCCCCGAGACTGTCGACGCATCGGCCTTGGCGACGGAGGCAGGGGCCCTCTCCGAGCCGCACGAGGCTCCATCGCACCGAGACTCCCTGTGAAGGCCATCACGTACGGCGAAGAAGACAAAGCGCGCGGGTTCGCTGTCCCGTGCGGCGCGTCATCGTCTGGCGGAATAGAGGCTTCCGGGCGGTCGGTGTACAACCCCGGCCATGCCCTTCGCCTACTCCGAAATCCTGCCCCTCAAGCACCATGACACCCCCTACCGGCGCCTGACGACGGACTACGTCAGCACGTTCACCGCGGCAGGCCAGACGTTCCTCAAGGTCGAGCCCGAGGCCCTGACGTTGCTCGCCCAGGAGGCCATGCGCGACATCGCCCACCTGCTGCGGCCGGCGCACCTCCAGCAGGTCCGCCGCATCTTGGACGACCCCGAGGCGTCTCCCAACGACAAGTTCGTCGCCCTCGACATGCTCAAGAACGCGTGCATCTCGGCGGCCGGCGTGTTGCCCATGTGCCAGGACACCGGCACGGCCATCGTCAAGGGCAAGAAGGGCCAGCTCGTCTTCACCGGCGGCGGTGATGAGGAAGCCTTGGCTCGCGGCGTCTACAAGACATACACCGAGTCGAACCTGCGCTACTCCCAGCTCGCGCCGTTGTCGATGTATGAGGAGAAGAACACCGGCTCGAACCTGCCCGCGGAGATCAAACTCTCGGCGGTCGACGGCGACACGTACTCCTTCCTCTTCATGGCCAAGGGCGGCGGCTCGGCCAACAAGAGCTACCTCTTCCAGGANNAAGGCGCTGCTCAACCCGAAGAGCCTGATGAAGTTCCTCGACGAGAAGCTGAGGACCCTGGGCACCGCTGCCTGCCCCCCGTACCACCTGGCTGTCGTGGTGGGAGGCACCTCAGCCGAGTCATGCCTCGAGACGGCCAAGCTGGCGAGCGCGAAGTACCTCGACGGGTTGCCGACGCACGGCTCGGACCTGGGCCACGGCTTCAGAGACGTGGAGCTGGAGGCCGAGGTGCACACGCTGACCCAGCGCATGGGCATCGGAGCCCAGTTCGGCGGGAAGTACTTCTGCCACGACGTGCGAGTGGTGCGGTTGCCGAGGCACGGGGCGAGCTGCCCGGTGGCGATCGCGGTGTCCTGCAGCGCGGATCGCCAGGCGGTGGGGAAAATCACCAAGGACGGCGTCTTCCTCGAGGCCCTGGAGCGTGACCCATCGAAGTACCTGCCCGAGGTCGACGAGAAGCAGTTCGGCGGCGAGGTGGTGCAGGTCGACCTGCGCAAGCCGATGAGCGAGGTGCGGGCCCTGCTGGCGAAGTACCCCATCAAGACCCGCTTGTCGCTCAGCGGGCCGATGGTGGTGGCGCGCGACATCGCTCACGCCAAGCTGAAGGAGCGCCTCGACTCGGGCCAGGGCCTACCCCAATACCTGAAGGACCTCTGTGTGTATTACGCGGGCCCAGCCAAGACACCCAAGGGCATGCCCTCGGGCAGCTTCGGGCCCACCACCGCCGGCCGCATGGACTCGTACGTCGACGCCTTCCAGCAGGCAGGAGGGAGCCTCGTCATGCTCGCCAAAGGCAACCGCTCGAAGCAGGTGACCGACGCGTGCAAGAAGCAC
>PMBV01000454.1 GCA_003153055.1 Myxococcales bacterium
TCCGAATCCTCAAGCATGTCGTTGAAGATGTAGTATTTCAGCTCAGGCATTGGCTGTGTCCTTTAGTGGGGCGTTCTAGAGCCAACAATGGTTGGTCATGGTCTCGGCAGCTGGACTCGCCCACGGAATGGCTTCAGTGAAAATTCTGTGAAGTCCTTGGCGTAGTTCGACACCCATTGGGTCCAGGTCTTTGGTGACTTATGGGGCGTGATGCCAAGCTGCATGAAAAGGGATTGCAGATTGATCCGCTCTACCAGGCCATAGGGTGGATTCAACTTGCCGTCCGCACTCGAGGACTTTTCGCACGCCATCTGCCAAAATGTGCTCATGAGCGTGTGGAGCAGATCCAGTCGGTCAAGGCATGCGCGGTCATAGCCCGTGCCCTTGTGGTCGCCAATATGCGCCTGACCCCATCGCTCCTGAATCAGGTTCGCGACCTTGACCTTCTCTGGCTCAGGTAACACTGCTGCGATACCAGATTTGACTGGCTTGTTGTCGCTCCCCCACATGTGCTTGCTGATGTCGTGGCCAACGAATTGCTTTCCGCGGACTTCTACTGTCTTGTCCTTATAGATGTCCGGGAGCGTCGGAAGCCAGATGCCGTTCTTCTCTCCATTAATGTCGTATCCGATGTCCTGGAGGAGATTCGAGTTCTTCTTGGTCGTCGTATATTCCTCGATTGGGTGCTTAGCCATCGCCTGGTTGCCNNGTTGCCGGGGATGAGATGATGCGCCGCTGGCACGACGGGAACAGGAAATTCCTCGATCAGGTCCTTCTCGAGCACGTAGACAGGTGGGGTGCCGAGACTCGTCGCCAAGGCGGAAGAGCTGTTCTCATCTCCCTTATGTGTCGTCAGTCCGAGCAGGGTCGGCTCCTCACCCGCGCAAAATGGGCACGTGGCATCGTGCTGGCCGCTCTGGGGCGGGCTTACGGACTCTCCAATCTCCATTGTCTCTCCTCGGCAATTCGACGTGAAGTCGCCGACAGTTATTCGGCAGCAAGATGCCCGCCTGTGTCGGGCTAGCCCATGCCATTCTTCTTGTTGTGAAAGAGAGGGTCCCCCAAACGGCAGACATTCTTTCCGTCGAACTTGACTGTAAACGAGTACATCATGAACTCGGCCTCTCCCTTGGTGCAGCTCGACATGACTCCCCCCGCCGTGCCGGCCTCGTCGCCCGTCGATTGACTGTACTTCGCCCCCTTCACCATCGGCATTTTCCCATCGACCTTGATTGAAGTGGGCCCGCCCGACGTGTCGGAGGACATTGCGATGTTCGGGTAGGGAATCGGCACTGGGCCACCGGGAGTTGGCGTCTTGCATACGTCAGGAAAGACGATGCTCTGCCCATTGCTTCCTCCGTGGGCGATGCCACGACCGTTTGCAGTTACCGCCATGGGACTCTTCCTTTCGACTCGTCGGTGTCCTACTGCAGAAGCGCCGCGGCGCGTGATTCGAGGTCCGAGGTGGACCATACCAAGCACGGGCCAGGGTCGTCAGTGGCCCAAATGGGGCGAGGCTCGGGGAGGTGTCCTTGGCGAATCTCCACCGCCGCGACGCCCAGCATAATGGCGCCAAGGGCTGCGCCGGAGTCGCCGATGCAGTCCGCTGGGTGCTCCATCTGAAGGTCCTCGGCAAAGTGCTCGGAATGGCGGAGACGAGCGACGCCCCAC
Organism: Myxococcales bacterium; assembly: GCA_003153055.1. Next base: position 1,672 of record PMBV01000454.1, read on the forward strand.
TCCTTGGCGGGCATCTCCTCGCCGTTGAAGCCAGCATAGACGCGCCGGACCCTCGGTTTCTCTGGGGACACGGCGGTGAACAGCGCCTCGAAGGCAGCAGCGAGTCCGTCGCCACGGTAGGGCTCTTTGCTCGAGCGGTGGCCCTTCTCTTCGCCCTTCCCGACACCCAGCACACGAGCCATTGGTTGAGTCAGCGGGGGACGTTTTAGTGGCGCGCGGAGAAGGAGAAAGCCCGCACCTTCACCGGGCAAGAAGCCGAGGCGTGTGAAAGGCCCAAGGATGCGACCGTCGGCGTCCAGGGCAGCAAGACGCACGAGGTCGAGGAAGGTGTCGACGCCACCAACAGCGACGCAGGGGACATTGCCACGCGCGAGGAGCGCGAGAGCGTCAGCGAGCGCCCACAAGGCACCGGCGCCGCCTTGTCGGAAGGTTGCGCTCTGTTGCTCGTCGACCGTGACACCAGCCTGGACGGCCAGTTGAGCGAGGAAAGACGCACCGATGGGGTCGGCGCGCTTGGTCGGCACTTCAGGCAGCGCGAGCAGCAAGGGCGGTGGCGTTTCGCAACCGGCCAGCGCCTCGGCGAGAGCCGGTCCCCCGAGACGCAGCATCCGACGATGCGGGTCAGTGAGGCTCTCCGACTCGAGCGCGGGGTTAAGCGGCGCGAGGTATTCCTCATCGAGCAGATGCATTCCCTGGCCCGTGCTGGCGCGGTTGACGAAGCAGGATCTCCGGGCCTGGTTCCGGCCGGCGGCGATGGCGGCCGCGGAGGCCTCAGCGGAGAGTCCGACTGGTGTAACCATACCCACCGAGACGATGTCGGCTGGCGGCACCGAGCCACCGCTCTGCCGCTGCTCGCTCACGACACCACCCCCTCGAGTCGCCTGACTTGAAACCGCACGCGCTCCATTTGCAGGGCCTGCTTGTCGCACGGAAGGTTGCCGCGCCAGAAGAGCGTCAGTCGATTCTCGTCGGGCTCAACCACGAGTGTCTCCATCTTCATCTCAATCTGCCTCGGCTGACCCGCAAGACGGGCTTCGACGTCGAATTCCACTCTCGGAACCGCGAAGCGAAGCAAACCAGAAGGCGACAGACCGAGGAGCTCCACCGGCTCGCCACCCCTGAGAGGGGAGGCGGCGACCAGGTCCTCATGGGCGGCCTGAAAGTACTTTGGATTGAAGTCCTTGGGCAGGTACGGCGCTCGCCTTTTCTGCCATTCGGCGTCGTACGTGCCCGCGAACGCGAGGCGAGGTTGCCAGCTGGGAGCGACGAAGCCGAGGCCCACCGGGCGAGGCGTCTGCCCAGGCTTCTGGAATAACTCGCTCGGGTCCTCGATGTTGGGCAGGGGGAGGCCGGCCAGCTCGCCAGCGGAGCGCTTGCCTGCGAAGCCGACGCCCACGGGGTTTCGCGCCTCGTAGAGCGTCGTGGACTCGTCAACCTTGTGAAGGCCTCCGAAGGCTTTCTCGTACACCAGCGGCACCTTGTCCACCGGTTGGGGTGCCGAGGGCACGACGCCTCGGCCGTCCCGTGAGCGGACCCACACTCTGTCGCCGAAGATGCGCAGGCGCTTGGAGATGTCGCCGACAGACACGGAGACGTCGAAGACGGTGGCGGGCAGTCCCCGAGGCGCGTAGGCCGAACCGAGGACGACGATGTCGGTGCTGGGTTTGCAGAGGTGGGCCTCAGTGGCGCGCTTGAGACTCGAAGCGCCGGGCTCGCCCCAATATTCCTCAGCCAGTACCAAGGGCGCTTGCTTGGCCGAAACCCGCACACCTGCGCGGTCGACCTCGAAGGTAGCCTTCAATGCGAAGTAGGCAGTGTCCACGCCATCGGCGTCTGGAAAGACGAAGAGGCCCGGGACGAAACCTGTCTTATTCTCTACCTGGAGCATTCCGTCTCCATCATTCGAAGAAGCCCCCAAAGGGAGACATGACGGGCGGGCGTGGCTCTGCGGCCTGCTTCGCCAGCTGCACCCGCGCCCAATGCCTCGTGTCGACTCGCCACTCGTTGTGAGTGCGGATAGACAGCTCCAAGCCAAGACCCTCGCGGCGTCGAGTAGGCCCCCTTCGGAAGGCGTCGAGGAGCGCCGGGCCGCTGAGGGGGCCGCCGCCGAGGTAACGGGCATTCGGCGAAAAATGCGACTTGTTGGTTGCCCACCATTGCTTGACGGCGCCGGCCACCGGTACCGGCAACTCGGCCTCTGGCCCCGGGACGAGGTCGGCGTCCAAGTCATCCTCTTCGAAAGGGACAGCAGACTCCCCAGGCTTCTTTCGGGCCTCCGCGAGGGAGAATGGGCCGGCGATTCTCAAGCCGGTAATGGACGAAAAGGCCTCGCCGGCGAGTCTCGCCAGCCTTGGCTTCTCCATGGCCGCGACACACACCTCCAAGGCCAGCGCGCTGCCCGAGAAGCCCAAGGCAAACAATGCCGCCGGAGCATGCGCATCGACCCGGGCCAGCTTGGTGAGGCGAGTGACGTCAGAGGGCTCTCCGCTGATGGCCAACGCGAGGAGGGCGGCCTTGGGAGCGTCCTCGCCGCTCTCGACCGCCTCGCGTGCTGCATTCAGCGCGAGTGTCGAGCCGTGGATGAGGGCCACCTCGATGGCCGCCTCGCGCACGGCAGCATCAGCAGCCAGGAGCATCGACTCGGCCAGATTGCAGGCCAATGAAGAGCTACCGCTCCTGTGGGCCAGCCAGAGCCCCGCCACGGCGACTCGAGGAGGCGCACCAGCGACAAGCCCTCGGAAGTCCACCTCGACAGGGGCGCTCTGGAAGCCCAACACCTCGAGCGCCATGGCGAGGAGGCTCGGCTCCGCCTCCTTGCGTGCAATGCGGCTGAGCTCTGCATTGACATGCGGGTTGGTGGTGAGACTCAGGGCGCGGATGAGAAGGGGGCACGGCTCTGGAACTGCGAGCCTTTCGAGGACCGCAGGAAGGGCGTTTTCGCCTCCCTCAAGGAGGACCAGGGCCGCAACGAAGCGACGATGGGCATCATCGTCGTCGAGGGCGGGGGAGAGGAGGTTCTTGGTGACGTCCGGGTCTCGGACAGCAAGCACCCGTAGGTTGGTCAGGAGCCGTCTTTCGGGGCCCTCGGCGACCTGCGCGATGGTGAGCTGAGGCGACCCGAGTCCACGGAGCCAAGCGCGCGCGAGGCTGGCGCCTGAATCGAGCGAATCCTCGAGTACCGAGGACATGACAGCAGAGCGGGGGAGCGTCACGGTTAGCCCAACTGAATGTCAATGCCTCGGATCCAGTTGGCCCCGAGCGAGTCCGACTCGAGGTGAGTGCCGCGGATGATGACACGGCCGTTCCTCCTCAGAGTGATGCTGGCCTCTCCGCAGGCGAGGACGATTTCGTCCTTTCCCTCCATGCGAATGCGCGTGCCATCGACGACGACTCCGTCGCTCGGTTTGGGTGTCTGGAGCACGCCGGTGATGATGGGGCGCGACGTGTCATCGCCCTCGAAGGCGAGGAGCACTTCTTGGTGTGCACGGGCCATTTCGGCCAACTGGGTAGACGTCAGCGGCACGACGTATCGCGCGACGACTGACGTCCCGCAGTTCGCGACGTCGACCAGCGGGTAGCCGTCGTCAGCAACGCCCACGAGGCGGCCAATGGCCGTGGAAGGCTTTCTCGAGTGCGCCAACAATTCCGTGGCCAGCTCGCCGAGGTTGCTCAGTTTGCGACTCATGTTCTCGCTCCTTGACGCGTTGGCTTAGCTGCCGATGTCGACTGCACTGGAGCTGAGGACGGCCTTCCCGCCCTTGAGCGTGAGTGATGTGCCTCCCGCCTCGAGGGTGACTTTTTGCCCGCCCGTAATCTTGACGTCACCTCCGCTCGTTACTTCAATGACGCCGCTGTCGTGGTAAATTTTGATGGCGCCGCCAGCCTTGAGGGTAACCTTGTCGCCCTTGAGTTCGAGGACTGTGCCTCCCTGCGTGAGCTGGAACTTCTTGTCCGTCGT
>PMBV01000078.1:0-25388 GCA_003153055.1 Myxococcales bacterium
AGGAGGTCGCGCCCGATCGCCGGCTCGAGGATGGCATCGCGCACGTAGGCCGCCCATCGGCGGACGTCGCGACGGAGCGGGACTGCTCCGGGGTAGGAGCCCATTTGCACCACCAGCGTCGCCGCCTTGGAGGGATCGAGGTCGAACACCTGCGCGACCGACGCGGCGGACCAGTGCGACAGCGTGATGCGCTCGAATCGGCCGGCGAGGCTCTCGCGAGAGCCGAGCGCGAGGTGCAGCGCCGACGAGCCCGTCGCGACGAGGTGAACGGGAATCCGCTTCCTCCTCAGGTGGTCCCAGAAGCCCTTGAGCCGCGCCGCCCAGTCGTGGAGGAGATGGGCCTCGTCGAGGAGAACGACCGCGCGTCCCTTGGCCGCGGCGACCTCCTCCGCCCGGGCGAGGAGCCGTTCGAGGAACCCGGGGAGTGCGGCCTCGGGTGAGTCCGCGGCCGCGTACAGCGCCTTGTCTTGGAGCTCGTCGGCCAGCTCCAAGAGGAGCGTCGTCTTGCCGACCTGCCGAGGCCCCGCGAGAAGCTGGATGCGGCCTGGGGCAGGCTCGCGGAAACGCTCGATGAGCACCGCCCGGCACTCGAGGTAGCTCTGTCGGAAGCTCTCGGTTGTCATGGTCGAATAATTATTCGACTATGCTCTCAAAACAAGGGCCCCCGTAACCAAGGCCTTCGACTGACCGCCCGGGCGAGTCGAGCACTCATCAGGGAGTGGTTGATCCGGCATGTGATCCCAGGTCGTCCCTTCCGTTACTGCATCGGGTGGCAGGAATTTGGAAGGAAGCGACCGCCAAAAGGTCGACCACGGATCGTAGGAAGCTATGCTGATGACGGCCTGGATCCGCTCAGCGCGAGGTGACGCACCGCATGACAACCCGAATCCCGCGCCCTCGTCGCGCTCAAGAACCGAGCATCTCGCCAGCCGAGCTGACAAGCCACCTTGCCTCGGTCGCCATCAAGGACTTCAAGTCGCTCAAGGACGTCACGGTCGAACTTGGCCAGGTTAATGTGTTCGTCGGCGCCAATGGCGCGGGCAAGAGTTGCTTGCTCGAGGCGGTCGGCATCCTGGGCGCGTGCGCGGCCGGTGCGGTCGATGACCAGGCGCTGCTGCGTCGGGGTGTTCGACCTGGAGTCCCCGAGCGATACAAGAGCAGCTTCTCAGAGGAGAAGATCGCCCCGAAGATCTCCCTGAGAGCCGTCTCCACGAGCGGTGCGGACTACCACGCCTACATCACCAATCCGACGAGTCCGCCCGGGCCGTACTGGGTGTTCGGAAACGAGACCTTGAAGAACGGCGAGGATGTCATCGCCTCCCGAGGACCAAAGGGGAACGCCACGGCGCTCGAGCTATCGTTGCCCCTCGAAAACAACCGCAGCGTTACCTCGTTGGTCCGTGCGAGTCAGAAGTCGCCGGCTCACGTGCGAGCGCTGCTTACCGACCTCGATGCGTTCGGCATCTTCGCGCCCGTGACGCCGGTGCTGCGCGGCATCGCCCCGGACACCGCGCCGCGCGCGCCCGTCGGGCTCTACGGCGGGCAGCTCGCCGAGGCGGTCGCGCTCCTGGGAACGCAGGCCCGCGGAGAGAAAGCGCTCGGTGAGGCGTTGTCGATGATCGACTGGGCCAAGAAGGTTTCGGCGGGAGAGCCCAAACGCAGCTTCTTGTCCCCAAGCGTGCCGACGAGCCGGATCGTCGTCGAGTTCCAGGACAAGTTCATGGCGAACCGGCGCAACACCCTTTCCGGCTATGATGCCAGCGAGGGCGCGCTCTACGTGCTGTTCATGATGGTGCTCGCATCGCACTCGCAGTCGCCGCGCATCTTCGCGGTGGACAACTTCGACCAGGCGCTCAACCCGCGCACGGCGCGCGAGCTGACGCGGAAGTTCGCGGCCCACGCTCTCGAAGCGGGCCGGCAAGTACTGCTGACGACGCACAATCCGCTCGTGTTGGACGGCCTGGATCTCGGGGATGAGAGGGTCCGACTGTTCACTGTCGGGCGTACAAACAAAGGACACACGAGGGTTAACCGAGTGCCTGTGAAGAACTTCGCGGCACTGAAGCAGAAGCACGGCGAGCACGCGGTGAGCCGGCTGTGGGTTGAGGGACTGCTCGGTGGAATGCCGGATGTCTAGCAGGCAGGCTGGGAGGCGCATTGCGGCGGTGGTTTGCGAAGGCCAGACGGACGTTCCGATCTTGCGGGCTGCGCTCCACGAGATATGGCCCGAACTCCAGGAGGTCCGCTGCCTGCAGCCTGAGCTCGACGAGACCCATCGCGCCAAGGGACCGGCAGGGTGGGGACACGTCAAAGCGTGGTGCGAGGCGCACGCGGACGATCTCGAGGAAGTGCTCTCGCCCGATCTGGGGGATCCAATCGACCTGCTGGTGATCGCGATCGACGTCGACATCGCGATCGACGCAGGGATCTCGGACCCGCCAAAGCGCGTCGGGCTCTACGAGACGACGCGGCTACGAGAGCAGATGACCGCGTGGTTGCTAGAGGCATCGAGTCGCGGAAGCCTGCCGTCGGCGGTCGTTCTGTCGACGCCGGTGATGGCGATCGAGGCCTGGATCATCGCGGCGTTGTTCCCCAAGCAGCGGTCTCCGGAGAAGCTGGAGGACCCTGCCGAAGCCTTGGTGGCCCGAAAGAAGCTCCGGCGCAGCGCGCGTGACGGGAAGGCGTGGAAGGAGTTCCACATCTATCGAGACACCTTCGCGCCGGTCGTAGCCAGGCGGCTGGAACGCGTACGGAAGGCGTGCGCCGAGGTGGAGCGGACCCTGCATGCGGTCGAGCAACGACGGCTTGAGCTGGACGGCTACTGAGTAGCCGACCCGACGGCGTCTACGAGTCCCTGGTCACGCGGGCGCTCGAGCGGGCCATCGCCGAAGCGACACAGCAAGGCCGCTCGGTCCAGGTCGAGGACCTCTCCGCGGTGGAGGGATGAGCGACGCCTTCCAGCGCTTCGCCCTGGATCAGCGCCCTTTGCGCCTCATGACCTCGACCGGCCCCAGCGGGCGACCGACCTCTCCTCGAAGAACGAGTTGCCGAGGAGGTGGTCGGCGTGCAGCTCCGTGTTCACCGCAAGGAGCTCGTTGGTCGGCCGGACAGCGGTCGCGTAGCCGAACACCGTGCGGCCGGCGAGGTAGCTCGGTCCGGTGTCGACGATCAGCGTGCGGCGGCTGCCGGCGACGAAGCCGGCGTTCACCTCCCACGGTGGGATGGAACCCAAGCCGGTGACCGCGTAGCAATGGAGGGAGAGTTTCATTGAAGAGTCCAACTCTACAACGACAAAGGCGCCGGTCTCAGGCCCCTCCCCTCCAGAGCAGCCAGCCGACGAGCCCGGCCACGATGCTGGCGATGACCGCGAAATGGATGACCGCGCTTGCCACCAGAAAGGCGCCGGTGGAAAGGGTAAGAGCCAAGAAGGTCTTCAGCGCCGCATTGGCCAGAACCACGATGCCGACGGCCACAGTCAGACGGACCAGCCTCCTGTGCATCGCCGAAGGGCCGTTGATCCGCGCAATGATGGCGCCGCGCCCGACCCTGGCCGCGACGCGCCGCGCGAGCAGCACGAAGATCGGCCTCCGCACCGCCACCGAGACCAAGCAGACCAGCCCCACCATGGCGCTCACGACCATCCGGTACAGCTTCAGTGGCAGGGCGCCCCCGCCGAGGTACAACGAGATGAACAGCGCGGTGCCGTACGCGGCGGTGCCGAGGAGCCCGGGGACGTTGATGCGCCGCTGCGCCCACGAAGCGCCGAACGTCCAGAGGATTGGCACCAGCCAGGCAAACCCGAGCGCTTTCGTATCGCTCGCTCCGGACGCGTGGAGGCCGAAGAAGACCGCGAGCGGCACGAGGTTGCCGACCAGGATGCCGATGAGCCAGAGCCCCGGTGTCGGGAGTGGTTGTTGGGGCCGTGTGGACGGCTCGGCGCGAGCCGCAGCAGCCACCGGCACCTGATCGGGGACGAGTTCCCGGGTGGCCGCATCTACCACCTCCGCTGCGTGGTCCAGGACGATGTCGGTGTGCCCGGCCCCGCGGACGACCACCGGCTCCACGTGGAGGAATTCACGCGCCTGCCACTGCTCCCATTCGGGTCGTAGCGCATCGTCCAGCTCGCCTGCGACGTACACATAGTCAGTCTTCGGCAGCTCCGTGAGCGGGCAGACTTCCGACATGGCCGGGCTGATCCACGCGAGGAATCGGGTGAGGACATTCGCGTAGACCCGTTCGTGTCTCGAGGCCTCACCGAAGGAACGCCCCGGACGGGGGACACACGCGTTGACGAGCACGATCCGCCGCACGGGCCGCGCGGCCGCCACGAGAGGCAAGAAGAGCCCCTGGTTGGAGATCCCCAGGAGCGCCACTTCTCCCTTCACGTCCCGCAGGCCCTCGACCATGGCCTGGGCGCGATCGCGGTGCGGCGTCCTGGTCCGTCGCCGTGGCGAGTGGATGTACCGGCAGGGGAAGCCACGCCGTTCGAGTTCCGCCTGCACCGGCCCGAACTCGTCAGCCGGGTCCGTGTCGTCGTACCCGTGGAACGCGAAGGTGACGGTCACACGCTCATCATACGACTTCGCTCCCAGAGGGTTCAGCGTAGGCGAGGCCAGCAGCGGCGGCATAGTCGGCCATGCCGCCGGTCCAGTCCTCCCAGAAGGTGACCGGCTTCACCTCGGGCGCGGCGCTCGGGCGAATGGTCGCGCGCTCTCCTGCCCCTCGACGTGGCCACCGGGGGCCTCGACGATGGCCAGCCCGCGCGCGACATAGACCGTCACCAGCTCGGCGGTGCGGGTCAGCCGGGTGGGGTACCGCAGTGGACGCTCTCGTTCCCGATGAGGCTCCGCTTCCTTTGCCCTGCGTGCAGCTACTGTTCCCGCAACCGTGCCCGGCGCCGAGTGTCGGAGCGCGTAGACTCCGGGCGCGGGGGGCGATCTTCGATGCAGTCGCGGGAGCGCTGAACTCCTCGAAGGCCCGCTCGGCCTCGCGAACGTCGACCCAGGTCGGCTGGGCCCGAGCGGCCAATGGGAGTGACACCAGAACAATGAGACACCAACGAACACGCCTGAGCGGTGGCGCGCATTCTTCCGCGTAGCCGATTTCTACCTCGACGAACCGCGCAACAGGAGACTCACAGAAGCAGACAATCACTCGACGATATTGAGCCTCGACACGGGAATGGCGTTGGACAGATACGACAGAAAGTCGGAGCTGATTCCGAGGGCCTCGAGCGCCGCCCTCGGGTACGGAGTACGGACCAGGGGCTGGGACTTCATGAAGCGCTCCGGGATTCGGGCGTTCCCGATGGCGGCCCGACCGATGGCCACGATGTCGGCGCCCAGGTCCAGTGCTCGAGCCGCGTCGGCGTGGCTCATCACCCCGCCCGCCGCCACCAGCGGGAGCCTCCGGTCGACCCCCGCGCGAACATACGACAGCGCGACCTTCCCGGGGTACTTCACGCTCGGAGCCGTCAGGTCCAGGTGCGAGACATGGCCGTAGTCGAGGCCGTCTTCGACGAGCCAGTTCATGATTCGGATGTTCTCGTCGATGTCGAGCCCGGTCTCCAGCGGGCTCCCCTCGAAGCTCATGCGAAAGCCGAGCACGAAGTCATCGGGCACGCGGCTCCGGCACGCCCGCACGACCTCGCGGGCGAAGCGCGCCCGTCCCTCGAGGCTGCCGCCGTACCCGTCGGTCCGCTGATTGGTCATGGTGCTGATGAACTGCGTGAACAGGTACCCGTTGGCGCCGTGGAGCTCGACGCCCCCGAAACCGGCCTTGGCCACCCGGGCGCCGGCGCTGGCGAAGTCCTCGATGATCTGCTCGATCTGCGGAGTCGAGAGCGCTCGCGGCCGAACGAAGTTGGGGACTCCAGGCAGCGAGTAGCTGCTGGCGCTGTGCGGCTCCTGTCCCGTCAGCTCGACCAGGGCCCGCGAGCCGCCATGACACAATTGCACCACGCCGAGCGTCGAGTGCACCGCCAGACGGCCCGCCAGCACCTCGAGGCCGGGGAGCAACCGGTCCTCACCCGCGCTCAGCTGATTGGCAAAGGCGATGGAGCTCCTCGAGATCGCCGCGGCGCAGGTGATGACCATTCCGTAGCCGTCGGCCGCGAGACGCTCGATCCAGCGGAGCTCGACGTCAGAGAGGCTCCCATCTGGGTTGCTCTGGGAGGTCGTCATCGGGGCCACGGCCAGGCGGTTGGCGAGGATCGCGCGACGCCCCAGTCGCAGCCGCTCATCGATCCGGTGCGTCGGAGTCATCGCGCCTCCACGGTCCACATGTTGGCAGAGTCGCGCGCGAACGCGGAGAACGTGATCGGCGGCCGCCCGAGGACCCGCTCGACGTCGGGCGAGACCGCGTCTCCAGTCCTCGCCATGAGGAAGGCCGGATCCGCGCCTTGGAGCGCCGGCTCGAACGTCTCGGGCCGGTCGAAGTCGAAAGTCACCGGCTCGACGAGAGCATCCGAGTGGAGCCACGCTCCGGGCGTCCGGGTCCCCGCGCGGACCGACACGCCCCGGCGCGTCAACAGTTCGACAACGCGACTCCCCACCTGTCCATTGGCACCGACGACGAAGACACGCATCACGAGAACTCCTTCAAGAGGACCTCACTCTCGGCCATCGCCCTCGACCAGAACAGTGGCCAAGACAGGAACACATCGTTCATGATGTCGGAACGATGAACCTCCGCCGCGCGGCCCTCTTCGTCAGCGTCGTCGATCACGGTGGCTTCACCGCCGCCGCCCGAGCCCTCGGGCTCCCCAAGTCGGCCCTCAGCACGGCTGTCTCCGCCCTCGAGGACGAGCTGGGCGTACGGCTCATGACCCGTACCAGCCGGAAGGTCGCGGTCACCGAGGCGGGCGCGCTCCTCCACGGCCGCGCGAGCCCGGCGCTGGCGGCACTCGAGGAGGCAGCGAGCGAGGTGATCGACGGGCAGGCATCGCTCGCCGGGCCGATTCGCATGACGGCCCCGGTAGAGGTCGGGACGCGCCTCCTGGAGCCGCTGCTCTCCCGCTTCCTCCTCTTGCACCCCGAGGTGTCGGTGGACGTGATGCTGACCCCGCGGGTCGTCGATCTCGCGGAAGAAGCCATCGACCTCGCTGTACGTGGAGGGCCGATCGCAGGTGAGTCGCTGATCGCCCGCAAGCTCGCGCTCGAAGACGCCGGCCTCTTCGCCGCGCCAGCGTATCTCGCCGAGCACGGGCGACCTCGTGTCGTGGCAGACCTCAGCCGGCACGCCGGTGTGCTTTACCGCGCCGTGGGTGGGCGAAGCACCTGGACCCTCACCGGGCCCAAGGGGGTGGAGACGGTGGAGGTCTCTGCGCGCGTCAGCGCCGACCACTTCGCCTACATCGTGCGGGCGGTCGCGAATGGAGTCGGCGTCGGGCTGCTCCCGTTCTTCCTCTGCAAGGACGAGGTCGCGCGCGGCGAGCTGGTACGGGTCCTGCCCCGGTTCGCCCTCGAGGGCACCCCACTGAATCTGGTTTACCCGTCGAGGCGGTACCTCCCACGGAGGGTCGCGGCGCTGAGGGACTTTCTCCTCGACGGACTCCTGCCCACCCAGTCGCGGCGATCAGCGACGAGCCGCGGAAGGGTCGATGCTCAGCCCCTCATGGGCAACGCGCCCCATGCGTGAAATGAGCGCTGCCATGGCCCTGAGAGCCCAGCCCACCACAATGGCACCAGTCATGTGCTTGTTTCCTCTTGGGGCTGCTTGCCTACTGGGCACCGCACCGGGGGCCAGGCATCTTCGATTCTTTGCGTACCGCCCGCGCCGGGCAGCCATGCGCCTCTACTGCTTCGACTCCGGGAACGGGTTCAGCCAGGTGTCGAGGATATCGAAGGTCTCGGAGGTCAACGGCGTGACGTAGAAGCGCATGCGCTGCGCACCCTTGGCGATGGGGATCTTGGTGATCTTGTAGATGAGCGCGGAGGACAGGTACACGGAGTCCTTGAACTCCTGGCTCTGCACCGTGCCGTTGTATTGCGAGACCGTCCCCTGCACCGAGTCCTGCCAAAGGACCATTCCATTGCCAATCTGCTGCAGGGTGATCTGCAGCTTCCCGCCGCCGCCCTCGGTCCGGGCGTCGGCACCGAAGAGATAGGTGCCGCCGTCGATGAAGGAGCTGATGGGGAGCTCCTGATAGATCTCCTGCACCGCCGGCCCGGCGCACGTGCCGGCGCAATTGGTGGCCAGGTATCGCACTCCGGGGCCATACCGGGAGTCTCTCGCCGCGGCCGAGGTGCGCAGGCTCCAATTGATGATCGAGCCCTCAGCGCTGTTGCCGCCGCGGTGCCAGGTCCCGGTGGAGGTATCACCGTTTCCGAAATACCCGCCGCCGCTGTCGAAATGAGAGTGCTGAAGGAGATTCGCCGGCGGAAGCGGCCAGGCAGGGATCGCCGGAGACGATGCCATCGTCACACGGGACCAGTCGCGGCAGTCGGCGACGACGTAGCTCACGCCTTGGTAGTCGATGGTGTCCGGTACGGCGCAGCTCTTCGTCTTCGTCGGCTTGGTCGACGCGGCGTGCCACGATTGCCACATGGTCTTGCCGTATTGCTGGGTGAACCAGAAGACCTCCATGTTCGCCTGCTTGCCGGCCTCGAATCCGTGGTACGAAACGATGGCGTCCATGTGCTTGATAGGATTGTCGCCAACGCCGCCGAAAGCGACGTTCTTCAGCAGCTCCCACCGAGTGGCCGGATAGCCGAAGCTACGCGAGCAGATTCCCGGGTAAGAGAGCCCGTCCTGCTCCCAGTCGTTTCCCGCGATGGCGACCTGCGCCGTCCCGCCGGTGAGGAAGCCGGTGGCTGGGAAGAAGATCCAGCCGTCGCCGTACGAGCAGTTGGCTCCAAAGAATTGCTGCCCGTAGCCGCCTCCGTCGCGCGTGCCCGCGCCCGAGACCCAGGTCGTGTTGACAGCGTAGTAATCGTAACCGTCCGAGCCGTCGAAGAGGTTGAACCGATTGAAGGGCGGAAAGTCGAAGGCGTGTACGTAGAGGGCCTTGCCGTTCGCGTCGAGCAAAGGGAAGCTGTCGCCCTGCTGGTACCCGCCCTGATCGGTGTTGTGGTACGTGAGCGGATCGCCGAGCCCTATCTTGCGGCGTTTCGCGCCCGCCGGGCACTCGAAGTACGGGTCCCAAGCGATGGGGCGGTCCGAACCGTCGACGCAGATCGATCGGGTGATCCAATCGGTCGCGGTCTTCGAATCGCCGTAGGTCGCCACGGCGAGCGAGGCGTCGGGGGTTGGCCCATTGGGCTGATGCGATGCGTCCCCCGCGCCCGACGCATCGGGTTGGACGGCGGCACCGCCTGGAGAGGTCGAAGCGTTTGCGCCTGGCGCCGTTGCATCCCGAGGAGACAGCGCGGGGTCCGATCCTTGCGAGGAGGCGTCCACAGGCGACGACGCCCAGGGAGAAGCGGAGTCTGCCGCAGGCTCTACGCAGCCGCACGACAGCGAACCCCAGAGGAAACAACCGGCAATACCGCTCAAGGACCAGCAGAGTTTTCGTCTCATCAAGGTCACCTTTTGCGGCGGCGCGCGACCGGCAGGAAGCGTGGGACGCCATTCGGGACTTCGAGGACCGTTCTGTACGCTACTTTTGCCAGGCCGTACGTTGCTTCATCCGCGCCCGTTCAGGAGTATCGGCGCGGACGCGCAAAAGGTTTCTTCGAAGAATCCGAACGCACGCGCGGAGGACGGCGGGAGACTGCGAGGCGATTTGCGCGGCGAGTTCCAACAGTCATCCGGCCAGGGCCAGCATGAACCAGAGCAATGGTATGCGCATGACCGGATCGTAGCGAGGAAACACCGCCAAGCGAGCGCTTGTTTCCAGCGACGGACACATGGCCGGTCTGTTGTTGCCTGGGCGGCCAATGCCTCGGGCGCCAGGTCGTTTGGCCTCGATGCCGGCGCGGTTCCTGCTAATTTGACCCGCCATGATCAGCCTCCGCTTCCTTGGATTCACCGCAGCCATCGTGCTTCTCACCTCGTGCGGCAGACGGCGACTCGACGACGCTCACGTTGCCATGTCCAGGTGAGGTGACCATCACCTCCCCCGCCGAGGGGATCGCGGTCTCACCGAGCGATTCGCTGAACGTCGCGTGGACCGGTTCCATCACCAACAACGTCGTGGTCGTCCGCCCCCCCTACCTCATCTTGCGGACCTACAATTCGCAGAACAACTGCGCACCCGACAGCACGCCCTGCGGACCGTACGCGCCTGGCAGCGCTACCGTCACGAAGGTGCTCAACGGCAACGAGTCGAGTGCCACCATCAGCGTCCCCTCCGTCACCCAACCCATGCCCAGCACCTATCTGCTCGAACTGAGGATCTTCGGCGACAACATCGACAGGCCCGAGGGCACTGGGCTTTGCGCAATGACACGGCGGGTGAAGCTCGTGCGCAAGTAGCTGGGGCGGGCATTGAGCGCCGCCCCGGGCGGGCGTACGACCTAAGGCCTTGAGGGAGACGACCCTATTCTCCATCACGAACCTCGAGGCCTTCGAGGGAGCGCTTCTCGGGCCCGCGAACCAGGCGATCGCCCAGCGCTTCAGTGGCCACGGTCACGGCGATTCGCCCCGCGCGCCAGGCCGCGCCGATGGTCTCCGAGCCATCGAGGGCCGCCTCGACGGCGGGGATCAGCGCTTCATCGGGCCGCAACGAGAGGGCCATGACGCTCAGCTGAGCCCGGCTCGGACCGCGCCGGAGCGTGGCCCGGTAATCGACTACCCCAGGGATGGGAAAGAGCAGCTCGTCGAGAGCTGGGGTGTTGATCTCGGGTGCCTCGCCTGGACCGGTGCGGGTCGGGGCCTCGGCGAGACGTCCACGCACCCGCTCGAGGCGTGGCAACGGCGAGCCACACGGGCAGGGGCCAGGGAGGAGCCGCGAACGATCTCCCGTGCGGTAGCGAATCAGCGGCATGCCTCGTCGAGAGAGGGTGGTGAAGACCACCTCGCCGGGGGTGCCCACTGGCACCGGCTGGCCCGTGGCGGGGTCGATGACCTCGAAGAACAGCTCCGGCACGCGAAGGTGGTAGCCCGCGTGGGCCGCGCAGTCGACGGCGCCGCCGAGTCCCATCTCGGTCATGCCGTAGTGCTCGAAGACCTCGCAGCCCCACTCCCGAGCGAGGGTGCGCACGATGGCATCGGGGACGTGATCCGTCGTGAGCAATGCCGTGCGCAGCTCGAGGCGGATCCCTCTCATGCTCGCGTACCGGGCGAGCGCCAGCGCCTGCACCGGCGTGCCTACCAGTGACGTGGCGCCCTCGCGCTGGAGCACCTCGAGAGCCCGGGGCAGCTCGCGCAGGAAGCCGTGAGGAATGGGCGTCACCCCGAGGCGCCGCAGGGCCAGGGCGAGGAGGGCGCCGACGCTCCCCGCTACCTCACCGGGGAGAAGCACCGCCACGCGATCGCCCGGACCGACGAGGGTCGACATGCCGTGGTGGAAGAAGTCGAGTGTGGCCTCTTGATCATCCCGGGTGAAGTGGAGCCGCTTCGGCGGGCCGGTGGTGCCCGAGCTCTGGAGCGTCACCACCCGCGCGACCTCGTCTTGGGACACGCACAGCAACTGGCCTCCGTGAGCTCGGAGGTCATCGGCAGTGGTGAAGGGCAGGCGGGACATCGCCGAGAGCTCCTCGAGACGAGGAGGCCGTCCATCGGGCGCCAGGCGGGCGCGGTAGTACGCGCTCTTGTGACAGACCCAGTCGAGGGTCGCTCCCAATCGTTGCAACTGAAAGGCCTCGAGCGCCGCGGGTGTCAGCTCTGTCAGGGCGACGCCGAGCGTCTCCGCGATCCACGGGTCGAGCGGCGTTCGGCGTAGCGCGGTGTCATTCATGAGACCCGTCGGAGCCCGTCAGCACCCGGCCGGTACAGCGCCCGTCCGAGCACATCGGTCACATTGTAGGCACAGAATGGAATGAGCCGCGCTCCAGGCCCCACCACGTGAATGAAACACTCGCGGACCCGCTCGAGATCGAGGTTCCAGACGTCTTGAAAGGCCATGCCTGAAATGGAGAAGGACGACTGCTGGCCCTGGGCGAGGAAGGCATCGAAGCTGTCGACTTTCACCCCGGCGACCTCGTCGCTCGCTGAGTGGCTCGAGAGGGACCAGCGCTGGGCCACGACGCGGCGGGCGGCCTCCGCCTCGGTTCCGGGACAGCAGGTCGACCTCGGTGGGCTGGTTGGCGCTGAGGGTCCACAGCAGGACGCGCGGCCCGTGGCTGTCGGGGTGAGGCCCCGCGGGGTGCGGAGGAAACTCCCGCTGAACGAGCAGTGCGCGTTCTCGGCGGAGGGCGGGCGGAGGTGTGAGGCCTTCACCATTCCCCCCGTCTGGGCCTCGAGGCCCCGCATCACCTCGGGGAGCGTGAGGCGGTCGGCATCGATCGGGGCCCGTGGGTAGCGGCCGAAGTAGCTGACCGGCTGAAAGTGGACGCCCCGCACCGTGGGGCTCCGCTCGAGGGCGTAGGCGACGATGGCCCCGAGCTGCTCCGTGTTCACTCGCGGCACGAGCGTGGGCACCAGCACCACCCCGAGCCCGGCCTCGGCGCAGCGCTCGATGGCCTCTGCCTTGAGTCGCGCGAGGGCGGCTCCGCGAAGGCGCTGGTGGACCGCGTCGTCGACTCCATCGAACTGGAGGAAGACGCAGCCCAGGCCGGCGTCCTGGAGCCGCTGGGCGTAGCCAGGCTCGCGGGCCAGCCTGAGGCCGTTGGTGTTGAGCTGGAGGAAGGCGTGGCCGAGGGAGCGGCCCAAGGCAATCACCTCGGGCAAGTCGTCGCGCATCGTGGGCTCGCCGCCGGAGAGCTGCACGTTGTACCGACCGCCGTGCTCCAGGAGGCGCCGGTAGCTCTGCTCGAGCTCGTTCAGGCTCGGCTCACGACCCTCACGGCCAGCGCCCGCGAAGCAGAACGGGCAGCGCAGGTTGCAGCGAGAGGTGACCTCGAGCAGGACGCAGCAGGTGCGCTGCCGATGGTCGGGGCAGAGGCCACAGTCGAACGGGCAACCGGTGCTCGTTTGGGTCGAGGGCCGCAGCGGAGGCGAAGGCGGGCGTGGTGGGCCCTCCCAGGCTTCGAAGGCCGGTGGCCCGCGCCAGAGAATGGTGCGGAAGTCGCCGTGGGCCTGGCAGTGCTTCTCGAGGTAGACGTCGTCACCCTCGGCCACTCGCTGGGCCGGGAGGCGATCGAGACACACCGGGCAGAGGCTTTCGGTCTCGCCGATGAGGTGCCGTTCGCTACCCATGCAGGCCGACTCCTTGGTCGTCGCCGTCGGTTGCCAGCCAGGTGGCGAGGTCGACGCCCAAGAACTCCTCCACGGCGCAGGCCACCCGGACGGCGTCGGAGCGTCGGCGCGCGATGGCCGCCAGCGCGTGCTCGGAGTCGCGGCAACGCTCGAGGGCGGCCCCGAAGCGCTCCCCCAGGCCAACGACGCGATCGCCGAGGACCAGCTTGTCGGCCAGGTACACCACCGCCGACTCGTCGACCAACACTCCGCGGACGAGATCGAGGTCCGTATGGGCGCCGACCACGTCGGCCAGTCGAGGGAAGCCGAGGCGTCTGAGCTCTCGGGCACCGGCGCTGGCGTGATCCGGCGAGCCCTTGGCGAGATCGTGCACCCGGCCGGCCGCGGCGATCAGCGCGAGGTCGAGCGTCAACCCCGCCCGGTTCAGGCGCTCGGCCAGGTGACAGGCCAGCGTCGCCACTGCCTCTCCATGGCGACGCACGCGCTCCGGCACCTCGGCCTCGGCGAGCAGCGCGGCGCACTCGGCCTGGGTGGGGATTGAGCGATCGCCGAAGGTCCGCCGCGCACGCTCCAGGTCCTCCGGGGTGTCGAGATCGATGAGCACCCCCTCGTCCAGCACCGGCACCTCGCGCGCCTCATCGTCTCGGGTCGCGAGAATCCCGCGGAGTCCATCCGTGCCGTCGCTCGTGAGGATGGCCGGGAAAAGGCGAGCGGAGATGATGGGCGGGTGACCTCGGTGGCCATCGAAGGTGGGGTACAGCACGGAGGCGTCAGCGTGGTCGAAGGCCCGGCCCAGCTCGGCGACTGTGGAAGAACGTACCGCAGGCATGTCCGCCGGGAGGACGAAGCAGGCCCGTGCCTGGGGCGCGAGCGAGCGAACTCCCGCCACCACCGAGGTGAACATGCCTTGGGCGTAGGCCGGGTTCTCGACGCAGCGGGCGCCGAGCCGCTCCGCCGGGTCACGGAGCGCGTCACCCCGGTGTCCGACCACGACCGCGACGTCGGTCACGCCGGCGCCGAGGAAGCTCCTCACGGCCCGCTCGAGCACCGTCGCATCGCCCAGCGGGAGCAGCGGCTTGAACGCCTGCATCCTCGAGGAGTAGCCGCCCGCCACGACGATCGCGGCGAGGCCTTCACGGGGCGAGCTCATGGGTCCTCGCTCTCGAGCAGCGCGCTCACCTTCTCAGCCACCGCAAGGACGAGCTTGGGGCACACGGAGAGCCGCTTCCTCGGGTCGTCGCCCACTAGATCGTCGCAGTCGATGCCGTGCTCTCCGAACTCGTGCTCGAACCACTCGACGAGCTGCTGCACGCGGAACGGGAGCCGCGGATCCTCGACCTCCTTGGGCTCAGCCCGCCCACCATGGAGCGCGAGGATGCACGCGCCACCAGCGAGGGCCCCGCACAGCTTTCCCGAGAAGAGCCCGGAGTGGAGCCCGGAGATGGCTCGCACCAGGTCCGGGTTCGTCTTCCCCTGGGCCTCGAGCGAGAGGATGAGGAGAATCTGACTGCAGCCGTAGCCTTGGAGCGACAGCTCGGCCATTCGCATCGCATCGAACGTCATGACGGCGCTCCTTCCGTGCTGGCACTCTTCGACGTGGTCGCCACCAGGAGGAAGTACCCCGGGCGAGCGCCGTCTCGCGGCCTGCAGTGGGGACCACAGGTGTGCTCCCAGAGTGGGCTGAGCGAGCCGTGGACCATCACCAAACGAGCGGCCAGCTCGGCGAGGGCCCGGGAGTGGTCCTCCCACATACGCACGGTGAAGCCCTGGGTGCCGAGGACGGTGATGAGCTCTTCACGAGTCCATTGGCCCGAGGAGCAGCCCGCGTTGTGTCCAGACGAGGAGCGGACGTAGAGGTCGGTCATCGCCAGGGAGCCTCCCGGCGCGAGCACGCGGAAGCACTCCGAGAGCACCCGCGCCGGGTCCTCCGTCACCGAGAGGACGCACTCCATCAAGACTGCGTCGACGCTGCCTGCGCGGAGGGGGAGCGCGGCGCCGTCGCCGTGGAGGAGCGGCCCGTGGCCCGCGGCTCGCCCCCGACCGAGGAGGAGCCGGGAGGCATCGAGGCCCAGCACCTCGAGGCCGAGGGTGCGCTGGAGATGCGCGAGGGAGGTTCCCGCTCCGCACCCCAGATCGACCAGCCGAGCGCCTCGAGGGAGCTCACAGCTGGCGATGGCCCGCTCGGTGAGCGCGAGCCCACCCGGCCTCAGGAGCCCGTCACTGGCCGGCTCGATGAGCCCGCTTTCGTACAGGGTGCCCCGAGTCTCGGCCGCGGGCGTCACTTGTCCTCCAGCATCTGCTCGACCTGGAGCATCTTGCCCAGGGCGAGTCCCTCGGGCACGTGGATCTGCCCACAGCTCGGGCAGCGGTGGAGCTCGATGGGGAACTCGAAGCCGAGGTACGACGCAATCACCTTGCCGGGGGTGAGCGGCACCTCACAGCGCGCGCAGATCAACACAGGAGGAACCTGGGTCATGGTGCCCTCCGAAGGTCCATGCGGTGGCTGTAGGTGTTGAAGACCTGAAACCCCGCCTCGCTCGGTGCGTACTCGACCCAGTAGGTGACGGCGACGGGCCGGTGGTTGGTCAGCAGGTGTCCCGTCGAGGGATCCGAGAACCGGGCCCCGGTCTCCTCGGCGTGGCGAATGGCGCGCTCCACGTCCTCCTTGAGGATCATCCGCTGCTCCATGCGCGCCAGCACCTCTGGCGTGAAGGTGAGCTGCATCGGGCGGGCCTCGCCGCTCCTCACTTCACCCCAGACCTCGCGGAGCACGGTCTGCTTGAGGCGGGCGCGGTTCTCGTGGCGATCCGAGAAGCCCGGGCCCAGGCGGGCGGCGCCGTCGGTCGCGGGGGTGCCGTAGACGAGATCGAGCAAGTGCAGGGAGCGCTTGCCCCTCCGGGCGAATCTGTCGCGGCACATGGCGCAATAGGTGACGAGGTCGGAGCTCGTCGAGGCGATGCGCCGGTCGACCAGCTTGTCTGCCACCTCGGGGTTGGCGAACGACGCCAGGCCGCCGTAGCCGCAGCAGGTGGTGAGCTCGCGCGTGAGGGCCGGCTCTTCCACCGTGACGCCGAGGCGGGCGAGCACCGCGCGCGCCGCGTCTTGCACGGGCTTCTCGTGGCGGGTGGAGCAGGGGTCGTGAATGGTGAGCGTGCGGGGACGGGTGGTCGCTTCTGACGGCAGACCACGGGCCTCGAGCACGGACCACAGAGACTCCACTTTCGCGCCGGGGAGATGATCGTCGAACACCCGGTAGCAGCTCGAGCACGCGGTGATGACGCGCGGGTTGCCCAGGCTCCTCCAGGTCTCGGCGAGCTCACCCAGGCTCTCGGAGAACAGGGCCGTCTGTCCCGCCCAATCGGCCGGCGCTCCGCAGCAGCCGAGGTGTAGCGCGACGCCGCCGGCGAGGCTCTGGCGCAGGTGGGCGTAGATTCGCTCGACGTGCTCCGGGGCCGAGGCGGAGAGCTGGCAACCGGGGAAGAAGACCGCCTCGCTCGAGCTCATGCCCGGGGCGTGACGAGCCAGGGAGAAGAGGTCACCGCGGCTAAAGGCCATGTCGCGCAGGGCGAAGTCGTGGGCCGATGGCGGCATCTTCCGCTGAGCCACCATTTCTTCTCTGGCCTCATGGCAGACCTCGCCCATCGCGAGCCCTTCAGGGCAGACCGCTTCGCACAGGCCACACAGGGCACAGGAGTTGATCATCCGGTTGGCGGTATGATCACCCTTCTTGAGATCCGCGTTGGTGGCGATCTCTCGAATGTAGCGTTTGGGGTAGGCGCCGTAATGCTCGAGGTACGGGCAGACCTTGACGCACTCCATGCATTCACAGGCGAGGCAGCGCTCGGCTTCCTGGTGGGCCTCCTCGGCGGTGAATCCGAGGGCCGGGTCGGCGGGCTGAACCTCGGGCCGCACTGCGACGCCGGTGGTACGAGTGAAGAGCTTGGTGGTGAAGGGCCCCTGACGCTCGCGCACGGCACTGAGCGACACGTCCTGGAGCAGGCGATCGATGGACAGGGCGGCGAAGCGGCCGTCGGCCAGGGAGCCGATGGGAGAGTAGGTCGCGCCCCGGCGGCACCCTCCGCCAGCGAAGACTTTGGGGTGGCTGGTGGCGAAGGTGAGGGGGTCAACCTGCACCGTGCCGTCGGGGCCGGTCGCCACCACGCCTTCCAGGCCGAGCGGGCCCACGCCCAAGTACACCGCGGAGAATGTGTCGGTCAGCGCCTCGAGCGTCAGGTCGCGGCCGAGGCGAGCGCCCAGCCGCACCGTGAGCCCCGGACCCTCGAGCCCGGCCAACTCGGCGTCGAGGACGGCGGCGGGCAGCACCGCCTCGGGAAAGGAGCGGAGCCGGCCACCCAACCGACCGCCGGCCTCGTGCACGACGACTTGATACCCCTTGGAGGCCAGATCGACCGCCGCGGTGAGGCTGCTCAGACCCGAGCCAATCACAGCCACCCGCGCCGGCTTCGCCTTCGCCGGACGAGGCCTGGCTGGCGTGGAGTTGGCGAGCTCGACCGCGGCACGCTCCAGGCTCCGAATGGCGATGGCCTGGTCTACCTCGCGGCGCTTGCAGGCCTCGAGGCAGGGTTGGTCGCAGACCCGCGAGACGATGCGAGGAAAGGGAATCGTCTTGGCATACACCGCCGCCGCGCCGGCTGGGTCTCCGCCGCGGAGCTTGGCGATGAGGGTTCGGACGTCCACATGGACCGGGCAGGTCGCCGAACAGCCGGGCGGCTCGTCTTGAATGCAGCGCGCCTCGCGTTCGAGCGTTTTCTGCCGGTCCATGGGTGCCTCCGTGCTGGTGTGGTGAGGCTAACGGTGCTTGGCGAGGGCCTCCAAGATGACCTCGGGCTTGGCCGGCACTCGGGTCACCCGGGCGCCGCATCCGTTGTAGATGGCATTCAAGATGGCCGCGTGCGGAGCGGTCAGCGGCGCCTCGCCTACGCCGGCGGCGCCATAGGGGCCGTTGGGGCGCTTGGTCACGTTGTAGATGATCTCGATGTCATCGGGGATGTCTTTGATGTACGGGAGGCCGCACTTGAGCAGGTTGGTGTGCTTCTCGAGGTCTTCGAAGTCCTCGGTGAGGGCCAGCCCAATGCCCTGCGCGAGGCCGCCGTAGATCTGCCCGTCGACGGTGGCCTGGTTGATGATGGTGCCCACGTCGACGACCGTGGTGAACTTCACCACCGTGGCCTTGCCCGTCTTCATGTCGACTTCGACCTCGGGCATGAAGACCTCGTACATGTAGACCGAGTAGGGGTTGCCCTGGCCGGTCTTCGAGTCGATGGCCGTGAACCCCGTCGCGGTGTGCTTGCCGTTGTAGCGAAGGGGAATCTTCTCGGCGACCATCTCTTCATACGTGCGGTAGCCGCCGTTGGGCTTCTTCATCGCCGCGAGCAAGGCCTCGCAGGCCGCCTTGAGAGACTGGCCGGTCATGACGTTCTGCCGGCTGCCACCCGACGGGCCGCTGTTGGGGAGCTTCGTGTCGTTCATCGCCAGCTTCACCTGCGTGGGCTTGAGCCCCAGCGGGCGCAGCGTCTCGTGGACGAAGGTGAGGGTGCCGAGGTCGGCGCCCTGGCCGTGGTCTTCCCAGGCGTTCAAGGCGAGCACGCCCTCCCGGGTCAGCTCGACCGCCGACTCGGAGCTGTCGGCGCCGTCGAGGCCGCAGCCGTAGATGCCCAGGGACAACCCGACGCCGCGCCTCTTCTCTGGCGTGCTGAGGGCCTTGCAGCGCTTCTTGGCTTCCTCGTACTTCGGGCGCAGCTTGTCGAACATCTGCACTAGGCAGTACACGTCGGGCGGGCAGCCGTTGGGCGTGGTGTCACCGGGCCGGTAGAGGTTCCGGTAGCGGAACTCGAAGGGGTCGAGGCCCGCCTTCTCGGCCAGCTCGTCCATCAGGATCTCCGACGCCAGGAACGACTGGGGTGAGCCGTAGGCCCTGAACGCCGAGCCCCACGCGTGGTTGGTGCAGACGGTCTTTCCCAGGCCCCTGATGTTGGGGATGTTGTAGCCCGCGCCGATGAACTGGGCCTGACGGGTGGTGAGGAGATCGCCGAACTCAGAGTAGGGGCCGTGGTCGATCCACCAGTCGCTTTCCATCGCGACCAGGCGGCCTTCCTCGTTGGCGCCGAGCTTGAGCTTCACGCCGGCAGGGGAGCGCTTCCCGGTGTAGGTGATGTTCTCGAACTGATCATACACCAGCGAGACGGGCCGGCCGGTGGTCAGACACGCCACGCCGAGCAGGGCCTCCATGGTCGGGCTGAACTTGTAGCCGAAGGTGCCGCCGGTCGGGTTTTGAATGAGCCGCAGCTTGTCGGCCTCGACCCCGATGCCCGCGCCGATCATGAAGTGGTGCAGGTGCACCGCGATGCTCTTCGAGGCGATGGTCAGGACGCCTTGGTTGTCCAGGTAGGCGACGCCGCAGTCTGGCTCGATGTGGAGGTGCGGCTGGCGGCTGCAGTAAAACTCGTCCTCAGCCACCCACTTGGCTGTCTTCATCAGGGGCTTGGTGTCTTGGCCCTTCACCACGCCTTGCTCGTAATAGACGTTGGGCGTGCCGGGGTGAATCTCGATGGCGTCCGAGGCCATGGCGGCGGGACCGCTCATGTAGGCCGGAAGCTTCTCGAGGGTGACCTTGACCTTCTTGGCTGCTGCCCGGGCCTGCTCCTCGGTGTCGGCCGCGACGATGGCCAGCGCGTCACCGTACTGGAAGATCTTCGTGTCGTTGAGAATCGGCCGGTCCCAGCCATCGCCTTTGTTCGACGGGAAGGTGCAGCCGTTGATGCGATTCTTGCCCTTCACGTCCTTGTACGTGATGACCCTCACGACCCCCGGCATCTTCTCGGCCTCCGAGGTGTCGATGCTCTTGATGAGGGCGTGGGAGACCTCCGCGTGCACCAGCGCAAGCCGCAGCGTGTCGGGTGGCATGTGCAGCGCGATGTCGGCCCCGAAGTCCCAGGTGCCGGTGACCTTCTGCATGGCCGACGGGCGGTGGTACTTCGAGCCCATGATGGTGCCATCTTCAGGCGGCAGGTACAGCAGGTCTTCCTTCTTCTTCTTGCCCTGGAGCACCTGGGCCGCGTCCATCACCGCGTCGACGAGCTGCTTGTAGCCAGTGCAGCGGCAGGCGTTGTGGTTCTGCTGGAAGCAGTCTCGTACCTGCTCCCGAGTGGGGTTGGGGTTGGTGTCGAGGAGCCCCTTGGCCGACATGATGAAGCCAGGCGTGCAGACGCCGCACTGGGCACCGCCGTGGGCCATCCACGCGACCTGGAGCGGGTGCAGATCATCGGCTCTGCCGACGCCCTCGATGGTGAGGACCTGCGAGTTGTCGGGGACCTTCTTCATCTTGATGAGACACGACCGCACGACCTTGCCGTTGAGAATGACATTGCAGGCTCCGCAATGCCCTTCTTGACAGCTCGTCTTGCAGCCGGTGAGCAGGAGCTGCTTACGCAGCACGTCAGCCAGCATGGTCTCGGGCTCGGCCACCAGATAGCGCTCGAGTCCATTCACTTTCAGCGAGATTCGTTCCATTTTCCTCTCCTCTTCGAGATGCAACCAAGAATGGGACCGAGCGCCGGTACAGCGTGGCTCGTGACGCCGCGCTGCGCGCCGATGCGAGTGATGGCCTCCCTGAGCAACCCGTGGGCCAGGGTCCACTGCCGGCTGGCCAGAGTAGTTCCGGGCCTCGTTGCGCCACGCTGCGGTGTCACGCGGCTGGTGACGGAACACGGGTGAAACAGTGTCACAGGGCTGTGACACCTCGCCGCGGCGGGCTCGTCAGAACGCGTAGGCGATGCGCACGCCTGGAGTGACCAGGCCGACTTTCATGGCGCTCGAGGCTTTGACGTAGGTGAGGTCGACGTCGATGGCCGTGCCCAGCAAGACCGGCGCGCTGAAGGGTGCGTACCAGAGCGCGACTCCAGGTCGGAACGTGAGCGTGCTGGCTGGTGTGGGGGCGAAGGGCATGATGACGAAGAGCTCGGGGCCCACGGCGAAGTTCGCCACGTTCTTGAACATGTACGAGCCGTAGAGAATGCCCAAGGCGGAGACCTTGTCGGTCGCGAGCGTTCCGTCGAAGGCAACGCCGACGCCCAGCCCGAGGATGACGCCTCCGTTGAGGGCGATGGCGCCGAAGACATACGGCTGATCGCTGACGCCGCCCACCAGGACGCCCGCGTTTCCACCGATGAGGTGAGGGGTGTCCACCGGCTTCGCGGGTGCGGCTGGCTCGTCGGCCCGGGCGGACCAAACCAGAGAAGACAGAACGAGAGCTGCGACGAGTGCGAGATTTTTCATGTGAAGTACACCTCATGCATGGCTGTGAACGATGTCCCCCCCAAAGGCTTCGACGGCGCGACAGGGGCGGGTCCAGCGGTGCTCCTCATCGCATCGGCACTGCGAGCTCCTCGTTCCTCCACTTCTCGCGCCCGAAGCTCCTCGTGCCGGGGCGCGCACCGGCTCGATGGCGGCCTCAGCAACCGTTGGGCCAGCGTGGAGCGCGGAGCATTCTCGCGGTCCTCGCGTGGCTGGTCGCTCCAGGATGCGACGCGGGTGCGTGACGGTGTCACACGCCTGCGGCAGCCAAGTGCCCGGTCTCGACCCGCGTCATGCTTCCGCCGGAGTGAAGCCCTCGCAGTCGCTCGGAGCTCGTCGCTGGCCCGCCGGTTGCTTTCCTGAGGCTCGTCCTGGCGCGGACCGAAGGCAGCGTGGGCGTCGAGGCGAGGTGGAATGCGGACGCGCGAAGGAGTCTGCACTGAAGGAGACCCCCGGGCCAGCGCGCGGGGGATGGAGAAGGCATGTCACACGTTCTCATCATCGACGACGATCAGCGGGTGCTCGCCGCCAACGAAGCGGCCCTGGCGTCTGGCGGGTACACCACCAGCGCGGCGAGCACGGCCGACGATGCCCGGCGGGCGCTGCTCGCTTCCACTCCCGATTTGGTCATCGTCGAGCCCATGGTGCCGGGGCCGTACGACGGGCTCGGGCTGGTCCGGCAGATTGCCGCGGACCACCCCAAGCTTCCCATCATCGTCCTCACCCACGCAGATGAGCACCTGAGCGCGGCCCTCCGCGTGGCGCAGGATCGCGACGGAGGCTGGATCCCCGCGCAGCGCTACATGGAGAAGCCCGTCAACCCGGAGGTGGTGCGCGACGAGGTCGACCACGTCCTCCAGGAGCTCCACGGGACCCACTCATGAGCTCGCTCGTTCTCTTTCTCATCTCCTTTCCTCTGGTGATGAGCGTGGTGCTGCTGTTCGTCACCCACAGCAAGGTGCGCGACGTCATCGTGGTCGGGGCGTGCGCGGTGGTGGCGGCGGCCTCCCTGGCGGCCGCGGTTCACTTCGGCCTCGACGGGGCTCCGGTCTTCTTTGGGTTGCCGGGCCAGTTCGTCCCCGAGCACGCGCTGCTGGCCGTCGAGGGGGCGATGACGCTCTTCATCCTCGGCGTCAGCATCCGATACCGCCGGGTGCTCGCCCCGGCGCTGGCCCTGGCTCAGCTCGGCGTGCTCCTCTGGCTCGAGTTGGAGGTCGGGCGGCCCGAGCCGGATCCGTCGCGATTGTTCTCGTTCGATCGCCTCTCGCTCGTGATGGTGCTCATCGTCGGCATCGTCGGCACGCTCATCTGCGTCAACGCGCTCGGCTACATGCGCGACTACCAGCGCCGCTACCCGCTCATCGCCGGCCGCAGGACGTCGTTCTTCTTCCTGCTCTTCCTCTTCCTCTCGGCGATGTTCGGGCTCGTCACCGCCAATCACCTCCCGCTGATGTTCGTCTTCTGGGAGGTCACCACGCTCTGCTCCTTCCTCCTCATCGGCTACACGCGCACCCCCGAGACGGTGGGCTACGCCTTCAACGCGCTGGTGATGAACCTGTTGGGTGGCCTGGGCTTCGCGGTGGCCTTGCTGCTCCTCTCACGAACCCCCGACGGGCTCGACCTCGCCAGGCTCGCCAGTCGGCCAGCGGGCGCGGCCCTGTTGCCCGCGGTGGCTCTGCTCGCGGTGGCGGGCATCACCAAGAGCGCCCAGATGCCCTTCTCGTCCTGGCTGCTCGGGGCCATGTACGCCCCATCACCCACCTCGGCGCTGCTCCACTCCAGCACCATGGTGAAGGCGGGGGTCTTCCTGCTCCTCCGGCTCTCTCCGGCGATGGCGGGGTCGCTGGTGGGGAGCGGCGTCGCCCTGGTCGGCCTGGGCACGTTCCTCTTCGTCTCGCTGGTGGCCACTACCGAGCACAACGCCAAGAAGGTGCTCGCCTACTCGACCATCGGCAACCTCGGCCTGGTGGTGGGGTGCGCGGGAGTGGCGACACCCGAGACTGTATGGGTCGGAGTGATGATCGTCATCTTCCACGCGGTGGCGAAGAGCCTCCTCTTCCTCGTCGTTGGAACCCTGGAGAACCGGCTCTACACCAAGGACCTCGAGAACTTCGACACGCTGCTGTCTCGGTTGCCCCACCTGAGCCTGCTGGTGCTGGTGGGCGTGGCTGGCATGTTCATCGCGCCGTTCGGCATCGTGGTGGCCAAGTGGACCGCGATCCGCGCGTTCCTGGAGGTCCCCGGCTTCGCCGGNNCGTTCGGCATCGTGGTGGCCAAGTGGTCGGCCATTCGGGCGTTCCTCCTGGTACCCGGGTGGGAAGGGCCGCTGTACCTCACGGCGTTGGCGTTCGGCAGCTCGTGCACCATCTTCTATTGGGCAAAGTTGCTCATCAAGGTGCTCTCCACGCGAAGCATCGACGCGGAGGAGCGCGCCATCGAGCTGAGGGTCTCGGGCTTCGAGTGGTTCTCCGAGCGAGTGTTGGGGCTGCTGGTGCTGGTGGCGACCGGGGCCATCGGGGTGCTGTCGGATCGCCTGGTGGGGCCGTATGCACTGGCGGCCTTTGGCGCGGCGCCGCGTGAGCTCCTCCACGTGCCCGGGGTGATGGTGTCGGTTCTTCTGGTGGCGGTGCTCTTCATTCCAGCCATGGCCGTGTGGGTTCGACGGCGAGGCCACTACGAGCTGGCCGACATCTACGCCAGCGGCCGCACCGTGAACGCGGCTCACGTCGTCTCGGGCGCGCTCGACAGGCCCCAGGCGGTCAGCCTCAGGGGGTACTACCTCGAGGGCGTCATCGACGGGCCCTGGGTGTTCCGCGCTGGCACCGTCGCTTGTGGCGCCGTGTTGACGATCCTCGTTCTCTCGCAGTGGGTGCATCCATGAGCCCGGTTCTCCTCGCGGGGCTGTTCGTGGTGCTCGCTCCGCTCCTCGGTGGGCTGCTCTCGGGCGTCGACCGGGTGGTGAGCGCGCGCATGCAGGGGCGAGTGGGCCCGCCGGTCCTCCAGCCGTTCTACGACGTGGGCAAGCTGCTCGAGAAGGAGTCGCGCCAGGTCAACGCGCTGGCGGAGCCCTTGCTCATTGGGCACCTCACCTTTATGGCCCTTGGTGGGGCGCTGGTGTTCGCGGGGGTCGACCTGCTCTTCGTCGTCTTCTTGGAGGCGCTGGCGGGGCTGCTCCTGGTGCTCGCGGCCGGCTCGGTGGATTCGCCGTACAGCTTCGCCGGGGCCGAGCGGGAGCTGGTGGTGATGCTGGCCTCGGAGCCCTTCTTCATTCTGCTGATGGCCGCGGTCTGCAAGGTGAGCGGCGCGTGGACCTTTCAGGGCGTGATGGCTTCGCCGACTCCGGTGGTGCTGTGGCTGCCTGGGGTGTTGGGGGCGTTCCTCTTCGTCATCACGCTCAAGCTGCGCAAGTCGCCCTTCGACGTTTCGCTGGCCCGGCACGCCCACCAGGAGCTGGTGAGTGGCCTCACCTCAGACATGTCGGGGCGGCTCATCGCCTACGTGGAGGTGGCCCACTGGTACGAGACGGTGCTCCTCGGCGCGTTCATCTTGCTGTTCTTCAACTGGAGTGTCCCGCTGGGGCTCGCCGTGGCAGCGCTGGTGTACGGCTTGGAGATCCTCGTCGACAACTCCACTTCGCGGGTGAAGTGGCAGCTGCTGCTCCGCTCGTCGTGGGGCGTCACCTTGGTGCTCGCGAGCGGGAACCTCGCAGCCCTCTTTCTGCTGGGGAGGTAGCCGGTGTCTTTTCTCAAGCGATCACCCTGGGTGCTCCACTACGACGGCGCGAGCTGCAACGGCTGCGACATCGAGGTGCTGGCGTGCCTCACCCCGCTGTACGA
>PMBV01000078.1:25416-25977 GCA_003153055.1 Myxococcales bacterium
CGGTGGATGTCTACGTTCCGGGCTGCGCGGCGAGACCCGAGCGCATCATCGACGGGGTGTTGAAGGGCGTCGCGGTGCTGGAACAGAAGCGAAAGAGGAGCGCGTGATGGATTCCGTGGTCTTTCTGGACAAAGTGCGAGGCTACCAACGTGATGGGTGGCGGCTGGCGCTGGTGAACGCCACCTCGGTGCTGCCGTCGCCCGAGATGCCCGACGGCGCGGTCGACGTCTCCTGGTCGTTCGAGAAGGGCGGGCAGCTCGAGCACCTCAGAGAGCGGGTCACCTCCGAGGACGAGGTCCCCAGTGTGTCGGACGTATTCGGCTCGGCCTTCCTCTACGAGAACGAGCTTCGTGAGCTGTTCGGGGTGCGCGTCACCGGGCTGAACGTGGACTTCAAGGGGGCGCTCTACCGGGCCCAGGAGCGAGTTCCGTTCTCACCCCGGGCGATCCGCGCTCGCCTCGACGCCAAAGGGAAGAAGTCATGAAGCGGACGATTGTCTTGATGGGCCCTCAGCACCCGGCGTTGCCCGAGCCCTTGGTGCTCGATCTGGTGCTGGAGGAC
>PMBV01000512.1 GCA_003153055.1 Myxococcales bacterium
AGCATCTGTAGATCGAAGCGGTCGGCGTACCGCCACATCACCTGGCGAACCTCATCGCCTGGCAACGTGCACAACGTGGGTGCAGCCGCGCTGCCGGAGCCCGTCGTATCCATGGTGCCCTCCCAGCCCCCACCGCCTCGTGCTGAGCATGAGTGGGGACAAAGCGTGTCTTCGGAGAGCGCGGCGTAGCACACGCGCTTTTCGACTCGGGCGACGCGAATTTTGCCGATTCTGTTTTCTACTTCTGTCGAAGAGAGACCCTGCGTTGTTGATCGCGATCGCCCGGACCTGCGTGCTACGAAGCGTCCATGCACCACAGCCGACTGGCGGCCTTCGTCATCGATTGTCGTGTCTCCGACGTCGCCGCCGCGGCGGACTTCTGGGGCCGGGCGTTGGGCCGCTCGGTGAGGTCGTCCGACGACAGCCCGACGTACCGGGCGCTCGACGCCAAAGAATCTGAGCCCGAGCTCCTCATCCAGCAGGTGACGCACGAGAGTCGAGTCCACCTCGACATCGAGACCGATGACCANNGGCCAGCGCTTCTGCGTGGTGCGCCCTCAGCGCGGTCCGCTCGAGGGCAAGGCCAACGTCTGGGACAGCTCGCCGCCTCAGAAGTAGCGCCATGCTCGAGAGCGCGCAGACAGCGGAGGTGAAGCAGTTCCTCGAGGGCCTGCGCTCCAGCTGCGTGACGGCCCTGGAGCGACTCGACGGCCAGGGCCGATTCCTCATGGATCCATGGACCCGGGCCGAGGGCGAGGTGTCGAGCGGGAGCGGCCTCACCTGCATCCTCGAGGGCGGCGCCGTCTTCGAGCGAGCCGGCGTGGCGCTGTCCGACGTGGCGGGCCAGGTGCTCCCGCCCTCCGCCACCCAGCGAAACCCGGCGCTGGCGGGCAAGGCGTACCGCGCGATGGGCGTCTCCCTCGTGGCACACCCGGCCAACCCCCACGCACCGACGGCGCACTTGAACGTCCGCTTCTTCGCCACCGACGACGGGACGGCGTGGTGGTTCGGCGGCGGCTGTGACCTGACGCCCGCGTACCTCTATGACGACGACGTGGCCTCCTGGCGCCTCACCACGCGGCTGGCCATGTCGATGCTGCCCGAGGCAGGACGCGAGAGCTTCGAGCGGGCGTGCGACGAGTACTTCACCCTGCCGCACCGGGGCGAGCGCCGGGGCGTTGGAGGCCTCTTCTTCGACGACCTGAACGAGTCACACCCGTTTGGTGGCTCGTTTGCGCAGTGCTTCGCGGTGGCCCGCGCCGTGGGAGAGCGCTTCCCCGCGGCCTACCTGCCGCTCGTGGAGCGCCGGAAGGACACTCCCTTCACCGAGGCCCAGAAGCGCTGGCAAGAGTGGCGCCGCGGCCGCTACGTCGAGTTCAACCTGGTCTGGGACCGGGGAACCCTCTTCGGGCTCCAGTCCGGTGGGAGAACGGAGAGCATTCTCCTCTCGATGCCGCCGGTCGCCCGGTGGAGCTACGGGCTTCCGCCCCTCGTCGGTCCGGAGGAGCGGCGACTCTTGGAAGCGCTCCGCGTGCCTCCGACGCGACGCGGCTGACCCGAAATCGGGCCCCGGCGCATCTTTGACTCGATGGATGGCGGCGCCTTGAAGAGCACCTCGTTGGGTCGAATTCTGATTGTCGACGACGACGAGCACATCACCGAAGCCCTGGCGAAGGTCGCGACGTCGATGGGCTTCGAGGTGGCGTCGTATACGGATCCCCGCGAGGCAGCGAAGGAGACCTGCTTCGACTTGGTGGTGACGGACTTCATGATGCCCNNCGAGTCCTCATCACCGCGGCGTCGGACTTCAAGGTCGCGATGCGAGCGGTGAATGACGGTGAGGTGTTCCGACTGCTGGCGAAGCCTTGGCACCTCGGCGAACTGCGCAGCGCGATCACCCAGGCATCCGAGCACCTGCGACTGGTCCGAGAGAACCAGCGCCTCACGGGCGAGCTCGCGCGGCGAAACGCCGAGCTCACTCACCTCAACCAGACCCTCGAGCGACAGGTCGTCGAGCGCACTTCGGGGCTCCTCGAGGGAATGGTGCGCGCGCTCGACTCCCGCGACACCGAGACCCAGTGGCACTCCCGGCGGGTGACGGAGTACGCCCGCCGCATCGCCATCGAGGCGGGCATCAGCGGCGAGGCGCTGGTCACCCTCGAGCAGGGCGCCCTGCTCCACGACATCGGGAAGATCGGCGTCCGCGACTCGATTCTGCTCAAACCCGGGCCGCTCACCGCCGAGGAGTGGCTCGAGATGCGGAAGCACCCCGAGCTCGGCCTGCGGATGCTGGCCAACATCCCCTACCTCCATGGCCCCGCGCAGATTGTCCACCAGCACCAGGAGCGCTGGAACGGCAGCGGGTACCCCCAGGGACTCCAGGGCGAGCAGATCTGCACGGGGGCGCGGATCTTCGCGCTGGCCGACACCCTCGATGCGATCGTCTCGGACCGGCCATACCGTCGCGGAAGCAGCCAGGCGTTCGCCCTCGCCGAGATCGACCGACTCGCCGGCAGCCAGTTCGACCCCACGCTGGTCTCCATCTTCCTCCGCGTTCCACCGACCGATTGGAATCGCATTCGCGAGGAGGTCGAAGCGCTGGCCCAGGCCGACGAGGGTCGCCATCGACCCCTGCCAGCGCCAGCGCGGTGCCAGGCTTGAGGCCCTGGGTCAGCCCTTCGTCCCCGCGGGCAGGAGGTCGGCGAAGAAGTCATTCCCCTTGTCGTCGACGATGATGAACGCTGGGAAGTCCTTCACCTCGATTCGCCACACCGCCTCCATGCCGAGCTCGGGGTATTCCAGCACCTCGACCTTGGTGATGCAGTCTTGCGCCAGCCGCGCCGCGGGACCACCGATGGAGCCCAGGTAGAAGCCGCCGTACTTCTTGCACGCGTCCGTCACTTGCTTCGAGCGGTTGCCCTTGGCCAGCATGACCAGGCTGCCCCCCGCCTTCTGGAACTCGTCGACGTACGAATCCATTCGCCCGGCGGTGGTGGGCCCAAAGCTGCCTGATGCCATGCCCTTGGGCGTCTTGGCGGGGCCCGCGTAGTACACACAGAGATCCTTCAGGTACTGCGGGAGCCCCTGCCCGGCGTCGAGGCGCTCCTTCAGCTTGGCGTGGGCGATGTCGCGCGCCACCACCATCGGGCCAGAGAGGGCCAGGCGGGTACGGATGGGGTATTTCGAGAGCAGTGCCCGCACCTCGCTCATGGGCCTCGTGAGGTCGACCTTCACCACGTCGCCGCCGAGCGCGCCCTCGTCCACCTCGGGGAGGTACTTCGCCGGGTCCCGCTCCAGCGCCTCGAGGAAGACGCCGTCCCTGGTGATCTTCCCCACCGCCTGGCGATCCGCGCTGCACGACACGGCGATGGCCACCGGGCAGCTCGCCCCGTGCCGGGGAAGCCGGACGACGCGCACGTCATGGCAGAAGTACTTCCCGCCGAACTGCGCGCCGATGCCCATCCGCTGGGTCAGCTTGTGCACCTCGGCCTCGAGCTCGAGATCCCTGAAGCCGTGGCCACCCTCGGAGCCCTTGGTGGGCAGGCCATCGAGGTACTTCGCGCTCGCGAGCTTGGCCGTCTCGAGCGTCGACTCGGCCGAGGTGCCGCCCACCACCACGGCGAGATGGTAGGGAGGACAAGCCGCAGTGCCCAGCGCGCGCAGCTTCTCGTCGAGGAACTTCATCAGGCTCTTCGGGTTGAGCAGCGCCTTCGTCTCCTGGAACAGGTAGCTCTTGTTGGCCGAGCCTCCGCCCTTGGCCATGAAGAGGAAGGAGTAGACGTCGCCGTCGACGGCCGAGAGCTTGATCTCCGCGGGCAGGTTCGAGCCCGTGTTCCTCTCTTCGTACATCGAGAGCGGCGCCAGCTGCGAGTAGCGCAGGTTCGCCTCGGTGTAGGTGCGGTAGACGCCTCTGGCGAGCGCTGCTTCGTCCCCGCCGCCGGTGAAGACGAGCTGGCCCTTCTTGCCTTTGACGATGGCGGTGCCGGTGTCCTGGCACATGGGGAGCACGCCCGCCGCCGAGATGCAGGCGTTCTTGAGGAGGTCCAGCGCGACGAACTTGTCGTTCGGTGAGGCCTCCTTGTCCTCGAGGATGGTCCTCAGCTGCGCGAGGTGCGCGGGGCGCAGGAGGTGGGCGATGTCACGCATCGCCTCGGCGGCGAGCAGCGTGAGCGCCTCGGGATCCACCTTGAGGAACGTCTTTCCGGCCGCCTCGAAGGTGCTGACGAAGTCGGCCGTCAACCGACGGTAGGCGGTGTCGTGGTGCGCGAGGGGCAGGAGCTCGGTGTAGGCGAAGGGCATGGCCGGGTTGTACACCGGGCCCCAACGCTCCTCCACGCCGTGACGAATCGCCGAGCTGTCCGGCCGAGTTGGGGGTACACCTCACGGATGATCCGCGTCGTCCCGCTCGGCGTCGTCTCCACGAAGCAAGGCCCTGGGCACGCGCTCCTCGCGGTGCTCTCCGACGGGACGATCGACCTCGAGGTCAAGGAGTCGTGGGCTGCCGCCGCGGCGGCGATGGCCGGTCGCCACCGGGGGCCCTTCTCGTGCGATCCGTCGCTCACCACGGTCGCCCGCCGCCACGGCTGGGCGCTGATGGAGCAGCTCGACGAAGAGCTGATCAAGAGCCGCGCGGCCATCGCGCTGGCCCTCTACGCTCAGCTGCCGCCCGGTTGGGGAGCCGACGTCAAGGCGCTCATCGACGCGTGGTGCGCCTTCTTCCCCATGCGGCTGTGGGAGCAGATGCCCGCCGAGATGGCCTTGCCGCTCGTCAGGCGAACGCGCGGGCGCGCCAGCCAGCACGTCGTGGCGATGCTGGGGCAGAACGGCATCGAGTTCGGCATCGCCTTCTACGAGCTCCCCACCGACTTCGACGCCCTCTGGAGCGGCACGAGCCCTCGTGGCTCGATGATCTCGGTCCTCGCCGAGGGGGAAGCGCCCCTGCTCCGGACCGCCTTCGACGCTCTGAACGTGCCGGCGCCCATCGTCTGCCCCGCCAAGGCGATGCGGCCACGCCAACCGTCACGCGGGGACCTCAAGCTGATGACGGCGGTGATGAACCTGGTCGCCGGCCTTCCCAGAGGCGTCCTCGCGGTCGCGCTCGGCCCTGGGGACACCCTCGAGTTCGAGCGCACCGAGAAGGCCGCCGCCCCGAAGAAGGGGACCGGCAAGCTAAAAACGAAGCGGCGTAGGCCTACGGCTCCCCCGAGAGGACCTCGTTGAGGCGCTCCACCCACGCACAGTCCCGCGGGTGCAGGGCCTCGAGCCCCAGGGCGAGCTGATCGAGCGTCTCTTCCCCGGCGCGGAGGAGCGCCCCGCCCTCGGCCACGTCGCCTCGATCGTGCGCCCCCAGGAAGGCCGCCGACACCGCGTCCATGCGGGCTCCCGCCATGCGCACCATCGGATCGGCGTCGGCGG
>PMBV01000359.1 GCA_003153055.1 Myxococcales bacterium
GGGGTCGAATTCTACGGCAACGTGTCTGCGTCCACCCTTCACCTTGCCGGCGATGCCACTTTCAACGGAAGCGTCACTACTCCGAATCTCGAAATGAACGGAGGATGGCTCGAATTCAACGGCACTGTCTCAGCCCCCTCCATCAGCGCTACGGGCGCTTGGGCCACCTTCAATGGCCCGGTCCACACAACTGCGTCCAGCCTGGTTCTCTCCAACTCGAGCTTTGTATTTAGTCAGCCCTGGCCACTTACTGATGGCACTTCCGTCTATCTGGATGACTATTCTGACCTTACGATCAACACTCCCGTCCCAGCCAATCTCGCACTTCTCTCTATTACAGGATCCTCGACTCTCACCTCCTTCCCCGCCACATCTTCGTCTGAATCAAAACTGCTCCTGAATGTCTCTGGCCCTGTCGTCGTTGACACCGACAGCCGAATCGACGTCTCAGGCAAGGGCTACCTGGGCGCGCTATCCGGCGACAATGAGTCTACCTCCGGGCGGACAGCCGCAAACCTCCTGGCGCCTGAAGGCGCCGCCGCCTCGCATGGCGGCCCGGGGGCGATCGGCGTGCAAAGCACATCGTCCCAGCCGTTCTACGATGACTTCCGACGCCCGCATATGCCCGGTTCCGGCGGTCCCGCATACTCGACTTGGTTCTGGACCTTTAGCGGCGGCAACGGCGGAGGCGTCGTCGACCTTTCTGCCGCCTCCCTCGCACTCGACGGGCGTATCTCCGCCAATGGAGAAACAGTCGGACAACGCTACGGCATCAACGGCAACGGCGGCAGCGGTGGCAGCATATTGGTCACTATTTCCGGCCAACTTTCCGGTTCGGGCCGCATTGAGGCCACTGGCGGCAACGCGGGTGGTGGCGGTCGAATCGCCGCCTACTATGACACACTGAGCGGCTTTGACCTTTCCAATATTGTCGCAGGTGATACTTGGGCGACGTCGCCGTCGCCCGGCGGCCCTGGCACCGAGTTCACCAAGTCCGCTGCACAGCAATACGGCTCGCTCACGGTGAACGCGAGACGCACCAGCAACTCGGGCCAAGTCTCGACCAACACATACCTACCGACGGCTATTCTGCCTGAACCAGATGGCCTGCTCCGACTCGACTCCTTGATGATCCTGGGTACCTCGGTCACGACGCCGAACGCGATCGATGCCACAACGATCACCGTCGACCCCTCAGGCCAACTCACCTCCGCGAACATCACTCTCCCATGACGCCCATGCGACTCGCCCCCCTCACGTTTCTGCTCGGCCTCACCCTCGGCCAGCTCGCATGCACGCCTTCCGATGTCGTCGCCAAAGTCGGCGGCCGTCGGATCCACCGCGCGGACGTCGAGCTTCACCGCCGCACCACCGGCGCCCCCATTGATCAATCTCTCGAGACCCTCATCTCGCGCGAGCGCCTCGCCCAGGCCGCCGTCGACCATGACATCGCCAAGAAGCCCGACGTCGCGGCACGCCTCGCCAGCGCCGAGCGAGAAATTCTCGCCCAGGCCTACCTGGACTCCGCGCTCGCCGACCTCAACGACGCCGCGGTCCTCAAGGCCTACGAGGAAACGAAGGACAC
Source organism: Myxococcales bacterium (assembly GCA_003153055.1). The sequence continues at coordinate 1,586 of PMBV01000359.1, forward strand.
CTTGACCTACCGCCAGCTGCACCTCGCCCATCTCTTCGTCGCACTTCCCGCGACGTCAGATTCCGAGGCCACGCGCCGCGCCGAGGCAAAGGCAAACACTCTCTGGTCCCGGCTCCTCGGCGGAGAAGACTTCGCCGCGCTCGCCGAGCATGACTCAGAAGACTCCGCGACTGCCTCCCGCGGAGGCGACCTGGGCCTCATCAAGGAGGGCTCCGTCGATCCCTCCCTCTTCGACGCCGGCGTTGCGCTCCAGTCTGGAGCCGTCAGCAAGCCAGTCCGCACCCCCTTCGGCTTCCACATCCTCAAGGCCCTCGGCCCAGTGGAGCAGATTGCCCCACCCTTCGCCGACGTCCGCCCGCAACTTCTCGCGCGCCTCCGGCAACAACGAGAAGCGGCGCTCCTCAAACAACTCGAAGGGGAAGTCTCCGTGACACGTAGACCCGAGGCACTCAAGGAAGGGGATCGGAAGTGAGGGCCTCAGGAATTTCGAGATTCGCGGCAATTCTCTTGCTGGCCGCTGTCGGTTGCTCCCGGCAGCCGTCTCCCGCCAAGGAACAGACGCTCCGTTCTGCCCACGGCGCCCTGGAGGCTGGCGCGACGACCAACTTGTGCACCGACGTCGTCCCCACCTCCATCGGACCAGGGTGGCTCGTCGCAGGGCTGACGACCGGCTCCGCTCCGGTGCCCGTTAGCGCCGGCGACACACTGTTGGTCGTGGTCGAAGGCGGTGGCACGGCCAGGGTCTCAGGCGCGGAGGTCCTCGTGAGCACCACGCCCCTCGCCGCGGCCATCACCGTGGCCACGGCCTCGCCGGTCCTCTCCTTCGAGCCCTCAGCCCCGGGAAGCCGAGCGAGCGTCGCGCGGATCTCTCAGTTGCCGTGCCCCCAAGTGAGCCTCGACGTCCTCCGAGGAGCCGAGCCGACCGAGACTCTCGCCACAGCCAGCTTCAGCACCGACGCCACGTCAGATCCTACCGATGTCGGAATCCAAGGCATCCTCCTCATCAACGGCCAGGGTGCCGCCGCGGGACGGGTGCGGGGCGACAATGTAACCGTGGCGGACCTATCCTCCGGCCTCCCGTCTCCTCCGCCACTTCTCATCCCACTCACCTTGGATAGATGTGTGCACAACGTCGAGGTCATCAACACGGGTGCCGTGGGAAGCGTCCTCTCAGCCACCTTCATCCGTGTGGATGTGGAGCCCCCAATTGTATCCATCACTTCCCCTGCCGCTGGCTCACTCTTTGTCAGCGATTCCATCGCCGTCGAGGGGACTCGGAATGCGAAGACTGAGCAGGTCTCCGTCAATGGAGCCGCGGCATCGGTGTTCTCGGGAGCCGGCTTTGCGGGGCGCGCGACACTCGATGCGGGCACCAACGCGGTGGTGGTCGCCGCCTCGGACATCTGCGGCAACGTCACGCGCACCTGCATCACAGTTGAGCGAGACAGCGCGCCGCCAACCCTCGTCTTCACCGGTGTGGCCGAAGGCGTACTCTACGGTGGGCCCGGCGCAGCACCCGGGTGGATCGTCACGGACGCGCACTCCGCGAGCGCGACGGGCTATCTCAACTATTCCTCAACGCCCTTCGTGCCGGGAACACTCATCACGTCTGACGGCGACTACACGCTCCGAGTGACGGCGACCGACCTGCTAGGGAACTCGACCCTCTACACTGTCTCCTTCTCTGTCGACACGACCCCGCCCTCGATTACACTCAGCGGATTCAACTGGGACGGGTACGTCGGCGTGGATGCCTCGCTGACGCCGGTATTCAGCGCCAGTGACACCCATCCGGGGACAGTCACCGCGACCCTCGATGGGCAACCCTACCTCTCCGGCACTGTGGTGACGGCCGAGGGCTCGCATGTCTTGCTCGTCACCGCCACCGACGCCGTGGGCAACACCAGTTCCCGGACCGCGACCTTCACTTTGGACCGCACGCCGCCCACTGTCACCGTACAGGGCATCGCTGACGGCCACGCCTACCGGACACCGGTCACCATCATCTACAGCTCGAGCGATCCCGACCTTCGCTGGATCGAGGGCTTCCTCGACTGGAGCCCCTTTCTGTCTGGCGGCGTCGTTTCGAGCCCAGGGACGCACCAGTTCGGGGCGCGCAGCTGGGACGCCACCTGGAACTATGCCGCCACGTGGATCACCTTCACCCTCGACTTCAATCCCCCGGTGCTGACCGTCGATGGACCGAGCGACGGAGCAGTGCTTACCGCGGGGCCAATTCGATTCACTTTCTCAGGCTCGGATGGAGAGACAGCGGTAACCGTCGCGGCGACCCTCAACGGGCAGCCCTACACCAGCGGGACAGCCATCGTCGACGAGGGTGATTACCAGTTCATTGCCGTCGCCACCGACGCCGCGGGGGACACCGCCTCACAATCGAGACACGTCGTCTTCAACTCGAATCCGCTCATCATCTCCATCAGTGGGGTGACCGACGGGCAGCACGTCAACCATGCCGTCACACTGACATACAGCACCAGCGACGCCAGCACCGCCACGTTGGTGGCAACACTCGACGGAGCGTCAGCAGCGTCGGGCATTCAAGTCGGCACCGATGGCACACACACGCTGGTGGTGACCGCGACGGACCAGGCGGGGCACAGCAGCACACGATCGGTTGCCTTCACCATCGACCTGACGCTCCCCGTCCTGACCGTGAGCGCCCCGGTAGACGGCGCGAAGATCGGCGCTTCGTCGGTTGAGGTCACTGGGCAGGCGACGGACACCAACACCGTCTCGGTGTCGGTCAACGGGGCGCCCGCGACCGTAGGGGCCGACGGCAACTTCGTCTTCGCGCTGCCTCTCGCGCCTTTTGCCAACACGGTGACCGTCGTAGCCACGGACGCTGCTGGCAACCAGAGAACCGTCGTGCGGGCGGTTCGCTCGAGCACAACACTCCCTGGGCTGGCGTTGACCGTGCCGGCGACGACGTCTCTGACGACGACGGCGGCCGTGTTGCGCGTCGAGGGACAAGCCACTCCAGCTGACTCCGTCGACGCCGTCACGGTCATGGTGGGCGGAGTCGCCGTGCCAGTGGCCTCGGACGGTACCTTCTCGCGCGATGTGGCCTTGGGAGAAGGCAGCCAGGAGATCACCCTGGTAGCGACCGATGGATACGGGCTGACCAGGAGCGTGACGCTTAACGTGGTGCGCGTAGTGGTGGATGCTGGGTCTGGTGCGGGTGGCGGCTCTGCGACTGGTGGCGGCTCTGCGACCGGTGGCGGCTCAGCGACTGGTGGCGGCTCTGCGACTGGTGGCGGCTCTGCGACCGGTGGCGGCTCTGCGACTGGTGGCGGCTCCGCGACCGGTGGTGGCTCCGCGACCGGTGGTGGTTCCGCAACCGGTGGCGGCTCAGCGACCGGTGGTGGTTCCGCAACCGGTGGCGGCTCAGCGACCGGTGGTGGCTCCGCCGGAGGTCCCGGGCCAGGAAGCGGAGGGGGAGCCGGAACCTCGCTCCTCATCTCAATATCGACTCCATCGGCCGGTACTGTGACCAACTCCCCGACGGCGGTCGTCTCTGGCACCCTCTCCGGTGGCTCCGCTCCGTACTCCGTCTCAGTCATGGGGCTCCCCGCGATCGTCTCTGGCGCGAGCTTCACTGCCACGGTCACACTGCTCGACGGGGTACAGGCCCTCTCCGTCGAGGCTCAGGACGCGACCGGGGCCCACGCCTCCGCCGCAATCTCGGTGGACCTCGACCGAGTAGCCCCCTCCCTCAGCCTCACCTCGCCAGCCACCAACCCGGTCTCCGTTTCCAGCTCGACCCTCACCATCTCGGGGACCGTCTCGGATCGAAACCTCACGTCTCTCACCGTGGCCGGTGTGCCGGTAACGCCATTGGCTGGCACCTTCGTCACCTCGGTCCACCTCATACTCGGGCGGAACGACCTGCCCGTCGTCGCCACCGACAGCGCGGGGAATCAGTGGTCCATCGTCCTCCACGCCGACGTCAACCAGCTTCCCCCCAACATCGTCATCACCACCCCGGTTGATGGCGCGGAGGCCACCGGCGCGGTCACGACCGTCACCGCCCGAGTCACCTCGTGGAGCCCCCTTTCCAGCGTGTCCATCGGCACGGGGACGTTCACCCCCAACACCACTGGCGTGTACTCCGCTCAAGTCCCGCTGGCCTTCGGCGACAACCTCATCACGGTGAGCGCGACGAACACCGACGGCCTCTCGAACTCGTCGCAGGTGCACGTCCACTACGGAGACCCCTCAACGGCGCCTCTGGCCGTGACTGGCATCGCCCCGCGCAACGGCACCCACGACGTCGAGACCGATACCCGCATTGCCATCTCGTTCAACAAGCCCTTCGCAGGCAATACCCCCGCCTCGTGGTTCCGAGTGACGCTCGCTGGCGAGCCACTCCCCGGCACGTACTTCGTCGTTCCAGGAAACCAGACGGTGGCCTTCGCCGCGAGCGCTCCGCTGCCCGAGGGCGCGACGCTCCTCGTTCAGGTCGCGGACGTCCCTGCCGCCATCGGCCCTGGCCTAGCCTCACCGTTTCACAGCCAGTTGACGGTCCGCCAAGGTCGAACCCGAGTCCACGGCATCGTCCTCGACACCGAGGCGAGGCCCATCCCTGGCGTCCACGTGCTGGTTGAGAACGCGACCCTCGACGCCTCCACCGACGCCGACGGCAACTTCGACCTCTTCATGCCTGGTGAGCAGTCCTGGACGCTCCGCTTCGAGTCGCCACGCTCGGGCACCGGCGCCTCGCGCCCCGTGCTGCGCCGCCGCGTCTACAGCACCGCGCACACCACGACGACGCTCCCGCCCATCTTCCTCACTGACACCAACTCCGCCGCCGTGCAGCGAGTCGACAGCTCTGGCGCCGACATCACCTTCAGCAACGCCTACCCGGGCCTCGCCATCTCCGCCGCTCCCGGCTCCCTCGCCTTCGAATCCGGAGTCACCACCGGAGCCCTGACCGCCACCGAGATTGAGCCTCACTTTCGGGCCGTTCCTCTCGCCGAGCGCTCCGGGCCGCGTCACCTCTGGCAGCTCCAACCCGCGGGAACCCGCCTCACCGCCCCCGTCGGCGTCTCCTTCGCCAACTCCGAGCTCCTCCCTGCTGGCCGCCACGCCCTCCTCTACGCGTACGAGCCGTCGACGCACCAACTGACCCGAGCGGGCATCGGCCGCGTCACCAGCGATGGCGCATCTATCGCGTCGATGTCGCCCTTCACCCCGAAGTCCCTCGAGTGGTTTGGCTACCGTGGTTTGACCGAGGAGGAAGATGCGGCGGCGGTCGGGGCGCTCATCGCCGCTGGCGTTGAGGGCAGCCCCGTCGACGGCGGCGCTCGAAGGTTCCCCCCGCTCGAGACGAATCCACTCAAGAAGCTCTTTGCGCTCCTCGTCCCGTCTGCCTGGGCCCAAGCCCTCGTCGGGTTGTTCGAGCCCGCGATGGGAGCCGCCGACGCGCTGGCGGCCCAGAAGGGCCCCGGTCTCCTCACCGGCACCGTGCGGTTGCCTCGGGGTGACGTCCTTCAGGCCACCGGGCCCAGCCTGGGGAGCGCCCTCATCGGGACCTCCACCGACGGCAAGGCCTGGGAATTCCCCTTCAACACCACCATCGCCAACACCGGAAACCTCGCGGCTCCAGTCTCTGTGGCACTCACAGCCAACCGAGACACGGGCGCCATCCTCGCGGCCCCGAGTGGCACCAGTTGGCACGGCCAGGGCGTGGGGAGTGCCACGCTCGCGACGGTCGTCGACATCCCCCTCGAAACTCCTCCTGCCGAGGGCTCGGGCAGTGTCACCTGGGACGCCGGGACCACCCACCTCAAGGTTGCCTCCACGACAGGCCTGACGACGAGGAGCTTCGAGTACGACGCACAGCTCACTGCCCAGCGGAGCATCACCCCGGACGGCCACGCCTCCTACCAGGCGACCGTGACGCTCTCCTCCAGCCAGGGCGCGGCGGAGCAGGCCCTCGAGAGCGTCCTCACGTTCAAGCAGGTCCTCGTCAATGTCACCGCGGCCGTCGACGGCATCGCGATGACGGGTGACACAGGGAAGTACAGCTACCCCTACCTGGGGCCCGCTGGGTCAGCCCTCGCCTGCGCCTCCATCCCCGCGGGGACACGAGCGCGCACGACCCGTGACGCAACCGGGGCCGCCACCTCAGCCACCGTGCAGAACACCTACGAAGCCTGTGGAGTCGTCACCGACGTCTCCCCTGGCTTCTATGCCACCTCCAACATCGTCATCGACGCGCGATGGCTGTACGGAAAGCTCCGGCTCGTCAACCGAGACGGCTCGCCACTCCCCATCGACTGCGCCGCGACCCAGCGCGCGGGGGCCAGCGGCAACCAATACGTCGACGATGTGAGCGCCATCTCGCCAGACGACCTCTCCACCACCGAGGTGCACTTCTTCCGCGAAGACGACTTGAGTCAGCCCTTCGCCAAGTGGAAGCAGGCCACGGTGACAGGCGTGGCCGGCGCCTGCGTCAACGGACACGACGCCGAAGCAGGGTATGACCGGCTGTGGGTCGGCCCGCGCTCCCTCACCAAGGTCTCGCTCCGAGCGCGTTGCGCTGACATCGCGGCCCGCAAGGCCGCCGGCCTCGCCCTCTCGTCGGACGACACGACCTATGATCTGGCCACCTGCCAGCGAGCCAGCATTGTCCTCGTGCCCGGTGACCGGCTGGTGCTGGTGGCGGTCAACCCGAAGACCGGCCACACCGGTCTCGCCCGCATCGTCGTCCCCGCGCCGCAGACGCTGGACCCAAGCGCGGCCGGTTGCTCCACCGCTGGAGGAGGCGTCGTCCAGACGACCAACGCCGACGGACAGTCGGTGGTGCTGCCAAAGTGCGTGCAGCAACAGATTGGCATCTCCGGAGACATCGTCCTCTACCCGCCAGAGATAGACATGAAGGTCTCTCGCCGCCGCCCGGACGTCGGCATCACGGCCTCCCGAGCCCCCACCCTCATCCGCAGCGGTGGCCAGGCCACCACCGACGACACCATGCTCCAGGTCACCTCGCACTGGCGCGTGCGCCTCGCCAAGGACCAGGCCACGGCACCGAGCCCCTCGGGAGCAGGCATCCCCGCCGCCGGTGCCACGAGCTCCCTGGCCGACGCTCTTGTCACCGGCGTCCCGCTCGAGGTGCCGTGCAGCGAGCTCCAGGCGAAGGCGCCGGCATCGGCCAGAGCCAGGTGTCTGTCGAACTCCGACGTGCTCATCGATGTGCCGCCCGGTGTTCCGCCCCTTGCTGGACAGGTCGCCCGCTGGACCGGCAGCGCGCTCGAGGCCCCAGCCATCGCTACCTTCGGCGTGCAGCCAGGTCAGTCCACGGGCATCGTGGACACCGCCCTCGTCGTCGGGCTCGCCGACGGCGAAACCGTGACGTACGGTTCACTTCCCACCTCGCGGTACTACGTGCACGTCGTCGGCTACCCGATGGCGCAGCGTGACACCAACGGCGACGGCGTCTTGCTCGGCGCCGAACTCAACGGTGCCCCGCCGGACTTCGGTACGAGCGGCTCATTGCCCTCTAACGCGCTCGCGGTGAAGAGCGTTTACACCGCGGTCGAGCCGGACGGCACGCGCGTCCTCCGCTACGACCGAGCCAGAGAGCACGAGTTCTCGGTCATCGCCCTCACCGGCGTGTCAGCCCTCGCCTACCCCAGCGGTTCCGGTTCGGCCACCGCCGGTCGGGACCTCACCGGCACGCTTCCGCAAGCGCAGGCCGACGACGCCGAGTACCGCTTCCTCGCCTCGCTCATCGACCCCAACCAGGGCGCCAACCGCAGCGGCCTCACCAGCGGCGACTACGTGCTCCGGCTCGGGACAGACGACAAAGGCATGGAGTGCGACATCTCCTACGACGCCGTCAACCACACGCTCAGCGGGCGGTGCGGCTCCCAGACACTGGGCGACGTCCTCTCCACCAGTGACATCCTGTACCTCGAGCTCTTTCTCCGCGGCAACGCCGACAACGTCCTCATCCGGGTTCGCTTCACCGGACTGGGCGCCCCGGGCCTGTCGGTGCGAGATCTGGAGTTCGGCACCATCAATGACATCCACGCGTCGGTGACCTTCCCGGTGCGGACGTACCGAAGCAACGCGCCGCCCACCAAGGCACCGTCCACTGGCCCGGCCGCCAACGAGCCGCCCATCCCCCTCGATGACGAGCCCATCCTCTCCGCGGGGCACGTGGCCATCCGTTCCAGCCTCTCGGGAGACCTCAGGGTGTGGGGCGGCGCCCTCCCATCGAGGACCCTGCTCGCCCAGGGCCGGCTCGAGCTCGCGCGCGACGGCACCGTCGTCTCCCTCGTGTCGATTCCCGAGGAGTCCGCGCAACTCCTCGGTATCAAGGGGACAGACCTCACCGCCGCGCTCGACCCGAGCGACCCCGCGGGCCTCCCCCTCGAGGTGACGCTCCAGCCCAGCGACAAGAGCGCGCCCTTGAGCCGCGCGGCGACGCTCCACACGCTCATCCGCGACCTGGGCGTCATGCCGCTCGGTCACACCTTCGTGAAGGACGTCAGCGTGGCGGACGGCCACCTGGCAAAGCAATTCTCCGACCTCCAGGTGCCCGGACGCGGGCTGGGCCTCACCTTCTCTCGCACCTACGCCAGCAACTCGAGCGAGCGCTCGCCCCTGGGTCTTGGGTGGAGCCACTCGTACCGCTCCTTCCTCGAGGGTATTCCGAGCAATTCTGGGCGGACGCGTTTGATTGTCATGGGTGGTTCCGGCGGTGGACAGATGTTCGACTGCAACGCGGTGAACCAGTGTGCCCCCCAGAGGGGCTACCATGGGCGCCTGCAGTACCGGGCCGGCACCGCCACCCTCCCCTCGGCTGAGTGGCTGTTCCGCACCAAGGGTGGAGTGACGTACCACTTCGAGGCTCAAGTAACCGAGGCGCGGCGTCGACGCCTCGTGGCCATCGAGGACCAAGTCGGGCGCCGCATCGAGCTCCGCTACGAGGAGCCCCGCGCACCCTCCGAGGTTTCCAAAGTCGTCGAGCCGAGCGGCCGCTCGCTCAAGCTCACCTACGAGCAAGGCAAACAGACGAACGCCCGCCTCTCGCGCGTCGAGCTGTTTGACCCGTACGGAGTCAGCCTGGGTGCGTGCGTGAAGCTCACCTACAACCCGGACGACAATCTCGAGCTCGCCACCCGTGGCCCATGCATCGACGGGGCTGGCCTGTCTCGGTCCGAAAGGTTCATCTACGACACGACCGCGCTCTCCCCGGAGCTCCGCGCCAACCTCACCGAGTATGTGGACCCCAACGGCAACCACACCACGTACCAATGGATGACCGCCGCAGACACCATTCCCGGCGAAGACGTCTCAACCTTCTACACAGGCAACCAGAAGGCCGAACGAGTGAAGAACGTCGTGGAGCCCACCGCTACCACAACCTCCTTCGCGTACAGCCTGCTCGGCATGAAGGGCCAAAACAGTGACGTGTCTTTCATCACCACGGTGACGCCGGCGCGAGCCGACATGAAGGACGCCTCCGGGCGCACCACCTACACCATGGACGGCTACGGAAGCACCTCGGCTATCTCGCGGCCGCTGTCCGGGGGCCGCTTCGGCATCTGGACTGAATTCTTCGACCAGCACCACCAACTGGAGAAGGAAATCGACGCCCGTGGACGCACCACCCGCTACGCCTACGACACCAACGGCAACCTGACGGAGAAGGGGACGTCGGTGGTCCCCCTACCCGGCCAGGGTGCCGCACCGGCCACCACCATCACAGAGGCCGCAGATGGAACCGCACTGTCCGGCGAGGTGACGGAGCACTGGGAGTACGACGACTTCGCCCAGTGGACCTGCCACGTCGACGCTGAAGGCCGTGCCGAAAGCCGCGCCATCGACTCAGTCACCGGCCTCGTCACCGAGGTCCACCGGTATGCCACACCAGCCGACAACCCCACCGGCTGCGTCCCGCCAGCGCCCTCGAACGACGACAGCGTCGCCACCTCCGAGTACCAAGACATCAACTCTGCCCAAGCCGCGGCCCACGGCCTCCGCGGAGACCTCGTCGTACACGCCGAGGGAACGGGCGCCGGAGACGTCGGCACCCGCCGCCAAGTCCGCCAGTACGACGCCTACGGCGACGTCGAAACCAGCCACCTCACCGGCGCAAATGGAGCCGACGTCACCAGCCACAGCACCTTCGACGGGCGAAGCCGCCTGCTGACGTCCTCCGACACGATGGGGCATGCCTCCCAAACGGACTACGACGAGCTCGACCGCCCGTACCACGTGCAGAAGCTCAACCACACGCCCGTCTCGCTGGACAGCGCCTCACCGGGCAGCGACTTGAAGTTCGAGTACTACCCGGGCGGACAACTCCACTGGGAGACCAACACCCTGACGCACCTGGTGCGCGAGTACGTCCTCGACGAATTCGGCCGAGTCCGTGAGACGCACGAGTCCGGCGGCAACTTGCCCGGCGTCCTCGTCACCCACACGCGCCACGACGAGCACGGAAACGTCATCTCCAAAACAGACAGACGAGCCGTCACCACCTTCACCGATTACGACTTCGCCGACCGCCCCGTGCGCGTCCTCATGGGCGTCTGCCAGCGCGACACCGATGCCTTCGTCGCTCAGGGCGGAGCGTTGGCTGCGGTCGGACAGCCGGGCGGGAGCCGCGACTGCGGCGGCAGCACCGCCATCGCATCGACCGTCTCCACCACCACCTACGACGACGTAGGCAACCGCCTCTCGGAGAGCAACGCCCAAGGCCACCAGACGGCGTACAGCCTCGACAGCCTGTACCGGACAGTGACAGTCGAGTCGCCGGAGGTCCTCGACGAGACGCTGGGCGGCGGCACCAAGCACTGGGTGACGCACCGGCGCTTCGATCGCACCGGTCTTCTGGTGCGCGAAGAGGACGGCAACGGCCACGCAACCACGACGACGTACGACGGCCTACGGCGGGTGGCGACAGTGACGGACGACGTCGGACACACCACCTCGCGCCACTACGCCTGGAATGACAAGGTGACCCAGGAGAGCCTCGCCTTTGGCGGGACC
>PMBV01000024.1 GCA_003153055.1 Myxococcales bacterium
CTTCCCTCGGAGCAAAGAAGAACTCATCGACCAGCGTGCGGCTGCGAAATCGCGTCTCCACCATCTGCACGGTGCCGATGTAGACGACGGCGGGAGACACGCGATCGACGACCTGCACCACGGGGCTGCGGCGGGTGCCGAGATCGCCGGTGATGAGCGTGAGGCAAAGGGCGAGTGACGAGATCATGGCGGCCCCCCATAACGCCCTCTCGCCACCGAGGCGAGCCCTTGGCGCGCGGCGCCCCGACGGTGAGCCAGGCTATTGTTCCCTGTTGTGTCGAGCGGAGGACGTGATGAAGTCCAGCCCCCATCGCGTTGACCTGAGGGTTCCAATGAAGCGAGCGCTGTGGATGACCGTGGTGTTGTCAGCGTCGATGGCCATGGCCGACGATGACGACGAACAGAAACGGGTGGCGGTGACGTACCTCAACGCCCTCACTGGCAAAGGCGACGAGGCGGGGAAAGACCTCTTGCTCGGCGGCGTCACCATGAACGCCCAGCTCTTCACCCTCGAGAACTTCTCGTTCCAGGCCAAGGACCCGGTGAAGAAGGAAGAGGGCGATCTCGCCCACGCGGCGCAGATGATGAATGAGCTCGACAAGACTGGCCGCTCGGCGCTGACCAAGCTGATGGGCGTCGAGCGCGTGGGAGACGACCTCAAGATGACCGAGGTGAGCCAGGCCGACGCCGCCAAGCTCCTCGCGCCCACCCGGGACAAGGTCGCCGCCTTCGAGAAGAGCCACCCCGTGCTCGCCTACGCATTGAGAGTGGGCAGCGAGGTCTACTGGCACCCGAAGAACCCGATGCGCGCGGTGGTCGCCCGAGCGGGCACCCAAGGGCGCTACACCATCGAGGTGCATCGCTGGAAAGTCATGAGCTACGAGGGGGCAGCCAAGACGCCTCGCGAGTGGCCGCTCCGGGTGCTCCGCTTCAGGGCTGGCAAGGTGGACACCGGGTGGAAGGTGCTCCCGGCCTCCGATTGGAACGCAGAGTGAGGGAGAAACGCCTCACCAACTGAGGACGACCTTGCCAAAGGTGTCGTTGGCGCCCAGTCGCTCGAGCGCCTCGGCCACGTCGGTCATGGGGACGACGCGGTCGACGACCGGCTTGAGCGTGCCTTGCTCGAACAGCGGCACCAGCGACTCGAGTTGACGGGCCGCGAGGATCTTCTCTTCCAGCGGGCGCGACCTCAGCACCGTGCCCCGAACCGTGAGGCGCTTGGACAAGATCGGCCCCAGTGGCACCTGGGCCGTGGCTCCGGCCACCAGCCCGACCAGCATGAGCCGACCTCCGGGCGCCATCGCCGCGATCGTCTCGGGCAGCCAGTCGCCCCCCACCAGGTCGAGCACCACGTCGGCACCACGGCCCCCGAACGCCGCCACCACCTCGCGGGCGAACGCGATGGCGTCGCGCTTGACCAGCACTGTCTCCACTGGCCCGATGGCCCGGGCCCGTTCGAGCTTCTCTGGGCTTCGACCCGTGCCAACGGCCTTCGCGCCGAGCACCTGGCAGAGCTGAACCGCCGCGGTGCCCACTCCGCTGGCGACGGCGTTGATGAGCACCCGAGATCCCACCGCGGCCCCGGCCTGAACCACCATGGCGTCCCACGCCGTGAGGAACGCCTCGGGAATGGCGGCCGCGTCGGTCCAGCCCAGCGAGGCAGGAGCCGAGACGACCTCCCGCTCGTGGGCCGTCAGCTCCTCGGCCCAGGCCCCGCCTCCCACCAGGCCCATCACCGGGTCGCCCACTGTCCATCGGGTGACCCGGGTGCCCGTCTCAATGACCTCACCGGCATACTCGAGGCCGGGAATGTCTCTCGGGGCACCGACCGGGGCCGGGTAGAGCCCTTTGGTCTGCAGCAGGTCGGCCCGATTGAGCGCGCTGGCCCGGACCCGCACCTTCACCTCGTCGGGGCCACAGGTGGGCGAGGGCACCTCGTCGATGCGCAGGCCCTTGGGGCCGGTCAGCTCGTGGGTTCGTATGGCTCGCATGGCCGCACCAAAGCACGGGACCTCACTCCTGAGTCTAACTCATTGAAATCAATCAGTGATTTCAAGGCCAGCCGAGACGCCTGTTGAAGCACGTCGCGCTCGCTTGTACAGCCGCTGACATGACGCAGCCGTGGTTCCAGAAGAAGCCGAAGATCTCCACCCCCACTGAGGCGGTCGACGACAACCGGATGGAGGGGCTGTGGATCAAGTGTGATGAGTGCAGCGAGATCCTCCTGAGAGATGACCTGGCCAAGTGCCAGAACGTCTGCCCCTCGTGCAACCACCACATGGCCTGGCCGGCGCGGTCGCGGATCCACGCCTTGTGCGACGAAGGGACGTTCGAGGAGTTCGACACCGAACTCGAGCCCACCGACCCCCTCGGGTTCGCCGACTCGAAGAAGTACAAGGATCGCATCAAATCGACCCGCAAGAACCTGGGCGAGAGAGACGCCTTCGTCGGAGGGGTGGGCGAGATCGACGGGCGGAAGGTGTCGCTCGGCTGTTTCCTCTTCGAGTTCATGGGCGGCTCCATGGGCTCGGTGGTGGGCGAGAAGGTGACTCGGGTGTTCGAGCGAGCCACCACGCTCAAGGTGCCGGCCATCGTGTTCTCGGCCTCCGGTGGCGCCCGCATGCAAGAGGGCATCTTCTCGCTCATGCAAATGGCGAAGACCTGCGCCGCGCTCAGCCGGTTCCGCGAGGTTCGCGAGCCGTACATCTCGGTGCTGCTCAACCCGACGACGGGCGGCGTGGCGGCCTCGTTCTCGTGGTTGGGCGACGTGGTCCTCGCCGAGCCCAAGGCCCTCATCGGCTTCGCTGGGCCACGGGTCATCGAGCAGACGATTCGGCAGAAGCTGCCCGAGGGGTTCCAGCGCAGCGAGTTCCTGCTGGACAAGGGCATGCTCGACGCCATCGTGTCCCGGAAAGATCTGCGGTCGCGCATCTCGCAGGTCATCGGGCTCCTCTCGAGCACGAAATGACTCCCGCCGAAGGGCTGGCGCACCTCCAAGGGCTCCCCCCGTCGAGCATCAAGATGGGGCTGGGGCGGGTGAGCGCCGCCCTCGAGCGCCTGGGCAACCCCCAGAAAGACCTCCAGGTGCTCCACGTCGCGGGCACCAACGGCAAGGGCAGCACCTGCGCCTTGGCTGCCTCGTGCCTCTCGAGACGCTGGCGAACCGGCCTGTACACCTCGCCGCACCTGGTGCGCGTGAACGAGCGCTTCAAGGTGAACGGCGAGGACATCGAAGACGAGGTGCTCGGCCGACGGGTGGCGGAGATCGTCGAGGTGCTCGGCGTCGATCACCAGCTCACCTACTTCGAGCTGGGGACGCTGGTGGCGTTCAGCCACTTCGCCCACCAGCGGCTCGACCTCGCGGTGCTCGAGACCGGCCTCGGAGGGCGCCTCGACGCCACCACCGCGTGCGCGCCGCTCGTCACCGCCATCACCCCCATCGACTTCGATCACATGGAGTACCTCGGCACCACCCTCGAGGCCATCGCGTCCGAGAAGGCCGGCATCATCAAGCCCACGGTGCCCGTGGTGTCGAGCCTCCAGCGCCCCGAAGCCCTCGCCGTGCTCGAGGCAGCCGCCGCCCGGGCCGGCGCCCAGCTCTTCCTCGAGGGGCGCGACTTCCACGGTGAGGGTCGACGCTGGGAGGGCCGGCACTGGCGATTGGATGACCTCGAGCTTCCGCTCCACGGGCCCCATCAGCGACAGAACCTCTCGGTGGCCTTGGCGTGCCTGGAGCAGCTCTCGGAGCGAGGCTTTCCCCTCGACCAGGAGGCGCTGCGAGATGGCGTGCGAGGCACCCGCTGGCCAGGGCGCCTCGAGGAGGTGCCCACCGAGCCACTCCTCGTCCTCGACGGAGCGCACAACCCGGCGGGGGTGGCGGCGCTCCTCGCGGCTCTCGACGCCGAGTACGCGAATCGAGCGGTGCACCTCGTCTTCGGAGTCTTCGCCGATAAGGACAGCGAGCCGATGATGCGCGCTCTCTTCCCCCGCTGCGCTGCCGTGTACTTGACGCCCATCGATCACCCGCGCAGCAAGCCACCCGAGACCTACGAGGCCCTGGCCCGGTCGCTGTGCCCCCAGGTGTGCCGGGTGAGCACGCTGACCGAGGGACTCGACCTGGCGAGCCGACGGGCCTCCTCGGGAATGGTGCTGGTGGCGGGGTCGTTGGCGTTGGTGGGCGAGGCGAGGAGACTCTTGCTCCAACGTGGAGCGTTGACACGCTGACGCCCGCGGTTACGTTGGGCGAAATATGCCTGAGTCTCTCGACATGACCCCGCCGGCTGAAGCTCCTGCTCCGCCGCCTCCCAGCCCACCCACTCCCGAGGACCCCCGCGATCAGCGCATCGCCGCCCTCACCGCCGACCTCGAGAAGGCCCGAGCGAGGGTCGACGAGCTGGCCCGTGCCTACCAAGCGAACGAACGTGAGCGTGAGGCCTTCAAGCAGCGGCTGCAGCGGGAGCGAGAGCAGCTCCTCGACGTCGAGAAGGGCAAGGTGTCGCTCACGCTTCTCGAGGCGGTCGACCAGCTCGACCTGTGCCTCAGCTCGGCCGACGACAGCGCGCTGGCCCGTGGGGTGGCGCTGATTCGAGAGGGCCTGCTGAAGAAGGCGATGGAGAGCGGGATCGAGCGTGTCGAGCTGATGGGCACGGCCTACGATCCGAACCTGGCCGAGGCCACCGATCTCGGCATGGTGACCGACGAGCGCCAGGACGGCCAGGTGTTGCAAGTGGAGCGCGCCTGCTACCGGCTGGGTGGTCGGGTCATTCGACCAGGGCGGGTGAAGGTCGCCAAGTACGTGAAGCCCGCCGAGGCATGAGCCAGACCCGCGCCATCGCGCTCTGGTGCCTCGCCACCGTGGCGCTGGAGGCGCGCGGTGACGAGGTCGAGGTGTGGGTGAAGGCCAAGGTGGCAGCCCAGCGAGGCAGCCGCCCGAGCACCCTGAGCTCCACGCTGTGGAACGATCGCCCGGGGACCATTCGGCTCCCCGTTGGGTTCCAAGCGCCGACCTCTCTGGCACCGCTGGTCAAGGCCGTGCGGCCGGGGGTGGTGAACATCAGCACCCACAACGAGGGCACCTCGAGATCGCTCGGCTCGGGGTTCATCATCAACGCCGATGGGCTGGTGGTGACGAACAACCACGTGGTGGAGCGGGCCCAGGAGATCCTCGTGCGGCTGTCCGACGGTCGCACCCTCTCGGCCGAGGTGGTGGGCCGCGACCCCGCGACCGATCTCGCCTTGTTGCGCCTGCCGGAAGGCAAGGGGCTCCCCATCGTCGTCCTGGGCGACTCCGATCAGCTCGAGATCGGCGACTGGGTCGTCGCCATCGGCAACCCCTTCGGCCTCGACACTTCGGTGACCCACGGCCTCATCTCCGCGCGGGAGCGCGTCTTGGGGCTGGGGCCGTTCGACGACTTCATTCAGACCAACGCCCTCATCAACCCCGGCAACTCGGGTGGACCGCTCTTCGACATGCGCGGCAACGTGGTGGGAGTCACCACGGCCATCATCAGCCAAGGGCAGGGCATCGGGTTCGCCGTCCCCATCAACCTGGTCAAGGACCTCCTCCCCAACCTCCTGGACAACGGCCGGCCCGACCGCGGCTGGCTGGGCCTGAGCGTTCAAGAGCTCGAAGAAGACACCACCCGGGCCGTGGTGGTGATCGACGTGTACCCCAATAGCCCCGCGCTCAAGGCGGGCATCAAGGTGGGCGACCGGGTCTCGAAGATCGGCGGGCGCCCGGTGCAGCGATACCAGCAGCTGCTCCGCCGAGTGGCGCTGCTGGCGCCGGGCAGCACCGTGAAGATCGAGCTCGAGCGCGGGGGCAAGCACCACGAGGTGTCAGCGGTGCTGGTGGAGCGCCCCGCCAATCAGGCCTCGAGGGAGATCTCCTCGGGCAAGCTCGACCAGCTGGGGCTGGTCATGCGGGTCCAGACCGGCTCGGAGCCCGGCCTTCGCGTGGAGGCCGTCGTCCCCTCGTCACCCGCCGATTTGGCTGGGCTCACGGTGGGCGACGTGCTGGTCGAGTTGAATCGCGACCCGGTGCTCTCGGTGGCAGACGTGGAGCGGGCCCTGGCGCACCGGGCCTCCGGCGACGGGCTGCTGGCGCGGGTTCGCCGTGAGGGCTCCCTGCGCTACTTCACCATACAGCTCGGGCCCTGAACGTCAGGGCGAAGGGCTGACGTCGACTTCGAACACCGTCGAAAGCCACCGGCGCTCCACCTGTGCGACGATCTCTCGATAGACCTCTCGGGTATCGGTGTTGGCCGAGATGAGCTGAATCCCCAGCTTGGAGGCGTGCCGGCGGACGATGCGACCGGTCAGCTGGGCGCGCTGCATCTCGAGCACCAGCTCGATGGCGATGCGGGTGCCAAGGCCGAGGACAGGGGCCGCTTCGAAGAGCGCCAGCTGGAGCCCCCCCATCGAGAGGTCGAGCGGCGAGGCCAGGAACCATCGCTGGTCGTCATCGCTCACCATCGCGAGGAGGCGATTGGACTCGGCCACCGGAATTCGGAAGAACTGCCGCCCCCGGGCCAGCACCGCGAAGCTGGGGATCGCGAACCGAAGTCGGGGCCCTGGCTCGATCTCGGCCAGCGTGGTGAGCAGCATGGCGGTAGAGGTCGACTGCTGGAAACAGATGGTGCAAGGCGTGCCCGGCGCCACCGCCACCATGCCCGTGCTCGGCTCCAGCCACAGGGCCTCGCCCTCGAGCGCGAGGAAGCGCCCCTCGACCGGCTGCCGCGCGCCGGCAAACAAGAGCTGGGCGGGAATGCGCTGGCGACAACACACCTCGACCACGTCCCGGGTCTCCTTGGGGTGCATGGTGCGCATCCTACTCGAGGCGTTCCAAAAGTCTCCGCGCCGTCCATTGGAAGTTGCGAGTTGTCTCGAACAGCCTCATGCTTGTTTTTGCATGGCTTTGTCTGGCGAGCTCAAAGACCTCGACGTTGCGACGCTGCTCCAGCTGTTGGGGCAACAGCAGCACACGGGGACTTTGACGCTGAAACGGGGCGACGGCCGCGTCTGGGTCGATTTCAGGGAAGGGGCGATCGCCGGCGCCCGCCCCGACCTCGGTCATCGCCATGAGCTGGGGGAAATGCTGCTCAGAGCCGAGCTCCTCGAGGCCGATGGTCTCGCCAAGGCGCGCGAGCTGGGCGCGCACACCGGGGAGCCTCTGGGCGATGTCCTCAGCCGAGAGGGGTTCTTGCCCCACTACGTCGTCGCCGAGTACCTCGATCTCCAGAGCACCGAGGTCATCTACGAGCTGGCGACCTGGCAGTCGGGGCACTTCTCGTTCGAGCCCAAGAGCATCGCCGAAGCGGGGCGGTACAGGCCTCAGGCGATCCTCCTCGAGGGGTGTCGTCGGGCCGACGAGTGGCCGGCGATTCGCGAGGCGATCCCCGATCTCGCCATGGCCTTCGAGCCCTGCGCACCGTTCCCCGACGACACCACGGGGCTCGAGGCGGAGGACACGCACACCTTGGAGAACCTCAGGCGCGTCTACGAGCTCGTCCAGCCCACCCGCAGTGCCTCGGCCATCATCACCAAGAGCCGGCTGTCGGAGTTCGAGGGCGCGTCGATCGTGGTGCGGCTGCTCCGTGCCGGGCTGGTGCGACCGGCCTTTCGGGTGCACGCCATCACGCCCGCCCGCGGGACCCTCATCGAGTGTCGATCGTCGTTGACGTTGGGCGCCGACGCCATCGACATTCACACCTGCATCGACGGCGATCCACCGGTGATCCGCTCCATGGCGGTGTACGGAGGAGTGGTCGTCGCCCAGCAGTCGCTGCTGTGTGACGAGGTCGAGCGGCGCGAGGGTGCCTCGGCGCCTCAGTGCCTCGCCGAGATCCACCGGCGCTTCGACTTTCGCATCCACCAGGCGGTGTTTCGAGGCGCGGTCGAGCACGTCAAGCCCACCCAGGGCATCTCACAGCTCTTCGTGGCGGCCCTCGCCGCCCAGGCTCGAGGTGACCTCTCAACGGCCGGCCGCGTGGTCGAGGCGCTCGTGCGGGCTGACCCAGCCAATACACGTCTCCGCCAGTTCATGAATCGCGTTCAGGAGCAACGCCACGCTCGGGACGATGTCGGCAAGATTCAAGAGATCTCCACCGAAGACCTCTGAACGATTGACTCTCGTCAATCGCATCACAGTTGGCTTGAAAAGCTCCCATGGCGACGTTCCAAATGAAGGAGATGCCGGCCTCCGCTCAAGTCGAGGAACTCCTCAGACGAGGGCTTGACTTCTACGCGCTCAACAACGCAGCGGGTGCAGCGCGTTGCTGGGAAGAAGCCGCGAAGCTCAGCCCCAGCGACACTCGAGCCTCCGAGTACCTCGCCGCGCTCAGAGGC
The DNA here is from genome assembly GCA_003153055.1 of Myxococcales bacterium. Next base: position 8,347 of record PMBV01000024.1, read on the forward strand.
GACAGCGGCGCCGCCGTCGAAGCGCCACCGGTCGAGCCCGAGCGCCTGGAGCGGCGGAGCCTCACGGGGCTCAGACAGGTGGTGGACGAGTTGGGCACCGTCAGCGCTCCTCGAGCCTTCGACCGAGCCCAATTCATCGAACTGCTGCGAGACAAGAAATACGAGGAGGCCCTCGACGCGCTCTACAAAATGCGCAACGCGGCCCCGGAAAACGCGTCGGTGTCGCGCGGGATCCAAGTGCTCAAAGAGAAACTCCTGGCCGAGTACCTCGCGCGGCTTGGGAACCTCGACCTCGTGGTCGCGCCCACCGGCATCGGGAACGTGCGGCTGACGCCCGAGGAGAGCGACGTCTTGAGGCTCTCCGACGGCATCGCCAGCTTGGGAGACGTGCTCAGCTCCTCGCGGCTGGGGCGCTTCGCGACGGCGCGGGCGTTCAGCGCGCTCCTCGACCGCGGCGCGCTGGCCGTCGGAGCACCAGCCCCGGCGACGCAGCCGTCACTGGCGTCGACGTACCCCGAGACAGTCGACGCAGCCTCGCCCGTCGTGCCGCCAGCTCCTGCTGCACCAGCCGAGGTCAGCCGTTACGATGAGACATTTCGGCTCGCGACCGAGGCATACCTCCGCAGAGACGTCGACACGGCCTTGACGTTGTTCGCCCAATGCCTCGAGGAGCGGCCTGACGATCGCCGCGTGCAACACAACATCGAACGCTTGCAGCAGCGAAAGAGGAAGTCATGAAGGTCCTTTCGGTGGTCAGTCAAAAGGGGGGCGTCGGGAAGACCACGGTCTCGCTCAATCTCGCGCTGTCGCTGGCGAGGCGCGGCCATCGCCTGTTGCTGGTCGACCTCGATCCCCAAGGGGCCATCGGGCTGTCGCTCCAGCGAGCCAACACCAGCGTCGGGGTGGCCTCGTACATCGCCCGTCGAGTGCCCCTCGACCGGGTCATCACTCACACCAAGTTTCCCGAGCTCGACCTGGTCCCCATGGGGAACATCGCGATCCAAGACACGCCGGCGTTCTCTGCCCGGCTCAACGACGGCTCCGAGCTCACGCGGCTCTTGTCGGAGTGCGGAGGGTACGATCTGGTGATGTTCGACACGCCCTCGGGGTTCAGCGGCGTGACGATGGGGGCCATGAAGGTGTCGACCCACGTCATCAGCCCGCTCCAGGCTGAGCCGCTGGCGGTGCGGTCGGCCAGCCAGCTCCTCGAGGTGCTCGCCGCGCTCCGCCGCGAGGGGGCCGGGGTGACGCTGGCGGGCCTCGTCCTCACCATGCTCGACCTGCGCAACGGAGAGTCACTGGGCGTCGCGACCGAGGTGTGGAGCGACTTCCCCGACGCGGCCGTGCTCCAGACGAACATCCCCCGCGATCCGGCGTTCCTCAAGGCGAGCGGGGCCGGGGTGCCGGTGGGGCTCCTCAGTCGATCGCCGCCTCCAGTCGCCGCGCTGTTCGACCAGCTCGCCCAGGAGCTCGAGCCCCGCCTTGGAATGAGAAAAGAGGTGAAGGACGATGGCCCAATCTCGCTACTTGCCTGAACCGGCCGTCCTCGACCGACTTCTGACCGAGGCAGGCCTTCGCGTGCCGAAGGCAGCCGAGGCCGAGATGGGCCAGGGTGAATGGGTTCGCTTCGAAGACGCGCCGCCCCCGGCCGCCAAGCTGGCGCCCGCTCCGGCCGCGGCCCGTGCTCCGGCGCGGGTCCCAGTCACCGACTTTCGCATTCACGACGCACGCGAGGTCAAGCCGAAGTCGAGCCCAGTCGCCCACCCACCGCCCGAGGCACGCGACGATCGCCTCAGCGAGGAGCTCTTCGGGGTCGGGCTGAAGGGCCTGGGCGTGGAGCAGCGGCTTCAGAAGCTGGTTCAGTGGTTGGTGGGCGGCACTGGTGCCTCGTCGGCCTTCGTGGCTGACCTCGAAGGCCTGCCGCTGGTGAACCACAACACCCCCGAGCCCTACATCGTGGCGATTGGCCCCTTGGCCCGGGCGCAGGCCGAGATCGCTCGGTTCGTGCCTAACTCGCCACCGGGCACCAGCATCGTCGAGCTCGAGCACCAGAACCTGCTCGAGGTGGTGTGGGCCGACACGCCCATCGGCCGGCTGGGGGTGGGGCTGGTGATGACCGAGCCGCTCACGCACACGCTGGTGACGCGCATTCGTCGAGTGGCAGCACTGTCCGTCGTTTCCCGAGGAGATACGTAATGGAAAGGCTTCAGATCCAGGCGGTCGCGGCCGACGTACCGGCCTTGCGAGCGGTCTTCGTGACGGCAATGCCCGACTGCCTCCTGTTCGATGCGTGGGTGAAGACAGAGGAAACGTGGGTCGCCGAAGACGCGGCCTCCTACTTCGGCGATCTGGTGCGCGCCAACCGCGAGGGCCTCAAAGCGCTCAAGTCGTGGTCCTCCGAGATGCAGGTGACCATCGAGTCGGCCGATGTGCTCCTGGTGTTGCGAGAGCTCCGGAGCGACTTCGTGGTGACCTTGGCGTTCCAGCGCGACGCGCCCTTGGGCATGGTGCGCATGTACACCAAGCGCATGATCGAGCGGCTCGACGAGCTGTTGCCTCGGCTCGAAGCCAAGGAGCGCCCGCGTGCCGTCAGGGTGCGCGAGTTCCTCGAGAAGTACGCCCCCGACCCCCATGCGGCCCTCGCCCGCATCGCGCTTCGAACCGGCATCTCCCTCGACTCGCTCAAGAAGGCCGAAGGCCTCACGGCGGGGCAGGTCGATGTCTTCGAGACGTCAGTGAAAGATCTCCTCGGTCTCGAATCTCTGCCTGTCTGAGGAACGCGCCATGGCCACCGAGTCCTTTCGAGCGTACTTGCCGGATCTCGATCTGATGACCAATGCGGGCGCACCCGCGGTCTACCACTGTCACCACTTCAACCTCTTCCTCGACCAGACGGTCGACGACGCCCTCGGGCCGCAGGAGGGCGCCAAGCTCCGCTTCCTCGCGGCGAGGGAGGCGTCGCACGCGTTTCTCCGCGCGCTGTGCGTGCGCAAGGGCGCCCTGACGCCAGTGGAGAAGCTGAGCGCCGCCATGGAGGCGTTCGCGGCCATGGGCCACGGGCGGCTCGAGATCACCGCCGACGCCAACGGAGGCCCGGCCGATGGGGAGTTCCTCCACTACGGCTACTCCTGGGCCCAGAAGTACGGCCAGAAGGTTCGCCGTCGCCACCCAGCCGACGCCTTCGCCGCGGGGTACACGGCCGCGGCGGTGGAAATCGCCTACGGGCTGGAGCGCGAGTCGGTCGATGCCACCGAAACGCAGTGCGTGGCCATGCGGGCCGAGCGGTGCCACTTCGAGCTCAAGCGTGGAGCTTCGCCCCCGCAGCTCCCGCCGGTGCGCGAGGCGGAGATCAAGGCCGCGGCCAAGCCGACGATGAACGGCCTGTACGAGGCGGAGATCGGCAAGATCACCAACGGGCTGCGAAGCTTCACCGGTGGAGTCGCTGGTGATCAGCGCGGCCTCGTGCAGGCCTTTGGGGTCTTCATCACCATGCACCTATCCGGCTACTACAACCGGATCACCTACGACACGATGGCGCAGGTCGAGAAGACCTCACCGGGGTCCATCGGGGTGCTCGAGGAGCTCTTCCGCGAATCAGGTCACGTCTGCGTGTTCAATACGTTCGGAGGGATGCTCCTGTCGCCCGAGTGGGCGGGCCTGGTGGGCGCTCCCACTGGAGACATCACCCAGACGATCATCGGGTGCGTGGCCATCGCGCGCGCCCTGGGCTTCGGCCACTGGGTGATTCACGAGGTGACGCCGGGCTCGAAGCTGGTGCTGCGAACGCCCTGCACCTACGAGAGCGGGTACTACCTCACGCGCCACGGGGTCGCGACGCGCCCCAACGAGTACTTCTTCCAGGGCGCGAGCCTGGCCTTCTGCCAGCTCGCCTACCGCGTCGACTGGAAGGCGAAACCCGAGCTCACCCCCGAGTTCTACGACGCCCTCTTCCGCGGCAAGATCCCCTGCAAGATGGAGCAGACCCAAGGCACCACGATGGGGCAGCCATACTCCGAGGTCGTCGTTACCCAGCTCGGTTGATGCCGCGTCGATCACCAACCGCCGACGATCCAGACGACCCCGTCTTCGTCGGCGAGGGGGTGCGTGTCACCCGAGCCAACGGGTGCTTTCGTGGCTTGAGCTGGAACCTCGAGCTCGAGCAGCACGACTGGGATCGGTTCCGAGAGGCGCTCCGCGGGGCAGGGTGGGCGGAGTCCTCGAGGATCGATGGGCTGTACGACTACCTGGCACCCGAGGCCGGGCATCGCCTGGTGGTGGTGCCCGCCTCCGATTGGGTTCAGCTACGCCTGAGCTATTTGGTGCCTGCGGAGCGGCGGCTCGCCAGCATGGAGGCGCTCGCCCAGGCCGTCGCCGACCTCGTCATTTCGCGAACCACGCCCCCACCTGCGTCCCGGTCCGGCCGTCGGTCACCACGACCGCGTCGAACTTCGCCTTCACGCCCTTGAGCTTCCCGCCGCCCTTCTTGGGCAGGGTCCAGAGATCTTGCACGGTGAACACCACCTGCAGCCGGAGGCCCTGCGCCTGCACTTGCCTTCCCATCATCGCCGGGCTCCACCCATCGGGCAGCATCGACTCGATGCGAATGAACGGCAGCACCACGTTGCCGCTGGCGTCGACCTTCGAGGGTGCGCCGTGGGTCACCGCCGAGTTGGAGCCAGCGAAGAAGGGCGTCAGGTTGAGAATGAATCGGCCGCTCCGGTTGTCCATCTCCGACATCTGGAGCACGTTGGCCGTGCCCTCGGTGATGATGAGGTAGTACTTCTTGCCCTTGGCTGCCCGGCGAAAGCCCTGGGTGTTCTTCTCGCAGTCGGCCCCCCCGAGCATCGCCGAGACGCAATCACCGACGTACTTGTCCACGAAGGCGCCCACCGACGTCAGCGGCTCGGCGTTGTCCCTCAGCGGGTCGAAGCGACGATCCACCTGCGCCACGGCCACCACCGGCACCAACGCCATCAGCACCAAGCCCCGCATGTCCTGCCTCCTTGTGTGTCGGAGTGAGTAGAGAAATTGCCTACATCTGATTACCACGTACGATGGCTTCGTCTCCCGCCAGGAGCTCTCGTGAACGAACGCCGCCAAACTCTGAGGTTCGACAAAGTGTTCTCAGTCTACATGAGGACGACCGATGGAATGACTCGTGGAATCGCTCGAAATATCAGCTCTTCTGGGCTCTTCGTCGAGACGAGGGAGCCCTTGGCGCTGGGCGGCCGCCTCAAGGTGACCTTCTGTGGTGATGAAGGAAATGAGATGACCGCCTTGTGCGAGGTTCGGTACCAGGTGGCGCTCAACTATGGCGACGGAGAGACCGCCTCAGGCACCAGAGGGGCCGGTCTGCGCATTGTCGCCTGGGAGACCAAGGAGGATCAACCGCTGCTCTTGGTCGATCGGGAGCGAGTCCTCCACTGACGCTGCCGGGCCGGTCTGGTAAGGCCGGTGACGTCAAGATGCGGTGGCCCCGGTTCGATGCACGGCTGTTCTTCCTCGCGTCGTGGCTCCTGGGGTTGTCTCTCATCTGGTTCAGGCCTGGGCCGGCGATTCTGCTCGGCGGTGATGCCGGTATCTACGCCCGTCTCGCGCGCGAGTTGGCCGAGCGGCCGTGGACGACGTGGTGGCAGACGACGCTCGATGGCCAGCCCTTCTTCGAGCACCCCCCGCTGGGGTTCTGGATCGAGGCCATCTTCTTCCGGCTCTTCGGAGCCTCGGTCGAGAGCGCCGTGGCGGTGCCCAAGGTCGCGGCCAGCCTCGCGCTGTTGTTGGTGGGCATCTGCGCCTCCGAGGTCGCGACCCGGCGGTCCCGGCTGGTCGATGGCCTCGAGCCGACTTCGCTGGGGGCGTTCGCGATGGTGGGCACGCTGAGCCTCCCAGGGTTCCTCTACGAGTCTCAGGTGGCGATGCTCGAGACACCCATGCTGGTGCCCGTTGGGGCGGGGCTCTGGGCGACCGCCGCGCTGCTCGAGTCCAACGCGCCACGAGGCGGGCGGTTCAGCCGCTCGACGGTGGCGGCCTTCGCAGTGTCGGTGGTGTTGGCGTTCTGGGTGAAGGGGCCCCCCGCCTTGGTCTTGGTCGGGCTGGTGCTCGCCTTGGCGCTCCTCGGGAAGATCCGGTGGTCTCGCGCGCTGGTCGCGACGGTGCTGGCCCTGGGGCTCCTGTGGGCGAGCGTGGCGGCTTGGGACGCGCTCTGTGTCACCGAGGGCGGCGAGCCCTTCTTCCGGCACTACGTCGCCCATCAGGTCACCCCGTCCATCATCGAGGGCCGACATCACCCCGACAGAGATCCGTTCTTCTATTGGGTGCCGCTGTGGCGCTGGTACCCGGCGGGCTTCGTCGCTGCTGGGCTGGCGCTGGGCCTCATCGGGTTTCGCCGGCGGCCGTGGGCGCACCGCTGGTCCCCGGAGTTGTCGCTCATCGGCGGCCTGCTCTGGCTGGGCGTGGTGGTGGGCTTCTCGGCGGTGACGCAGAAGTACCAGTGGTACATTCACCTCGGGGCGCTGGGCGTCGGCGCGCTGGTGGGCTCGGTGCTCTCGCTCCTGCCCGCCCGCTTCGAGCCGGCGCTGACCGTCGCCGCCGCGGTGTTGGCGTTGGCCTGGCCAGTGGCGAGCCGCTGGCCCCAGCCCCTCAGCGGGGCTCAGCGGGAGGCCCTCGCCATTCAGTCGACCCCAGCTCCACAAGCTCCGGGGGCGACGGTGGCCGACTGCTCCAAGATGGAGGCCTGGACCTCGGAGCACCTCATCGCCTTCGCCTGGCGAGCCCGGAGGGTGCCTTGCGAGGCACCAGCCAGCCTGAGGTGGGACGGCGTCACGCTGACCCGCCCCTAAAGAAAGCCGCGCCTGGTCGTTACTGAGAGAAGCCCTCGAGCATGTAGTGGGCTTCGATGCGCTTGAGGGCGAGGATCATCGCCGCGCACCGGGTATCCACTGGCTTGCCCAGCACGTAGGGCCGGCTGTCGTGGAGGTCGGTGCGTCGGGCCGTGCCCCGGGCGATGTCACGGATGATGCGGTAGTTCTTCTTGAGCGCCAGCTCGAGGCGTTGGTCGACCTCCTTCTCGGTCCACGCCTCCATGCGCTTGTTCTGAATCCACTCGTAGTAGCTGACCGTCACGCCGCCGGCGTTGCAGATGATGTCGGGAATGATGTCGATCTTTCGCTTCTCGAGCACGCGGTCGGCCTCGGGCGTGGTGGGCCCGTTGGCACCCTCGGCCACGAGCTTGACCTTGAGGCGCTCGGCCACCTCACCGGTGATCTCTCCACCGAGAGCGGCGGGCACGGCGAGGTCGGCCTTCACTTCCCAGAAGTCGGCCCGAGACATCACCTGAGCCCCGGGGAAGCCGAGCACCGAGCGCTTCAGGTTCCGCGGGTCGGAGGCGTAGCGCATGAGCTCGTTCGCATCGATGCCGTCGGGGTTGTAGATGGTGCCGTCGACGTCGTTGACCGCGAGGAGCCGCGCCCCGAGGTTCTGCAGAATGGCGGCGGCGTAGCTGCCCACGTTGCCAAAGCCCTGAACGATGAACGTCTTGCCCTGCAGCGTCTCACCCCGCTCGGCGTAGTAGTCCTCCACGGTGTAGGCGAGGCCCTGGCCGGTGGCCTTGGTGCGACCCTCCGAGCCGGCGATGCGGACGTCTTTGCCGGTGACGACACCGCGGTGGTTGTGCCGCTCGCGCTCGCCGTCGGTGAACTGCCGGAGGAACAGCGCCATGATCTCGCTGTTGGTCCCCACGTCGGGCGCCGGAATGTCGACGTTCGGCCCAACGAGGTTCTTCATCTTGTACATGAAGCGCAGGGAGATGGCCTGGAGCTCCTCCTTGCCGTATTGCCGGGGGTCGATCTGAATGCCGCCCTTGGCACCTCCGAACGGAACGTCGGCGATGGCCGTCTTCCACGTCATCTCGGCGGCCAGGGCCTTGAAGAGGTCGAGCGACACCTCGCGGTGGTAGCGAATGCCGCCCTTGTAGGGCCCACGGGCCTGGTTGTGCTGCACCCGGTAGCCCTTGAAGCGGGCCGTCTCTCCGCGGACGAGCTCGTACACCTGCCCGTCGTCGAGCCTCAGGTGCCCACTGCGAATGTACACGTCGGACCCGAGCAGGGCCTTGCCGTTCAAGATGATCATGCCTCCGTCGAGCCGCTCGAGCCCAGCCGGGTCTCTGAGCTTGGTCGGAGGCAGATCAGCGTAGGTCTTCATGTGCTCGGCCGAGACCGGCACCAGGCGATCCTTCAGGCGCGTGGTGACGTAGAAGATGTGCTCGTAGTCTGGCTCCTCCAGCTCCAGACGAACCCGCCGATCGAGCCCCATGACGTCGGCGGCGCGGTGGAAGATCTCCATCGCCTCCGTGTAGACAGTCTTCCGGGGCTGCGGGGCGGGTGCTCGCATGAACGTCTCTTCAGCCATGTCGTGCTCCTCGCGCTCACTTGATCGAGCGCACCGATGTTTCGCTGTGGGACCATATGAGGTGCCCATCGCGTACGAGAAGAAATACGACGTCACGTCGCGTCAAACCACTTCGAATATCAGGGCGTTATGACCCAAGGCGTAACGAGGTGCCGTCACGCGCGCCTGGGTCAGAAAAAAGAAAAGCCCCGGAGTTGTCTCACGGGGCTTCAAGAGCCGACGGCCGGAATTGAACCGGCGACCTACTGATTACGAATCAGTTGCTCTGCCAGCTGAGCTACGTCGGCGAAGTGGCGCGCAAGTACCACACTGGGCCGTGACGTCAAAGGGTTCGTGACTCCTGACGGGGCGAGGGAATCGGAGCCGTGGTAGAGCGAGGATCTCAATGCCGACCATTGCACTGTGCCCAACTTGCAAGCGAGCCGTGGCGCTGCCGGGGCAGAACCCTTGCTTCCCGTTCTGCAGCGAGCGCTGCCGCACCATCGACCTGGGCCGCTGGCTGGGCGAGGGGTATCGGATTCCGGTCGAGAGCACCGACGAAGACGAAGATGGGTCGCCCTCATCACCTCCGCAGGATACGGATGCTTGACGAGAAAGCCTTGCCCCACCGGCACCTGAGCACCTACACTGTAGGACCGTTGCCCTTGAACACCACAGGACACCCAAGTGCTCGCCACTGAAGCGCATGGCAAGACCGATGTTGGCCGCAAGCGCCAGCACAACGAAGACGCCATGTTGGTCGACCCAGCATTGGGTCTCTACATCGTCGCCGACGGCATGGGCGGCCACGCCGCGGGTGAAGTCGCCAGCGCCCGCGCGGTCGAGGTGGTTCGGCAGCACATCACCACGAACCGCTCACTGCTCAAGGATCTCGCCAAGGACGCGACCCAAGCGGCACGGGCGGCCGCGTCGAGCCTGGTCGAGGTCGCGGTGCAGCGGGCCTGCGCCGACATCTACAAGGTGGCCACCAGCGACGCCTCCAAGCGGGGCATGGGCACCACCTTCGTGTGCCTGACCATCAGCGGCAACAAGGGCATCATCGGCCACGTCGGCGACAGTCGCATCTACCTCGTGCGAAACGGCCAGTGCCACCGGTTGACCGAGGATCACACCCTCATCGCCGCCCAGCTCAAGGCGGGCACCATCACCCGCGATCAGGCCGCCTCGAGCCAGTACCGCAACGTCATCACCAGGGCGGTGGGTATTCAGGAGTCGGTGCAGGTCGACACGCTGATCGTCGACGTCCTGCCGAACGATCTCTTCATGCTGTGCTCCGACGGGCTGCACGGCTACCTGAACGACGACGAGGTGGCGACCCTGACGGCGTCGACCCCGGTGAAGGACTTGCCCGATCGCTTCGTGGCGCTGGCCAACGAGCGTGGGGGTAAGGACAACATCACCACGGTGGTGGTGTCGTGCTCGGGTGACCCCGACGCCACGACCGAGGAGGTCGCCGAGGCCCAGTCGCGGATGGAGGCGCTCAAGAAGATCCCCCTCTTCCGGCACCTCACCTACAAGGAACAGACGGCCGTCCTCTCCACCGCCAGCACCCGAACCTTCCCCGCGGGGCGAGAGATCGTCACCGAGAACCAGCCCGGAGAAGAGCTCTTCGTGGTGATCCGTGGCCGGGTGGCGGTGGAAAAAGCTGGCGTACCGATCGCCGAGCTGCGTGCCGGAGGCCACTTCGGTGAGATGGGCCTCATCGACAACGCCCCTCGCTCCGCGACCGTGCGGGCCATCGAGCCGACACGGGTGATGGTCATCGCCCGCTCCGAGCTGATGAACCTGATGAAGCGCGAGTCGATCCTCGCGGTGAAGCTCCTGTGGAGCTTCGTGCAGGTGCTCAGTGACCGGCTCCGGGAGACCAACTCGGAGCTTTCCGAGGCGCGGCAGGAGCTCGCCGCGACCCACGCCGTCAACCCCTTCGTCGAGCAGTAGGCAGGCCCGCTCCCAGCCAACCTGCACGGGAACCCATCAGCTGGGGCGGGTGTCGAACTTCTCGCCTTTCGCTTTCGCTCCCTGGAGGCCCATGCGCCGCTGGATCCTCATCGGAGTGACGTTGTCGCTCGCGCTCGTCGCCACCCTTGGGTTGTGGCCTCGGGGGCACCAACGGACGAGCTCCGTGTCGGCGACGCCCGCCGAGGCTGACTTCGAGCCCATCGAGGTGCGAGCACTGGGCAGCCAGCAAGGCCTCACCTTGACGGGGACGGTGCGAGATCCGTCGGGTGCCCCCATCGCAGGAGCCGAGATCTCCCTCGTGGCCTCGAACCAGCAGAGCCTCGCCACCCGGCGCTGTGGGGTGTGCGGGGAGCCGCTGTTGAGCTGCCGAGCCCCAGAGACCTCCCGTACCATCTCTGGGTTGCTGGAGAGCCGGCGAGGGGAGCTGGTGGCCGGGCTCACCACGAGCTCCGACGGCGCCGGGCGGTTTCGCTTCGAGCACCTCCTGGGGACCAGCTTCACTGTCTGGGGACACGCCGCGAGGTTCGGCGAGGGCATCAAGGAGCGCGCTGCCCCGGGCGATCCCGTCGAGCTGTTCCTCCCCGCGCCCCGCGGTCTGGTGGGCGTGGTGAGAGACGAGGGCGGCAGCGCGCTGGTGGCGACGGTTCGGGTCGTCTCCCGCCGCATCACCCACCCAATGGAGATGCTCTCGGCCGCCGACGGGACGTTCCGCTTCGATGGCCTCGGAGAGGGGCCCTTCTTCGTGGTGGCGTCGGCCCCCGGCCGGCTCCCCGCGTCGCGGCTCCAGGTGGAGGGAGGCCAGGCGCCCGTCTCGTTGACGCTGGTCGCACCGCGGCGGCTCGAGGTCCATCTGGTGTCGGGTGGGAGCCCCATCGAGGGCGTGGTGATGCTCCAAGCCGATCACCTGGCGAGGGAGCTCACGGCCCCGGGCGGCACGGCCGTCATCGACGCCCTCTACCCTCAGGCGATGATGGTGTCGGCCGTCGCCGGCGAGCTCGCCTCGGCTCCCCAGCGAGTGACGCTCTCACGCTCGGTGACCGCGCTGACCCTGACGCTCGATCGCGGGGGACAGCTCTTGGTGACGGTGGTGGATGAAGGGGGCCAGCCGGTGCCTGACCCGACGGTGGAGTTGCAGACCCGCGCCCACGAGACCATCACCCGTCGAAAGCTGAAGACGGGAGAGCTCGGCGTGCTCGGGCCCCTGGGGCAGGGCGACTACCAGCTCAAGGTGACCTCGGAGGCCTTCCAGCCCACCACGGTGCCGGTGGTGATCAAGGGGGGAGAGACCCCCGTCGAGGTGACGCTGACCCGAGGCACGCTCATCACTGGCCGGGTGATCGACGAGTACGGGCGTCCGGCCCCCGGAGTCGCGGTGCTGGTCGGTCCAACCGGTGACTCGGTGATCGCCGACGCCGAGGGGCGCTTTCGGGCGCCGGTGCCATCGCCAGGGCTGTACACGCTCCAGGGGCATCACTCCGACTGGGGCGGAGGCGAGGTGCAGGTGACGGCCCCCAAGAGCGACGTCGAGCTGCAGCTGGAGCCTCGGGCCGGGGCGGAGGTCACGGTCACCATCGACGGGCGTCGAGTCGAAGGTGCCCAGGTCGTGCTGTTCCACAAAGACGGGAACTTCCGCAGCGACCGACCCTCGGGGGCCGACGGCGTGGTGCTGATGCGGGGGCTCCCCAATGACACCTACACGCTCATCGCCAGCCACGCGGACTTCCTCCCCTCGGAGCGGCAGAGCGTGACGCTCCAAGACGGGCAGCTCCTCAGGGTGAGCGCGGCGCTCAAGCCCGGCGCCGCCGTCACCGGGCAGGTGGTCGACACGCTCGGGGCACCAGTGCCGTCGGTCACGGTGGCCGTGACGCCGCGAGGGGCCGAGCCTGCCACCACCGATTCGAGCGGCGCCTTCACGCTGTCGCCCTTGCGACCCAAGAGCACGTATTCGGTGCGCGTGGCCCAGCGGGGCTTCGAGCAGGTCGACCGCGCGCTGGCCGTGGCTGGAGGGGACCCGGTGCGAGTCGTGGTGAAGCGGCAGCCGGTCTTCCGGGGGCGGGTGCTGGGCGACGGGCAGCCGCTCAAGAGCTTTCGCGTCGATGAATTCGAGGTGACGAGCTCAGACGGGCGCTTCGAGCTGGCGTTGCCTGCGAGCGATGATCGCGTCGTCGTCACGGTCGAGGCGCCGGGCTTCACCCCTCTGACCGAGAACCGGCCCACGACGCCCGACCTGGGCGACTTCGAGCTGAAGCGTGCGCCGAGGGTCACCGGCGTGGTGCGAGAGGAGGGCGGGGGCCCAGTGTCCGACGCGGTCGTCACCTGTGACTCGTGCGAACAGTCCGTGCTCACCGGCGCCGAGGGCGAGTTTTCCTTGGGTCGACCTCCGCTCCAGAAGGAGTTCAAGTTGGTCGCCAAGAAGGGCCGGAGGACGGCCACCCGCGCGGTGACGGAGGGCTCGGCCCAGGGCGTCGAGTTGGTGCTCAAACCCGGGGTGCAGGTGTCGGGCACGGCGTGGCTCCCCGACGGGCGCCCGGCGGCGGGCGTGGAGATCTCCGGGGTGCACGCCGATCGCTCCGAGACGGTGAGCGTCGTCACCAACGCCGATGGTACCTACGCGATGGAGATACCCGCGGGGATCTACCGGTTCATCGTGGCAAACCCTGGCTTCGAGCACACCGCCCAAGATCCGCCCGCATTCATCACCGAGGTGGCCGGGAGCCAGGCGCGAGTCGATTTCGGCCCGGTGCCAGGCCTCGGCACCGTCACCGCGCGAATCGCACCCCAGCCCGGCTATGCGCTGTGGCTCCTCAAGGGCGTGGTGAGCGCGGTGGGCAACCCGCCGACGGAGCTCCTCCGCTCGAGCTGGGCCCAGGTGCTGTACCAACCCCGCACTGATCGAGTGACGTTCGGGGGCCTCCAGGCGGGCCACTACTCGCTGGTCTGGGGCAGCTTCCACGCCAACACGCCCACCGCCCCCATCATCGTACCGGTCGACGTGCCATCGACGGGTGAGGTCTCGCTCGTCCAATGACGGCCCGTCGGCTCGGGGGAGGGGAGTGCTGACTGAGGCGTCGGGCGGTGCTAGTCGTCACTGGGTGAACCCCAACGTTCTCGCAGGGCGCCACCTCGCGGTATGCATGGGCGGCGGCATCGCGGCGTACAAGGCGTGCGATCTGGTGCGTGAGCTCCAGCGACAAGGCGCCGAGGTGCGCGTGGCGATGACCCCGGCGGCTCAGGAGTTCGTCACGCCGCTCACGCTCCAGTCGCTCTCCGGCCATCCCGTGTTGACCGACACCTTCGCCCACGAGGAGCGCTTCGGTCACCTCCACTTGGCTCGCTGGGCCGATGCCTTCGTTGTCGCGCCGGCCACGGCTGATCTGCTCGCGCGGATCCGCGCCGGCCTGGCCAATGATCTCGTGACCACCAGTCTGCTGGCCTTTCGCGGGCCGGTGCTGCTGGCCCCAGCGATGAACACCGCCATGTGGGAAAACCCCATCACTCAGGAGAACATGCGGGCCCTGCTGGCCCAACCGAGGTTCCAGGTGGTCGGGCCGGGGGTCGGGCTCCTCGCCGATGGCGATGTCGGGGCCGGGCGGTTGGCCGATCTCTCCGATCTGATTCAGGGCGCGAGGGGGCTCTTCGCCTCGGGCGCGCTCTCAGGCAGGCGAGTGCTGATCACCGCCGGGCCCACCCGGGAGGCCATGGATCCAGTGCGGTTCATCTCGAACCCCTCGACCGGCAAGATGGGGTTGGCGGTGGCCGAGGAGGCCCGGCGTCTCGGAGCCGAAGTGACTGTCGTGTTGGGCCCAGTGGGCGAGGTGGTGGTGGACGGCATCAGCATCGTCAACGTGACCACGGCTGACGAGATGCTCGACGCGGTGATGGAGCGCATCGAAGCAGCTGACGTCTTCGTGGCAGCCGCGGCGGTGAGCGACTGGCGGCCAGAGACGGTGGCGCCGATGAAGGTGAAGAAGGGCGAAGGTCCGTCGACGGTGACGTTGGTCCGCACGCCTGACGTGCTCCTCACCGCGTCGACCAAGGTACACGCGAGCGAGCGCCGGCCGCTCCTGGTCGGCTTCGCGGCCGAGACCCACGACGTCTTGACCTACGCGAGGGGCAAGCTCGAGGCCAAGCGCCTCGACTTCGTGGTGGCCAATGACGTGAGCGCTCCGGGAGCCGGGTTCGCGGTCGAGACCAATTCGGTGACGGTGCTGGGGGCAGACGGGGCGACCACCGCGCTGTCCGGGACCAAGCGCGAGGTGGCCCGGCGATTGTGGGAGATCCTCGGGCGGCATGCGCGGGTGTCCTCGGCGTCGCCCCAGTGAGCGCCCCGGTGTATAGGTGAGCCATGATCGACGAGCTGTCTGACATCGCCCTCGAGCTCCGCCGGCACCTCGCTTGGCAGGAGTCTGACGGCACGCGCGTCATCGTCGCGGAGCGCGGGGCCCCGGTCGCCCCGCCCAGTCGCCCCAAGCCGCCGGAGGCTCGGCGCCCCGAGGCCCCCAGTGCGCCTGCGCCGGTGGAGCCCCCACGACCGGCTCCTCCTCCGGCCCCAGCCGAGCCGGCGGTGGTGAAGACGCTCGACGAGGTCCGCCAGTCGCTGGGTGATTGCCATCGATGCAAGCTGAGCCAAGGGCGCACGCAGATCGTCTTCGGGTCAGGCAACCCCCGGGCCGAGCTCGTCTTCGTGGGTGAGGCTCCGGGCGCCGAGGAAGATCGCCAGGGTGTGCCCTTCGTCGGGCCCGCAGGTCAGCTCCTCACCAAGATGATCGAGGCGATGAAGTTCACCCGCGATACGGTCTACATCTGCAACGTGGCCAAGTGCCGCCCTCCGGGGAACCGCAACCCCGAGCCCGACGAGATCGAAGCCTGCGAGCCGTTCCTCAAGGGACAACTGGCGGCGCTCAAACCCAAGGTCATCGTCGCCCTGGGCAAGTTCGCCGCTCAGACGCTGTTGCGCGATTCGACTCCCATTACCCGCCTGAGGGGGCAGTGGCGGACCTATGCTGGCGTCCCCCTCATGCCCACCTTCCACCCCGCGTACCTGCTGCGGAGCCCCGACGAGAAGAAGCTCGCGTGGCTGGACCTCAAGGAAGTGATGAAGCGCTTCGGGAAAGAGCCATGATGAAGGGCAGCATCAGCATTCACCAGGTGTTCGCCGGGAGCCTCGAAGGCAACCCCCTGCAGGATCCCTCCACCCGGACGATTCCGGTGTACCTGCCTCCCGGCTACGACGCGGCGAGCGATGAGCGCTACCCAGTGGTGTACTTCCTCCACGGCTTCACCGGGACGGGCATGCAGTGGCTCAACACCTCGCCTTTCACCAGGAACGTGCCTGAGCGGCTCGACTGGCTCATCGCCGAGGGAAAGGTTCCACCGGTCATCGGCGTCTTCATCGACGGGTGGACGAGCCTCGGGGGCAGCCAGTGGATGAACTCCGAGGGCATCGGCCGCTACCGCGACTACGTGGCCCGCGACGTGCTGACCTGGGTCGATCGCACCTTCAAGACGGTCGCCAAGGGCACCGCTCGGGCGCTGATCGGCAAGTCGTCGGGCGGCTACGGCGCGTGGGTGATCTCCCGCTTTCACCCAGATCTCTTCGGGCACATCGGGGTGCACTCGGGAGACGCGGCCTTCGAGTACTGCTACCTCCACGATCTGCCCCAGGCCGCGGGCCCGTTGCTCAGGGCCGGGGGCGTCGAGGCCTGGTACCGCGACTTCCTCGAGCGGGCGATGGCCACCAAGATGAAGGGTGAGGATCACACCGTCATCAACGTGCTGTGCATGTCGGCGGCCTACTCGCCCAAGCGCGGCGAGCCGCTGAGCGTCGAGCTGCCCATCGAGCTGCCGTCGGGTCGGCTGCGCATCGACGTGTGGAACCGCTGGCTGGTGCACGACCCGGTGCGCTTCGTACCCAAGCACCTCGACGCGTACCGGAAACTCCGGAGCATCTTCCTCGACTGCGGCAGCCGCGACGAGTTCAACCTCCGGTGGGGGGCCCGCATGGTCAGCGAGGAGCTCAAGGCCGCCAGCGTCGAGCACCTCCAGGAGGAGTTCGAGGACGGCCACATGGGCGTCAACTACCGCTTCGAGCGGTCGCTCTCGTGGCTGGTGCCACGGCTCGACCGGCAGTGAATCAACGACTTCGCAGTGAAGGGAAACACTCATCATGAAATCGAAGGTGCGGGCGGTCGTCGACGACACGCTCTCGGCGCTCAAGAGCTCGGGGACGCTGTCGTTCGAGGCGTGGCCCAACTACGTGGTGGAGGTACCGAAGAACCTGGAGCACGGCGACTGGTCGTGCAACGTGAGCCTGGTGCTCTCGAAGATCGTGGGCATGAAGCCCGTCGATCTCGCTCAGCTCCTGATCGCGAACCTGGTCGATCGCCAGAGCATCGTCACCTCGGTCGAGAAGGCCGGGCCCGGGTTCCTCAACTTTCGCCTGAGCGATCTCGTCTTCCAGCGCATCGCCCGCGAGGTGCTGGCCGCGGGTGAGGGCTTCGGGCGGCAGAAGCCCAAGTCGACCGGCAAGAAGGCCCTCGTGGAGTTCGTCTCGGCCAACCCCACGGGCCCCGTGCACCTCGGTCACGCCCGGGGCACCTTCGTCGGCGACGCCATCGCCCGGCTCCTCGATGCCGCGGGCCACGACGTGACTCGCGAGTTCTACATCAACGATCACGGCAAGCAGGTCGAGACCCTGGGGCGAACCGTCTACAAGCGCTACCAGCAACTCGCTCACCAGGAACGCGTGGCCAAGGGACTCGAGAGCTCAGCCGCGTTCACGCTTGAGCTGGCCGAGGGTGAATACCCCGGCGAGTACGTGGTGGAGATCGCCCGAACCTGGCGAGCCGAGGTGGGAGATGCGTTCCTCGGCGTGCCCGAAGCCGTGTGGCTGCCCAAGGCCATGGAGGTTGGCATCAGGGAGAACCTGAGAGCCATTCGCGCCACCCTCGAGAAGGCCGGGGTGACCCACGAGGTGTTCTTCTCGGAGGCCTCGCTGCACGCCTCGGGGAAGGTGCGGAGCCTGGTCGACGTCTACGCCGCGCGCGGGGTGACCTACGAGGCGGCCGAGGGGAAGCGGAGGGAGAAAGGCGAGCGGGTACGCAACGAGGAGTCCAAGGCGGCCCAGTACGCCGATCGCCAGAAGGGTGGCACCTTCTTGATGACCGCGACGTACCAGGAGAACGGCAAGTACGTGCTGAAGGACGACGAGGACCGGGTGATCCTCCGGGCCGACGGAACGCCGGTGTACCTCACGGCCGATCTCGCCTACCACAAGGAGAAGTTCGACCGCGGCTTCGACGTGATCGTCGACGTCTTCGGGGCGGATCACGCTGGGCACGTCCCGCGGATCCAGTCGGGCATGAAGCTGCTCGGCTTCGACCCCAAGAAGCTCCAGTTCGTGCTGGTGCAGATGGTGCGAATCACCCGCGACGGCCAAGAGGTGAAGCTGAGCAAGCGAAAGGGCACCGTCTTCGAGCTCGCTGATCTGATCGACGAGGCTGGGGCCGACGTCTGCCGCTTCATCTTCCTCATGAAGACGGCCAACGCCCAGTTCGACTTCGATCTCGACGCGGTGCAGAAGCAGTCGAAGGACAACCCGGTCTTCTACTTTCAGATGGGCCACGCCCGGTGCGCGTCGGTGCTCAAGAAGGCCGCCGAGAAGGGCACTCCCTTCGTCGGCGCCGAGGCGCTCACCGATGCCCAACTCGCCCGGCTGGTCCTGCCTGAAGAGAAGGCGATGCTGAAGAAGATGAGCCAGCTGTCAGAGGTCGTCACCAGCGCGGCCGAGAAGCTCGAGCCGCACCACGTGCTCTACTTCTGCCAGGAGCTGATCTCCGACTTCCACGCCTACTTCACCCAGTACCGCTCGGATCCCATCATCAGCGCCGACCTCGAGAAGACCCAGGGCCGGCTGGCGCTGGTGGCCGCCCTCAAGCAGACGCTGAAGAGCGCCTTCGGCATTCTCGGGATCAGCGCCCCCGAGTACATGGAGGCTCCGTCCGACGAGGAGTGATGCTCGGGGTTTTTTCGTCAGCGACGATTCGACCCGTTGGCGAGTCTCGACGACGGCTCGAATTCGTAGCCGCGAACTTCAATGTGGGGTGGGAAAGACCGCATCGAGCGTCGCGGCGTCGAGCGCTCGATCGAGCCAGAGCTCGAGCTCGGGGGAGCCGGCAGCCATCACCCTGCGTTGCACTTCGTTGGAGAGCCCGCCGAACCTCCGGGTGAGGATGCGCACCAGCATGGCCCGCTGGGCCCCCGCCGCGCCTTCTTGACGGCCCTCCTCTCTGAGCTCCTCGGCGACGGTCATCACGTCCTCCTTCGGCAACACGCGGCTCGCTTCCCCGAGCAGCTGCGCTCGGTCGACGCTCCGGTAGGTTTCTATCATATACACCAGCGCCCGGCGGAGGAGCCGAGGAGCCTCGGCGACGGCCTCCAGCACCTTCCTCAGCTTGGCTCTCTGCTGGCTCTCCCTCGTCGCGCACTTGAGCGCCAGGAGGCCGGCACGGAGCATCGGATCGTTCGAGAGGGCGTTGTCGTCGATCGCACCGAGGTCCACGAGCAACACCTCGAAGTCGAGGGGCCTCAACCCCAGCGACGCCGTGTGGGAGGCCATTAGCTCAGAGAAGGAGCGTGGCACCCTCGACGGTGCGGCGCCATTGTAGATGACGAGCGGGAGGATGGGTGTCAGCTTCTCACCGGCGACATACTCGCGCTCCCACTGGTCGACCATGTAGCCGAGGACTTGAAGCCCGGCTCGCTCCTCGGGCCTGCTCTTGTGCTCGAGGAGGAGGTGGACGTAGACATTTCCGCGCCCCTTCAGCCTGAGCCGGTACAGGCGGTCGGACCGCGACTCCTGGAGAGCCTGGTCGAGGAAGACGCCATCGACGAGCTCCGGGGCCTCATCGGAGAGGAGCAGCACCAACGATGGCGGGAGCCGCTCCCGAAGGAGGGCGCCGAGCGCCCCCGGATCGTCCAGTAGGGCCTTGAGGAACTTGTCGTGAGGTTGAGTGAGTTTCGCCACCGCCGCCGCCCTCCACGCACCGTCCTACTGCACGGGTCTGACACCGTACGGGTTCAGGACCAGGAGCGGAGCCCGCGGGAGCAACGAGGACGTGCATGGGGATCAAGTAACCGCGGCAGGGCTGATCAGTGCTCCAGCGTGGCCGCCTACACGCCAGCGACCTTGCCCGCGGCCGAGAGCTCCCAGGCGAACTTCGCGGCGCGGGTGCCCCCGGCCGGGAGATCGAGCTCAATGCGTACGATGCCGTCCTTGGTGACGACCGAAGGTGGAGGGCTGCAGTCCTTGGAGAGGACCTGAATCTCCACTTCTTTCACCTCGGACACGGGGATGCGCTCCTCCACCACCAGCGTGGCAGGCTCTGGCCGCGCGTTCGACACGTGGAGCGTCACCCGCCTGGTCGTCGTGCGCCGCCCCGTCAGGCGTGCCTCGTCGACCTTCTCTTCGGTGGAGCGGACGATCTGCAGCCCGTCTTCACTGCCGAAGGACACCTTCACCAGCTCTCCCGGCGCGGTGAAGGAGAGCTGTGAGCGCCCGACGAAGCCCGACTGCCTGACCAGATCGACCGGGCCCGCGAGCAGCACCTGGCCGGAGGTGTTGGGGAACCGGCCAACCAGCGACACCAACGAGGTGAGCTCGGCCGGGCAGACGCGCTCGAGGCTGGCCTTCGATTCGAAGGCGAACAACGGGACCCGGTGGGGCAGGCCGTCGCTCTTGATGGTGAAGGCCCCCGTGGCGGAGAGCAGGCGGGCCTCGCCGCCGTCATCGAGCCCAGGGAGCTCGGGCGTGCCTCCCTCGCCGGCGGTCTGAATGACCTCCTCTCGAATGGCCACGTCGACCACCTTCTTCTCTTCTTGCGCCTTGGGCCGGGTCCGGATCCGATCCTCCACCAGGGTCGGAGGCGTCGTGCCCAACGTGGGGCGAGCGGTGGAGAAGGCCAGTCGCACGTCGTTCCACGCCTCACCCGTCGACTGCCAGAGCACGGCCTCGGCCTCGAGGAGCACGGTGCCGGCTCCCAGCGACGCGCGGTAGGCCGGCCGCCACACCGCGCAGGGCACCAGGTAGCTCACCCGTATCTCCGCTGGCCCATCGCCCTCGAGCGTGAGGACGAGTACGCACTCCAGGTCGCGCTCTTGCTCCTCCGAGGCCATCAGGGCCCGGCGCCCCTCGGCCAGGCGAACCTCGGTCTGGGCGTGCTCGACCTGGGCCATCCGCACGGCCTCGTCGGCCTCACGCTGCCTGGTGCCGAGCCCATCGAGCTGCTCCGACCAGCCGGACACGTCAGCTTTGCCGAACCCGGTGCTCTCGGCGATCGCCCGCAGGAGATCGCCACGGGCCGTGGCCAACAGAGCGCCCCGGGCCTCGGCGCGGGCCACCTGGTCGGCACGGGCCACCAGCTCACCCTCGAGATCGTGCACCCGCTTCGCAAGCACGCTGGCGTCGATGGCCAGACCGCCCTTGGGCTTCACCTTCCACCGCCGGTCGAGCTTCGCGTCGACGAAGGTCGCGCCCCGCACTTCAACCTGGAGCGAGCGATCGACCGCGAGCACCGACAGCCCAGTGAGCTCGATCGGCGCACCGCCCGGGACCACCACCACCCGAGCGCGGCGCTCCACCTGGGCTCGATCCTCCATCACCACAATCTGCGTCACTGGAAACGTCAGGGGCGTCACCATGGCTTCAGACCCTCCGGTTTCCGCCGACGAGCATTCGATCGGCCGGCATGCGAATCGCGAACTGGGCGACGAGCGTGCGGCTCTCGCCCGGCGGAACGGTGACGACCCAGCGTCGAGCCCCGCGAACCACGCCCTGACCATCGAGCGGCGTGTCGATGCGCTCCCAGGGCGGCTGCACCAGCGGCTCCTCGACCTTCACGTCCTTCTCGTCGTCCGGCATCACCGACGGCACCCGCTCTCGCACCTCGACCTTCGCGGGCGTGGCGAGGCGGTTGTTGAGCTCGACCTCGATCTCGTGCGGCAAGAGCGTCGACCCGCTCAAGAACCCTCCGGTGTTCTCCTTGAACGACGTCTTGCGGGCCACCTTGATGGCCTCCTCGACACCGAGGCCCAGGCGGTGCGTGGCGTCGGCCCGGGGTGGAACAGCCGGGAGCCGAGTCGTCATGAGGAACTCGTCACCCACGGTGACGTCGACCGGCCCGGGGAGCAGGGCCGCTGAGCCACGGTTGCTGACCTGCAGCGTCCGATAGACCTTCGACTCGACCGCGGGCACGCAGACGTACTCCGGCGTGAGGCCCACCTGACACGAGGTCACTGCCACGCTGACCCATTTCCCCTTCGAGGGCACATCGACCCTCGCGGCGCACTCATACCGGTAGTCGAAGGAGTCGACCGACGAGACGGGGTTGGCGTTCCCAGGGAGGCCCAGGCTTCGCACGCCGAGGGCGGCTCGACGCGCCTTCGCCACGATGGCCACCAGCACGTCGACTTGCACGCTCACCCCGACGAGGAACATCGAGTCCCACTCTCCCATCGATTGGAGCCGCCCCCGCGCCGGGCCCTGAGGCCCCGACATCACCAGTCGCTCGTAGTCCTGCATCGCCGCGTCGAGGCTGCCCTTGGGCTCGGGGGGCAGAGGAGCGGGCTCGCCGAAAGCAAGCGTGTCGTCGGCCGGCTCCGGTGCCGCGTCGGCTTCTTCCTCCGCCACCTTCGAGCGCTCCCGGCGAGCCATGCCCCCCAGCGCACCTGCGAACCCCATGCTCCTGGAAGGGGCTGGCGCGGCGACCGGCATTGCCATGGGCATGGGGGCTTGGAGCATGGGCGCCGGCGGGAGCGGGAGCGCGGAGGGGCGGGGAGGAGCGCTTCCAGGAGCACGTTCCTCTCTCGCATTCTTGGCCATCGGTTTCGCTGCCGGTGGAGCAGGGACGGGCAGGGGCCCCATCGAATCGAACCCGGCGAAGAGCTCGTCGAGCCCCGCGGGTGGCTCCCTCCACCCGGTGCGTGTGCGCTCGGCCTGCCGGCGCCCGATCTTGAGCGCGCGGAGGACCGGCACGTCGGTCCGTCTCGCCAGCGAAGCCGTCGACAACCAGAGCTCGACGCGACTCCAGTCTTCGCCAGTATTCTGGGCGATCGCCGCGCGCATCGTGAGGGCGCCCGAGGCCAGCCCTCGCGCGAGCCTGAGCTGGTACGAGGGCACCCAGCGGGCCCCTGGAACCCGGTACTCGACCCCCAGCTCGACCCCCTCGTTCGCGACCTCGGCGAGGGTCACCACGGCCACCCGCTCGAGGCGGGCCCGCTCGGAGCGCTTCGCCGTGGAGGACTCGCGGAGCCGTCGTTGCCGCAACTCGAGCTCTCGCTGGGCGTCCTCCAGGTTTTGGTTGATGCTCCTCCGCTCGGCCAGGTGCCCCTCGAGCTGGGCGTCGATGAAGTCAGCCAACGCCAGCACCGACGCGACTGGCGCCGCCCGGGGTGGCTCGCCGCGCTTTGGCTCGTGGAACTTGGGGGTGAGGCCACGGAGCTCGTCGATCTCGGAGTCGACCCGGGCCAGGCGTTGCTGCAGCCGAGCGAGGGCCTCCTGCGCCGTTTCCAGGACCTTCGCCTCGGCTGGGACATCAGGCTCGTCGACCAGCTGCACGTCGAAGTGGGCCCTCACGTCTTGCACCCGGCCCACGCCGGCGAGCACCCGAGCGCGGAGGGACCCTGCCTCCATCGACAGGGGCAGGCCGCCGATCCGCACCTGGCGCGAGGCCTCGGTCAGTCGAGCCCGCCTCAGGCAGACGGCGCCTTCGCGGTAGACGGTGACGGCGTCGAGCGTAGACGGGAATGTCGTCATGATGGTCCTCGGGCTGTGACGGTAGACGCGCCCGAAAGACTCTACTCACAGGGCTGAGCCGTGAGCAGGACCATCAACCGACTCACCTCAGGTGACTGGTGTGAAGCGCCGACCGAGCCCGAACGCAGAGACGCGAGCCGCGCGAGGAAGAGGCCCGCGGGAATACTTGTCGGTATT
>PMBV01000106.1 GCA_003153055.1 Myxococcales bacterium
GCCCGTTCTCGAGGTCGTTGCCGAGGTGCAGAGACCCCAACTCGGGCCGTAGAGGCGATGACGGCGGCCCTGAACGACTGGCCATGGCTGGCGGCTCCCCGGTCGACCGCGTTTCGGCAACGGCCCAGCGGCGCCGCTCCGGGTCCCTAGAGCGGACGGAGTTTGGGGCTCGATCGGCCTGCTTGTCAGGTGGCCTGCCCAGTGAGAGGCTCCGGGCTCGACCGGTCAAGGCATCGCCCGGCTGTACAGCGCGGACTCGGAGGCAGTCTCACTGCGACAGCGCCGACTGCGACAGCTCCGAGCCCGGGGGAGGTTGCGAGCACCCCGCACACCCCAACCCCGGTCCTACGGCGATCAAGTCAGGTCAGCGTGAGCCACCAACGTCGAAGCTCAAAGCGCAACTCCGGAAAGGGCGCGACGCCCGTCACCTCAGCCGCACCGGTCCACGTTCCGAGCAGCGTCCACCGCCCCGCTGTCAACGCAAAGGCTTCGAGGACCTGTGCCGCGGGATCGACCAGCCACAGGTGCCCGAGCCCGTGGCGCGCGTACAGGTCTCGCTTCGGTCCCAGGTCTTTGCGGCGCGTCGAGTCCGAGAGCACTTCGCACACCCAGTCCGGGATCACCTCGATGGGGTTGTCGTTGCGATGGCCGGCGATGCGATCACTGCGCCAGCCACTGAGATCGGGGACTGCCAGCTCTTGCGCGGGGAAGAGGACCTCCACCTCGTGCTGAAAATACCAACTCGCCAAGGGCGGGCCGCCGCCGCCGAACTTAAGGGAAGACATCAAGCCTGCTTCCACCTCTTGGTGTGCAGGGCTTGGTCGGCTCATCACGTAGAGTTCGCCCTCGATGACCTCGCCGGTCAGCCGCTCCGGCAGTGCCGCTGCTTCCGCGAGGAGTTCCCGGTTCGACTTGCGCTTCTCCGCGGTGGACATGGCCGCACTGTAGCGCACAGCGCACGAGTGGAACGTGTATCCACGTCCACGTCCGCGGCCACCGGTGGAGAGCCGACGGAAAGGGGAAACCCGTCCTCAAGTCGCCACCACCCCAACCTCCTCCCCCGAATGCCCCTACGAACCCCAGGAGACCTGGGGTCCACCACCACCCAGCTCAAGCGGCCTGCGTGTCAGGTGGCCTGCCCAGTGAGTGGCGCCGAGCTCGACCTTACGTGTCGCGAGCTTCCATGGCTCTTTGCTTCGCCTCGGCTTTCGCTCTGAGATCAGTCACCAAGGCAACGGCCTCCGAGTCAACCATCTTCTCAAGCTTCTGTGAGAACGCGAAGCCGAAGGCCTGCGGGATGAACATAGGGAAGCCATGGTCGCCCTGCTCCCCGAGCCAGATCAGTGGGCCCAGCTTGGACAGCTCCAGCCTGAGTCGCTCCAAAGTGAGCAGGAGGGCTTGGACAGAGTCGTAGCCCTTCACCTCGACCAGAGTATCCTGACCTTGGCGCGACACACTGAACGAGCAAGACCAAAGCGTGTCGCGGACTTTGACCGGCTCAGAAATGCTGACAAGCACCTGCACGCCATCAACTTGTGTGAGGCTCCGACTTGCAATCCAATGCGCTGTCATAGTGGCATCAGTCTACGTGTCGGGCGTAGCCGGAAGCCAGCTGCGCGGGCACTGGGAGGGGCGCTCCCCGACGCTGGGCCGCTCCGGTGACGACGCTCAAGTCAGGTCAGCGTGAGCCTCGCTCCTGTGATGGGCCGTCAGTGCTCGACGCGGCCGGTACGAGAGGCCACCATCACCTCTCTCAAGAAGAAGACGAGGGCGCCCACCAAGGCCACCATGGCCAAGGCGAAGAGGAGCTCGAGCCGGACTCGATGCGCTGCTTCGTGGCGTCGGTGGCGCTCTCGGCCGCTCGAGTAACACCCGTGTCCGGTCGACGATGCGCCCCAGCCGGGTCGATTGTCCGAACCCCGTTTCATCCGACCGACGCGGGCGGTCCTCGGTGTGCCGCGTCAGCTTGCTCGGTGGGGAGGGGCGAAGGATGGGCCCACGGCCTTGCCCGAGTCCACGAGCCCCTCGTGCGAGCAGGAGGTATGGCGCCGATGCCCGAATCGCTGTGACAGTCAGGTCGTGGCCGAGCCCGCCCCCGACGGCCCGAAAGCTTGGCATTCCGACGCCCCACGCTAGAGCTGTTGCCTTCGTTCAGCGACTTGGATCGGCCCTTCAGTTGGCGCCTCACTTCCATGTCATCGTACCTGAGGCCGCCGCACCGGTGGCGCCTCCCAACTCGCTACTCCGCCGGACGACGGGAGGTTCGCGACGCGGATGGTTGACTTTGTCCAGCTTGCCCTGCTTGCGAAGGAGGCGAACGACACGAAGGGCGACGGTGCGAAGCAGGCGCTCCACCTCTTCGTCACTGATCGCGCAGCAGGTTCTGAGCGTCGGCTCGGAAAGGCTGGTTACCTCCTCAATCTGGGTTTTGACCACCCTTGGTCCTGTGGTACAAATGCAGACTTTCGGGTAGTCGTGCTTCTCCTCTGGAGGGGGTTGAGTCACGGTGCATGGCCACTGCAAACGAACCTTTCGCGGCGCAATCCAAGCGGTTGCGTTTGCGGCGACATTGTCGCTCGCATGCGATGGAACGTCGACGCGTCAAACGGACGGCGAGAGCGGTTCTGACACTCTTGCGACGCCCGGGCGCGTTGGCACGGGAATCGTGGGGATCAGATATCGTGGGCAACAAAGGACCGCGATGTGGAAGGACGGCGTTCTACTTCTTGAGGGCGACATCGAAGTCGTTGCGAGCGATACCGCGTCAGGACCCGAGCTGACGACCGGTGAGAAACGGGGCACGGTACGGGATGGGCTCCACATTGTCGGGGGCAGCTACAACTGGGGTGGGACCAGAGGTGCGCTCGGCTTCGAGGCAGTTCCAGCCGTGGTTCCTTTCGAGATCGACGGCGCCTTCTCCGGCGCGGAACGAAGCACCATTGAGCACGCGATGGACCGTTGGACCGCCACCGCCCCCGGTGTCAGCTTTCGACCTGCCGTATCCACCGACAGCGACCGTATCAGGTTTGAGAGAACGACGAATACGTGTTCGAGTCCCGTCGGCAGGGTAGGCGGGACGCAAGTCATTCGACTTGCTCCGGGTTGCTTCGACTTCGCGACACACCATGAAATCGCCCACGCGCTCGGTTTGTACCACGAACAGAGTCGACCAGACCGGTCCGATTTCGTGGAAATCGAATACGGAAATATCCGAGGTTGCCGCAACAACGCCAAGGGACCAGACCAGTGCGGGTGGTTTGCGTGTCTGTTCAATGAGACCGACTGTGGCTGTGTGGCCGGCGAGGACTGCTACATGGCTTTCAATTTTGATGTACAGAGCGGCGCGGCGATGATTGGGGGCTACGATTACGACTCGATCATGCACTATGGTACCGGATATTTTAGCAAGAATGGTCTGGATACCATTCGTATGCTGACTCCGGGAAGAACCATAGGAAACCGCGATCATCTGAGCGAGGGCGATATTGCAAAAATGCGCGTGCTCTATCCGACGCAACTCGCTCACGAAACGTACTTCGCAAACTCCGGGGTCTACCCGCTATGCAGGTTGCTTGGTCGTGAGGAGGACCTGGCGACTGATGCTTATGCCTATTCGAATGGTGCTCGGCTGCCTTTCGTTTCGAGCGATGGCTCCATAGACACCTCGTTCCTGACACCGGGAACGGAGATGGCAGTTGGATGTTTAATCTATTCAAATCTCTGGGGCGCGACGTACTCCTATCCGAACACCTCGGTGCCCTACAAGTCGAGTAGCTACGTCGACCTGTACGCGAGCACGCGAACGCTCACCGTTCTCAGTCCCGGACTCATTCCCGTGCTGTTCTGAACCCTGCTGTCGGCGGTTCCCGTTTCCAGCCGACGCAGGCGGGGGCCGTTTCGGTTCGATGCGCGGGCTGACGTCGAGTTCGACGCCGGCCCTCGCAGCCAACTACACGTCGAGCGATGCCCTCGAACAGTGCGGAAAGGGCGCACCCGGAACCGGCTCATCCACCACTGCGAACAGCGACTCGGGGGCTTGGCTGCAGTCCTTCAGATCGACGATCTCCAGGTCGACCATCGAGGGCGGTGTGTATCCGAAGCCACCGTCGTTGATAACGAGTTCGGTGCCCCGTTTCTCGTAGGTGAGCGAGCCCTGTCGCAGCGCCGCGCACTCGTCAACAACCACGTTGCCCTTCCATCGGAGCTGCAGCTTGGCGGGCACGTTGGTCAGGTGAACTGTGACCGTCAGGTCGCCGACGCACTCGCAGATCGTCCCGCTGGGACAATCGCTGCAGCTGATGAAGAGCAACGCCACGATGCCAAGAATACAGAGGTCGAATCTCACCGCACTCACAGTACACCCGCGAGGGAGGGAATCAATCCGGAAGCCAGTCCGAGGTGTCGGGCCGACCACCGACGTGTTGAGACGTATCCTCGGCGCCATCGGTATGGAGCGTGAGCTGCGGGAGCGTCGGGACGCGGCGGCCACCTACGCGACCCGAGGCCAGCACGCTGAGGCTCCAGGTGGAGGTGCTCACCTCGCTCCTGTGACGGGCGGTCAGTGTTCGACGCGCGCGGTGCGAGAGGCCACCATCACCTCTCTCAAGAAGAAGACGAGGGCGCCCACCAAGGCCACCATGGCCAAGACGAAGAGGGTCGCGAGGAAGACCCCCGTCTTCACGTCGAAGAGCGTGCCGAGGAAGGCCACGGCGATGAGGAGACACACCATCAACGCCGCCGCCGTGCCCGAGGTGATGGCCGCGTTCACCAGCGCCCGGCGGCGAAAGAGCAGCTCGAGCTCGGCCTCGATGCGTTGCTTCTTGGCGTCGGTGGCGCTCTCGGCCCGATCGAGCAACACCCGAGTCCGGTCGACGATGCGCCCCAGCCTGGTCGACAGCACGCTCAAGATGGTGCCAATCGACGAGAGGAGAAAGACCGGGGCGATGGCGAGCTGAATGACGTGGGTGACGTTCGACTGCTCGGTAGAGACGTCCATGGGGCACTGGAGCATAGCAACGATGAGCCCGAGATTGCGTCGGGCCCTCGGCAATGGCAGTGGAGCGAGTATGAAGCCGTGGAAGACGCTCGCGACGCAAGGTGCCTGGACGCTCCGACAGCGGGGCGAGGAGTTCCTCGTTCAGGTCGACGGTCACGTGCTGATGAACAGCCGCCGACACGGGAGCGAGGAGGGCCTGGCACGCATCGGGTGCGCTCGCATCGTCACACCCGCACCGTCGGTGCTGGTCGGGGGATTGGGCTTCGGTTTCACGCTCCGCGCGGCGCTCGACGGGCTGGGCCCGAGCGCGTCGGTCGTGGTGAGCGAGCTGTCCGAAGCCGTGGTGCAGTGGAATCGGGAGGCGGTAGCGGCCCTGGCCGGACGCCCGGTGGAGGACCCGAGAGTGAAGGTCGAGACCGGCGAGATTCAGCGCCTGTTCCGCCGGAGTCGGGCGCGCTTCGACGTCATTCTCCTCGATGTGGACAACGGGCCCTTTGGGCTCATGACGGGCAACGAGTCCCTGTATGGGCTCGTGGGGCTCTCGACGATGCGCGCGGCCCTTCGACCGGGCGGTCGGCTGGCTATCTGGTCGGCGGGTCCGCAGGGCGGGTTCCTCACGCAGCTGAGGGAAGCTGGGTTTCGGCCGTCCGTGGAGAAGCCGGGCGATGGGAAGCACCTCATCTTCATCGGCGACACCGAGCATCGTCGGGACGACTGAGCATCGTCGGCCACTCCGCGGTCACTCGAGGTAAGCTTGGGGCACCATGAAGGCCGTCGTCATTCAGCACGAGACGCATGAGGACCTGGGCCGGCTCGGCCCGGCGCTGGCCGAGGCGGGGTTCTCGGTGACGCGGCGGTTCCGCGGGGTGGAGCACGCCGATGTGGAGGCGCCGCTGGTGGTGGTGCTGGGCGGGCCCATGGGGGTCTACCAGGCAGACCAGCACCCGTTCCTCCGTGAGGAGCAGGCGCTCTTGACGGAGCGATTGGCGCTCGATCGCCCGTGCGTGGGCATCTGCCTGGGCGCCCAGCTCCTGGCGGCCGCGGCTGGTGCCGAGGTCTACCCGGGAAAGAACGGTTTGGAGATCGGCGTGGGCACGGTGCGGCTCACCAAGGACGCGGCGACAGACCCGGTGTTCAGCGCCGCGAAGGAGCGCCTCACCGTCGCCCACTGGCATGGTGACACCTACTCGGCGGTGCCCGGAGCCACGCTGCTGGCCTCGAGCGACCGCTACACTCAGCAAGCCTTCCGCCTGGGTCGCTCCTACGGCCTCCAGTTTCATGCCGAGCTCACCGCCGACGAGCTGGGTCAGTGGCTCGCGCTCGGAGCAGACGAGCTGAAAGAGCAGGGCAAAGACGTCGCGGCGCTCCGGGCTCAACTCTCGAAGCTCAAGGCCGCCGAGGGACCCCTCCGCGAGCTGCTCACCCGGCTCGCCTATGCTGTGGCACGCCACTGAAGGTCTCGTTTGCGCACGCACTCCTCGAGGGCTAGCGTGGCGCACAGGAGAATTGCCGTGACGGACGCAGAGACAAAGCAGCTCGCCCTAGAGAACGACAGGCTCGAGCTCGAGAACGCCACGTTGCGCATGAGCAGCGGCGCCTGGTGGCGGAAGAGCACGGTCGTGCTGGCCATGACGGCCATCGCCGCGGGGGTATGGCCCACCACCAGCGCCATTCGGGCGCACTACGAGCTCGAGCGAGACCTGGCCCTCGAGGCGTCCAAGCAGCAACACGAGCAGGCCATGGAGCAGGCCCGACAGCTCGAGCAAGTGCGCGTCGCCATTCTCGAGCGGCTGAAGACGGCCGATGATCGACTCCGGGCCCTCAGGCTCCTCCTCGCCAGCGCCCCAGACGCGAGCCTTCGGTCATGGGCCGAGGCCGAGAAGGCCTCCCTCGAGCGAGAGCTGAGGGGCCCTCCCGTCGAGCCACGAGGGAACACGGTCGTCGAGCGCAAAGTGGCACCGGAACTCCCAGCCGCTCCCGTGCCGGTTGTCCGCGAGCCCAGCCGTCAGCCGCCGCGGCCGGCGAAGGCAGTGCCCGCGACCGCGAACGCGTCGACTGACCGCATGGCGCTCAAGGACGACCCCTACTGACC
The DNA here is from genome assembly GCA_003153055.1 of Myxococcales bacterium. Next base: position 7,089 of record PMBV01000106.1, read on the forward strand.
GCTTCCTGGCGCTCGTGTCAGGCTGCCCCTCGGGCATTCGTCGCCCACCCCCATGAGCTGGACGAAGACGCTGGAGAACGCGGGACCGGCCCACTGGGTCCTCCCCAAGACCGAGACGATGCGCTGCGAGGCGCATCTCTTCCTGTCCGACGAGTTGCTGTTTGGCCGAGAGGGTCACGGAGGCCTCGACGAGGGGCTCCTCGCCCAGCTCGTCAACGCCTGTAGCTTCCCGGGCGCCACGCGCGTGGTGCTGACCCCCGACTGTCACCTCGGCTACGGAGTGCCCATCGGCACGGCCATCGAGACCGAGGGCACGCTCTTGCCCACGGCCGCCGGCTACGACATCGGCTGCGGCATGGTGCAACTCTCGACCTCGCTGACCGCCGACGACGTCGCCGACCCCGCAAAGCGCCGCCAGTGGATCGACGCGGTCGTCGCGCGCATCGGCATCGGCGTCGGCCAGAAGGGCACCTCGCGGGTCACCATGAAGCAGGTCCCCGACATCCTCCGGCATGGGGCCCATGCCCTGGGCCGAACCAACGACGTCGCCGAGCGGGCCTGTCTGCCGGTGGAGGACGACGGCGTCGACATTCCCCACAAGGCCTGGGCCAAGCGCAACCAGCTCGGCAGCCTGGGAGGCGGCAACCACTTCTGCGAGATGCAGGTCGACCAGGCCGGCAAGGTCTGGGTGATGCTGCACACGGGCAGCCGCGGCTTCGGCTGGAACATCGCCAAGGACACCTTCGTCGCCGGAGCCGAGCACCTCGGCCTGGGGACTCGGAGCGAAGACTCGGTGTGGCTCGACGCCGACTCCGAGCTGGGCAGGGCCTACTGGAGCCTGCACAACATGGCGGCCAACTTCGCCATCGCCAACCGACTCATCATCGGCGAGGCCGTGTGCGAGGCCCTGGAGCACGTCTTCGGAGGCGAGGCGCAGGTGTATTACGAAATCTCCCACAACCTCATTCAGAGGGAGAACGGCCGCTTCGTCGCTCGCAAAGGCGCCACTCGCGCGTTCCCCGGCACGCACCCCGCCCTCGCGGGCACCGCCTGGGCGTCACAGGGCCACCCCATCCTCATCCCCGGCTCGATGGAGACGGGCAGCGCCATTCTCTTCGCCAAGGAGGGCGCCGCCGCCGCGCTCTATTCGGTCAACCACGGCGCGGGCCGGCGCATGTCTCGCAACGAGGCCCGCCGCTCCTTGTCTCAGAAAGACACCGACCTTCGCATGTCGAAGCTGGGTGTGTTGCTCAACACGAGGAACACGCCCATCGACGAGTCGGGGCCCTGCTACAAGAACCTCGACGACGTGCTGGCGGCGGTCGAGCTCGCCGGCCTGGCGCAGGTCTCCAACCGGCTCCGCCCGGTCGCGTGCATCAAGGGCGCTGACTGAACGCGCCAGGTGCTGGTATGACTGGAGGGTCCCCGACAGCCAATGGAGCGCGTGATGAGAGCAAGGCTTCCGATGGTGCTGACGGTCCTCCTGGCGGGCGCGGCCATGGCACAGGGAGCCTCGCCCGCCGCCAAGGCCCGCGAGGAGATTTCCCGGGACTTCTCCAAGGGAGACTTCGAGGCTGCCATCAAGAAAGCCACCGATGCCCTGAAGAAGGCGACCGACGCCAGCGACCAGGCGGCGCTGCAGCTCCTGCGGGGCCAGGCGCTGCTCGCATTGGGGCAGTCGGAGAAGGCGAAGGCCGCCTTCCTCTCCGCGGTTCAGAAGAACCCCGACATCGAGCTCGATACGGCTCGCGCCAGCCCTGACGCGGTCCGGCTCCTCGAGCGGGTCCGAGGCGAGCTGCCCGCGACGCTGGTGGTGGTGGTGAACGCCAGCGATGCCGACGTGACGATTGACGACAAGGACCTCGGCCCAGCCCCTCTCCAGACCCAGGTTGTTGGCGGCGTCCACGTCGTCATCGCTCGCGGAGCCGACGGACGCAGCACGCGGGTGGAGGCCCAAGTGCCACCGGGGAAGAAGGTCGTCCTCGAGATGGAGCTGACCCCAAAGCAGCCAGCGATGACGGAGCCAGCCCCAGTCGAGACGAGCAAGGACGTGCCCTTCACGAGCCAGCCCGCCATTGCCACGAGCGTGAGCCCGCTCCGGCCGGCAGGCCTCGCGCTCGTCATCGGCGGCGGCGTGGTGCTCGTCGCTGGAGCCGTGGCGTTGGGGTTGACGCTCGACGCATGGAACAAGCTCCGCGGCTCTACCTTTCTACCAGGGGAAGGCGAGGCCCTCGCGGCCACCGGGACGAAGCTCCAGACACTCGGGTGGGTTGGCGTCGGTGTCGGGGCCGCGGTGGCGGCGACTGGCGTCGTGCTGCTGTGGAGGGCTGGTCAGGCCCCTCCGGCGACCGTGAGTGTCGCGCCCCTGCCCGGAGGCGCGATGGTCGGGCTCACCGGGTCGCTTCCGTAGCTCCGCGGGCGCCTCACCAGAGGTCGATGGAGGTGACCGCCTTCTCCTGCTGCTCGATGGCGCGCTGCCAAATCTCGCGGTCGCGGTGGCCCACCTTGAGGCTGGTCGACGTGCCGACCTTCCGACGGTGCACGGAGTAGCTGCCATTGGAGAAGTGAATCACTCGCCCGAAGTCACCGCCGAGATCCTCCGCATCGATGGGAATGGATTCGTTGACCAGGAACTCGCGGATGAAGCTGCAATTCACCGAGCCCACGCAGAAGAAGTTGCTGCCGTCCGACTCGGTGTTGAGCACGTTCCCGCCGCCGAACACCTTGGCGCGCAGCCGCCGTCGCTCGGCGCCCTTGGCCACCATGGCGTTCAACAGAAACTCCATGGCGAAGATGCCGTAGCGCCCGGCCTCGGAGGCGTGGATGGGCAGCGTCCGGGAGTACCGTGTGTGGCTCAGCATGAAGTGGTTCATGCCGATGACACTCCCGATGGGGTCATAGAGGCACGCCGCCACGCACGAGCCCAACAGCGTCGAGATGACCTCTGGCCCCCGCGTTGCGTAGTGCTCGCCGGGCTCGATGGTGACTCGCTGACCGCCCCGGTGTCGCTCGGCTCTCATGCTGTGCTTGGACGCTGTCATGGGCGAGTGGGCGCGTCCATTGGAAGGTCTCGAGTCCCAAGTGGGATGTCTGGCTCATTTGACATTGAGTCAAAGATTCATTACATCGCTTTCATGTCCTTCGAAGAGAAGAACACCTGGGTCTTCCTCGTCGTCTCGCTCCTGGGCGCGGCGACGTACGCGGCGCTCCTCGCGGTGAGGGCTCACGGTGTGCCGCTGCCCGACGTCTCCTACGTAGGGCCGATGCTCTCGACTATTGGGGCGGCGGTCCTGGCAGGCGTCGTGGGCACGGCCATCGTGGCGTTCGGAAACCCCACGGAGGCGGGGCAGAAAGACGCGCGCGACGTGGAGATCCACCGCTTCGGCATGAACGTCGGGCAGTCGTTCCTGGTCATCGGCGGCGTGGTGGCGCTGGGGCTGGCGATGGCCGAAGTGAGGCACTTCTACATCGCCCAGGTCCTCTACTCGGGCTTCGTGCTGTCGGCGCTGGTGGGCTCCGTCTCGCGGCTGGTGATGTACCGGCGGGGTGTGCCCCGATGACAGCGACCAAGGTCACCAACTCCATCCGCGCGCTGCGCTTCGCTCACGCAGAGATGACCCAGGCCGAGCTCGCCGAGCGCGTCGGCGTCACGCGGCAGACCATCATCGCCATCGAGCAAGGGCGTTACTCCCCGACGCTCGAGATGGCCTTTCAGATTGCGCGGGTCTTCAAGGTCCCGCTCGACGACGTGTTTCAGTACCCAGACCGCTGACTGACTCATCACCCGCCTGACCGCGCCAGTGCGGCCACGGCGGAGCCTCGTCCGAAAGACCCCAAAGGAGACACATGAAGGCCATCGTTCAAGACCTCTACGGCTCAGCTGACGTGCTGCAACTCAAAGACATCGAGCCGCCCCACATCGGCCCGGAGGACGTATTGATTCAAGTTCGCGCGGCGGGAGTCGACTTCGGCGTCTGGCATCTCATGACTGGCATCCCCTACGTGGCGCGGCTGGCCATGGGGCTGAGCCGACCGAGGAACCCGGTGCGCGGAATGGACGTCGCCGGCGTGGTCGAGGCAGTCGGCGAAAGGGTGACTGCCTTCAAGCCGGGCGACGAGGTGTTCGGTGTCTGCGATGGCGCCTTCGCCGAGCACGCCCGAGCCTCACACGACAAGCTCCTGCGCAAACCCGGGAACCTCACCTTCGAGCAGGCAGCGGCGGTGCCCATCTCGGCGACCACGGCGCTCGTGGGGCTCCGGGCGGCGAAGGTGCAGTCAGGTGAGCGGGTGCTCATCACCGGCGCTGGCGGTGGCGTGGGCACCTACGCAGTCCAGCTCGCCCGGGCGATGGGAGCCGAGGTGACGGGCGTGTGCAGCACCTCGAAGGTCGAGCTGGTTCGGTCGCTCGGAGCGGCGAACGTCATCGACTACACCCGCGAAGACTTCGCCGACGGTGGCCCCAGGTACGACGTCATCCTCGACATCGCGGGGAGCCGGCCGCTCTCGCACCTGCGTCGGGCGCTCACGCCCACGGGTCGACTCCTCATCGTCGGAGGCGAAGGAGGTGGGCGCTGGTTCGGCCTCGGTCGCCAGCTGTGGGCGATGGTCGCGTCGCCCTTCAGCCGCCAGAAGCTGGGCTCGGTGCTCGGGCTGGTGAACCAGGGCGACCTGAGGGTGCTCACGACGTACCTCGAGGCAGGCACGGTGGTTCCGGTCATCGAGCGCCGGTACTCGCTCAGCGAGGCGCCTTTGGCTGTGCGCACGCTGGCCGAGGGACACTCTCGCGGAAAAGCGGTGATTTGCATCTGAGCTGCACCCTTCAGCGACTTCACTCGAGACCTCCAGTGACCCGAAACCTCGTTTCGTGGCACCCTTCCATCGGGAGAAACGCGTGCCTCATTCGTCCATCTCGAAGGGGGCCTCGGCCCTAGGTGACTGGTGTTAATCGGC
>PMBV01000552.1 GCA_003153055.1 Myxococcales bacterium
CTCCCCATCGAAGATGAAGTCGGGACCTGGCACTTTGCCGAGCTCGGCGGAGATCTCAGGAAACTGGAGCGTGGCCTCCCTCCCCCGTCGCAAGACCAGCCTCGCCCGGCCACCGATTCGTTCGGCAAGCAGGCGAAATCCATCGAACTTCAGCTCAAACACCCACCCAGGGCTGGTGAAGGCGCTGGGCCGTGGCTCGGCCAATTGGAGGGTGACGTCGGCGGCTGTGATTCTTGGTCCCATCCGGATCTCAGGTACGGTAGCGAGCCATGAGCGCGCGCGCGATGGGTTCAGGCACCATCAGTTTCGGCCTGGTCAACATTCCGGTGAAGGTCTACTCGGCGACGGACTCGAGCGGGAAGATCAGCTTCAACCAGCTCCACGCCGNNTCAGTACGTCATCGTCTCCGACGAGGAGCTCGAGAAGCTCGAGTTGACGACGTCGCGGGCGATGGACATCACCGAGTTCGTCCCCATTGACACGGTCGACCCCCTCTACTTCGACAACGGCTACTACCTCGGCCCCGACGACGGCGCCGAGCGAGCCTATCGCCTACTGGCCAAGGCACTCGAGAGCGCCCGCTTCGCCGCGGTGGCCAAGTACACCAACCGTGGCCGTCAGAACCTCATTCTCATCCGACCCCTGAACGGCGCGCTGGTGATGCAGCAGCTCCGCTACGACGATGAGGTGAAGAAGCTGGGCGACATCCCCATTCCCGAGGCCAACGTGACCGACACCGAGCTGGCGCTGGCCAACCAGTTCATCGGGGCCCTGGCCAAGCCTCGCTTCGACATCGCCAACTACCGGGACGAATACCGGGAGCGACTCCGCGACCTCCTCGACAGGAAGGTGAAGGGCGAGACGGTGGAGCTCACGCCCATGGCCGCGCCCCAGGCCAAGGTGGTCGACCTCATGGAGGCGCTCAAGGCGAGCCTGGCGAAGGCCGGCAGCATGGGCTCAGCACCCGTCGCCGCGTCCGCCGTGCCCTTGGCCGTGGCTCCTCCGCCTCCGTCCGAGGAGCGAACCGATCGCATGCCCCCACGCCGAGCGCCACGGTCCGAGGACGTCGCCGCCGAGGCCCCCAAGCGGCCGAAGAAGAGCAAGGGCGGCTGAGGCCTTCGAGGTCAGTGCTCCGCGGTTCCGCTTCCCGCCGGAGCCGGAGCCGATGCCCCGCTGGAGGACCCGCCTCTCCATGACTTGAACTGAGGGTGATCGAGTACGGCCTGCTCGATCTCCGCCGTGAGCGGCACCCCATGCGCGGACCGGGCCGACGACCGCCGCCACCTCTGGAGCCAGCGCTCGGCCAGTGGGGAGTAGAGCAGCTCCTGCTTGGTGGCTGCCACGGTCGTCTCCACCCGCGTACCCGTGCTGAGTCCTTGGCCGACGAAGAACCCAGCCAGCAAGAGCGACACCCGCGTCGGCGTCGCCGAGCTGTAGGTCGCCAAAACCGCGCCGTCGTACCTGGTCCTCGACCGGAGCGCCCGGAAGAATCCCACCGACCAGAGCTCGGGGTTCGCCTCGGGAGAGAACGGGTCGAAGAAGCAGAGATCGAAGACCCCGTCGAGCTCCTCCAGGGTCTTCCGCGCGTCGCCCAGGAGCACCCGCCAGGACAGCGACGGCTCATCCCACCGGTGTGTCGTGAGCAGCTGGTTGGCCGGCCCGGACCACGGGCTCAACCACGGGAACCCCTCTGGATCCTCGAGGGCGAGCTTCAGCGGCGCGAGGTCAATCTCCAGACTGACGATCTCGAGGTCGCGGACCCGTCGCTGGCCCATGGCTCGAGCACGGGTGAGCGCGGCCACCGCGTTGGCGCCAGCGCCGAGGCCGACATCGAGAATCCGCAGCGGCTCGTCCTTGGGGATGCTGAGCCGGCGCTCGAGCTCGAGCTGATCGACGTAGAGCCGGTTGGCCTCCTCCCACGGCCCGACCGGGTGCATCACCTCTCCGTGACCCTTGTGTCGCACCGCCCGGCTGCCTGATCGCGTCGCCACCACCTCGAAGTCTCCCTGGGAGACGCCGGTGGCGCGGGGCAACCGAGAGGGAGGCGTCAGTAAGTCTCTCAGGTGCCGGTACTCCTCCTCCCACCGCCCCTCCACGATGGCCTCTCGCATCCGCCGCATGAGGGCCGCGTAGTGCCACAGGTTGTGCTCCCCCAAGAGACGGTCGGAGAGGAAATGGTTCCCCTGCGCCAGGTGGCGGAGATAGCCCCGGGTGTACCGCTGACAGACCGGGCAACCACAGGTCGCGTCGAGCGGCTCGTCAGACAAGCGGTACTCCTGGCGCGTCAGCCGGAGCTGGCCCTCGAACGTATAGGCGTACTTCTGCTGCGCCATCTTCGACGGAACGATGCAGTCGAACATGTCGATGCCGGCGTGCACCGACTCCACGAGATCGATGGGCGTGCCGACCCCCATCAGGTAGCGAGGTTTGTCCTCGGGCAGCAACCGGGCCGTGTGGTGGGTCGTGGCGTAGAGCTCCTCGCGCGCCTCGCCCACCGCCAGGCCACCGATGGCAAAGCCGTCAAACGGGTGCTGGGTGAGAAACCCCGCGCTCTGAGCCCGGAGCTCGTGAAACACCCCGCCCTGCACGATGGCGAACAGGGCCTGGCCGGTGGCCTTGGCGTCGCGGGCGGCGAGCGAGCGCAGCGCCCACCGGTGGGTCCGCTCCATGGCATCGCGAGTGACGTCTTCGGAAGAAGTCGACGGGACGCAGACGTCGAGCACCATCATGATGTCCGAGCCGATGGACTGCTGCGTCGCGATCGAGGTCTCGGGAGAGAGCAGGTGCCGATGGTTGTCGTAGGGGCTGCGGAAGCGCGCCCCGTCCTCGGAAATCTCCCGCTCGCCGGGGAGGCTGAAGATCTGGAACCCGCCCGAGTCGGTCAACACCGCCCCGGTCCACCGCATGAAGTGGTGAATGCCCCCGAAGCGCTCGAAGGCCTCGACCCCGGGCCGGAGCAGCAGATGGTACGTATTCGCGAGGCAGATGGAGGCCCCGGTCTGGCGGATCTCCTCCATGGTGTGGTTGCGAACGTGGGCGTGGGTCGCCACGGGCATGAAGGTCGGAGTGGGGGTGGCTCCCTGGCGGGTGTGGAGCACACCGGCCCGGGCGCCGGTCGGAGAGGTGGCGCACAGCTCGAAGCGAATGGGCGGTGACATCGAGCGGCCGCTTGAAGCACCAAAACGCCCCGCGAGTCGAGACCCTTGAGCGCGCCGTTTCTTCGGAAACCCCCGGAATCGGGAGTACGCTGCCTTGGGCGATCCCTCGAAGGAGCAGGCGCGATGGCACGACAGCGAGCGGACCTGACCAGCCGGGGCCACGGCGCCGATGGGTGGGACGCCGGGCTCCACGCGGAGAGCGACCAAGGCCCCATCGACGTCGGCCTGGCGGTCGACCCTCGCATCCTCGGCGTGGTCATCGACGCCCCAGGCTTCGGCGTGGTGAAGGTGGCCCTCGAGGTAGCCGACGACGGGCGAACCCACCTGGCGCAGGCGACCCGACGCTTGGCCGACGGCGCCGATGCCCCCATCGCCACCGACGAGACCCGGGCCATGCGCCTCGAGGGGCAGGTGCTGGGGCTCTCGTCCAGAGCACAGATCCTCACCTCCGAGCGGGACGAGGCGAGGGACCGGGCCGCCGTCATCATGGAGGAGCGCCGGGCCTTCGAGGAGCGGGTGGCCATGCGCGAGGCCCAGGCAAAGAGCGAGCACGAGCGCCTCTCGGCGCAGCTCGAGCTCGAGCGCGATCAGCGACTCGTGGCCTTGGGTGAGCGAGAGAAGGCCAAGGCCGAGCTCGATCGCGCCAAGGAGCAACTCGACGCCGGCTCGGCGACCCTGATGCGAGAGCTCACCCTCGCCCAGTCAGCGCGAGAAACCGCCGAGGCCGAGCGCTCCAGTCTCTCCGAGGAGCTCTCACAGGTGTCCTCGCGGCTCAAAGCGCGGGGCGAGGAGCTCACGGCCCTCGAGGCGGCTCGCGACCTGCGCGATGACGAGCTCGAGGCCGCCGGGGCCGAGCACGGCCGGCTGCGACGACGGGCGGAGGCCGCCGAGCAGGAGGCCGAGGCAACCACGAGCGAGCTCGCCCGCGCCCGGGAAGCCCTCGAGTCCTTGGAGCGCCGGGCCACCGACGCCGAGCGCGCCGCCGAGACCGCCGCGCAGGGAGCGACCTCGACCGCCGACGAGCTGACTCGAGCGCACACCAGCGCCGCCCGCCTCGAGGTCGAGAAGTCCGGTCTCGAGGCACAGGTCTCGACCCTCGAGGCCGAGAAGGCCGCCACGGAGAGTCAGCGGGCGGTGCTCGACGGCGAGAAGAAGGCGCTGGAAGACGTGAAGGCCGCGCTCGAGAAGAAGGCGAAGACGCTCGAGGTCGAGTTGCTGGGGCTCCAGAATCGTCACGACGCCCTCGTCGCGGCGCAGACCGGCGCGGCCAGCGCCAAGGGCGAGCTCCAGCGGCTCCTCGAGGAGGCCAAGGCTTCCTCCACGGGCTTCGAGGCGGCCCTCGCGGGGGAGCGCCAGGAGACCGAAGAGGCCCGGGAGCTCGCTCGCAAGCTCAAGCTCCAGCTCGACCGAGCCGTCACCGAGCGCGACGAGGCGCGGAGCCTCGCCCGGCAACTCCATGGCAAGGTGGCCCCGGTCGTCGAGCTCGAGAAGGAGAGCCAGGAGCTCCGCGCGGCGCTCGATCAGGAGCGCCTCAACCTGAGCAGCGAGCGAGCCAGGCTCTCGATGCAGATCGAGAACCTCGGACGCCAGCTCGACCAGGAACGAGCGGCGCGCGCCAAGGCGCTGGTCGAGCGAGACGAGTACCGCGACCGCTTCAAGGTGCTGATGGCGGCTCCACGGGAAGAGAAGGCCTTGGGCGACAAGCCCGAGAGCACCCGCCCCTACCGGGTTCCCTCGGGGGTCAGCAGCTCGCCTCCGCAGCCCAACCCCAAGCGCCCGGCCCCACCACCCTCGACGGTGCCCACCACCGACGGGCCGGCCAAGGTTCCCACGGAGCCCGTCACGCCAGTCCAGAGGATTCCGTCGACCAACCTGAACCAGCTCAAGACCGACCCCCACCTCGCCAACCCTCTCCCACCGCGCAAGAAGCCGTAGTCGTCGCTCCACCACATGACAGTCACCGATCTTTCACAGCAGCGCGGCGTCTTCTCGAGCCGCTACGGGCCCTGGGCGGTCATCGCCGGCGCCTCCGAGGGTCTGGGAGCCGCCTTCGCCCGCGCCTTGGCCGCGGATGGCCTCAACCTCCTCCTGGTCGCCCGCCGGCCCCAGCTCCTCGACGAGCTCAAGGCCTCCTTGACACACCAGCACCAGGTCGAGGTGCGCACGGCGCCGGCCGACCTCGGCTCGCTCGATGGCGTTCGCCAAGTCACCGAGGCTGCCACGGGGCTGGAGGTCGGCCTCTTCGTCTACAACGCCGCCTGGTCACCCATCGGGCGCTTCGTCGAGCAGTCGGTCGACGACAACCTCCGGGCCATCGACGTGAACGTCCGGGCGCCGACCGCGCTGGCACACCACTTTGCCCAACCCATGGCGCGCCGGGGCCGGGGCGGCATCATCCTCCTCTCGTCGCTCACGGCGTTTCAGGGCTCTCCCTTCGTCGCCACGTACGGCGCGACCAAGGCCTACAACCTGGCGCTCGGCGAGGCGCTGTGGTTCGAGCTCAAGGATCAAGGCGTCGACGTGCTGGCGGCCTGCCCAGGCGTCACCAGGACCCCGGGGCTGCTCAAAGCCTCGCCCCAGGGCGGTCCGGGAATGCTGGAGCCCGAGCAGGTGGCGCGCGAGGCGTTGGCCGCCCTTGGCCGGCGCCCCATCAACGTGCCGGGCGTCTTCAACCGAACGGTGTCCTTCGTCCTGCGCCACTTCATGCCCCGAAGCGCCACCGTCAGCCTGATGGGGAGCCAGACGAAGAAGCTCCTCGTCCGCCGCTGAGCCGCGTCAGCTTGCGCGCCGCGCCAGCACCACCAGGAGCGTCGCGGCGATGATGAGGGCCACGGCCACCACGGTCTCGAGGCCCACCCGCTCACCGCCGAGAGCCGCTCCCAGGGCGACCGCGACCGCCGGGTTCACGTACGAGTAGCTGGTCGCCACCGCGGGCCGGGTGTGCCGAAGCAAGTACGTGTACGCCGTGTAGCCGAACAGCGAGCCGAACACCGCGAGGTAGGCCCAGGCGAGCATCGAGCGCACCGGCGGCGAGCTGGGAACCGCCTCGCCGAGGAGCGCGCTCACCAGCGCCATCACCGCGCCTCCCGTCACCATCTGCGTCGCCGCCGACATCAGCCCCTTGGCCAGCGGGAGCCGCCGGGCCAAGAGCGATCCGACCGCCCAGCTCACCGGAGCGACGAGCAACAGCAGCGCCGAGAGCGGCTCGGCACGAACCTCACCGCCCAATCCCAACACCCCGACGCCGACGAAGCCGAGGGTCAGCGCGAACCATTCCCGGGAGCTCGTGCGCTCGCCGAACAGGGGCCCCAGCGCGGCGAACCCCAAGGGCATGGTCCCGCAGACCACCGCCGCCACCCCCGACGAGATGTGGCGCTCGGCCAGGGCGACGGTCCCATTGCCCAAGGCGAACATCAGGGTCCCCACCGGCACCGCCCACAGCCACTCTCGCCACGAAGGCCACGGCGCGCCCCTCACCCGCAAGACCCCGAGGAGAACGAGGCCGGCGACCACGAAGCGGGAGCTGGCCATGAAGAAGGGAGGGATCCCCTCGACCGCCACTCGCATGGCCAGGTAGGTCGAACCCCAGATGAGGTACACCGAGGCGAGCGCGGGGATGACCCAGCGAGCGTCGGAGACACGAGCACGTGACGGGCTGAGGCTGGCGTCCATTGAGCGAATGGTGACGCGTATCAGCTCGCCAGCACAGATGCACGAGTGCCCGGCGGCGACCAGCACAGAGGCCTCGGTGTTCTGGAGCGGACCGCGGCCATCTGTACCGGTCAACGCATACGAAGAGCAGTACAGTCGAGGCCATGCCGAACCCGAGCGACTCCCGATCGCCGCCGCGCGCGCCGTCCACCGAGTGGCTCCTCTATGAGCGCATCGCCGAGGAGATGGCCGAGGCGATCAGACACGGGGCCTTGCGGGCCGGAGATCGAATGCCGTCAGTGCGACGGCTGGCGCGGCAGCGGCGGGTCAGCGTCGCGACGGTGCTGCAGGCCTACCTCCGCCTGGAAGACGACGGCCTCATCGAGGTCCGCCCGAGGTCGGGGCACTTCGTGCGGGGGCTCCAAGCGCGGGGCCTGGCCGAGCCGCGGGCGCCCCGAAGAAACCTCGCACCGGCCCGGGTCTCGGTCATGCGCGGGGTGCGCGCCCTGATGGAGTCGCACCGGGATCTCGGGGTGGTCCCCCTCGGCGCGGCGCAGGTCTCGCCCGAGCTGTTGCCCATCGGGCAGCTGAACCGGCGGCTGGCCGCGATCGTCCGAGAGATTCAACACGCCGGTGCCCGCTACGGCGACATCACGGGCGAGATCTCCCTTCGCCGCCAGCTGGCCCGGCGAGCGGTGAACATGGGCGTCTCGCTCCACCCCAACGAGATCGTCGTGACGGTGGGGGCGACGGAGGGCCTCCACCTCGCGCTCCGTGCGGTGGCCAAGCCAGGCGACGCGGTGGCGGTCGAGGTGCCGACCTTCTTCGGCGTCTTGCAGTCGGTGGAGCAGCTCGGGCTCAAGGCCGTCGAGGTGCCCTCGCACTCGCGCACCGGCGTCGACCTCGATGGGCTCGAGCAGGTGCTCCAGCAGCGGGCGGTGCGGGCCGTCATCGCCCAACCCAACGTCTCCAACCCGATGGGCTCGGTCATGTCCGACGAGGCCAAGGAGCGGCTGGTGCGGCTGTGCGACCGGCATGACGTTCCCCTCATCGAGGACGACGTCTACGGCGAGCTGGCCTTCGACGGCCGGGCGCGCGCCGCCCTGGCCTGGGACAAAGACGGGCGAGTGCTCCTGGTGGGCTCGGTGTCGAAGACGCTCGCCCCGGGCTACCGCATCGGGTGGATCATCCCTGGGCGCTACATGGAGCGCGTCGAGCAACTCAAGTACTCGTTGACCGTGTCGACCCCGCCGCTGCTCCAGATGGCGGTGGCCGAGTTCCTCTCCAGCGGCGGGTACGATCGACACCTTCGACGGCTGCGCGCCCAGCTCCGCCACCAGGTGGAGCGCACCCGGGAGACAGCGGCCGCGCTCTTCCCACCGGGCACCAGGGTCAGCTCACCCGCTGGAGGCTTCGTGGTGTGGGTCGAGCTCCCCGCGGGCGTCGACGCCTACGCGCTGCAGGCCGCGGCGCTCGAGGAGCGCATCTCCATCGCGCCAGGGCCCATCTTCTCGGCCCGTGAGCGCTTCACCAACTGCATCCGGCTGAGCTGCGGTTTCCCCTGGTCAGAGACCACCGAGCGGGCGTTGGCCACGCTGGGGCAACTGGCGCATGGCCTGCTCGGGGCCCGCCGCGCCTCGGGATAGGAGGCGGGACCGCCACACCTCAGACGACCGAGCCACTGAAGGATCGCGAGGCCTTCCTCGCGCGACTGGCCGCGGAGGCCTGGGAGCTCCTCCTTCGATGAGCACCGGAAAGCCCGAAACGGAGACGCCCTCGCGAAGGCCACCAGGCCTGTCACGAGGGCGCCGTTGACCCGAGCCGACCTCGGGCCACTCCCAGTCGACGACTAGTTCTGACGGAACTCGGCGTCGACCACGTCGTCCTTCTTCCCAGCGGCAGGGCCTGCGCCGCCCGGAGCACCAGCGGCAGGGCCGCCAGGACCCGCGCCCGCCTCAGGCCCCTGACCACCGGTGGCCTTGTACATCTCCTCGGCGGCCTTGTAGCTGATCTCCTCGGCCTTCTTGAGCGCCGCCTCGATGGCGTTCTTGTCGCTCGACTCGCGGATCGCGTGGAGCTCCTTGGCGGCCGCCTCGAGCTTGGTCGCCGTATCGGCAGCCAGCTTCTCCTTGTTTTCCTTCACGAGCTTCTCGATGCCGTAGGCCGTATTCTCAGCCTTGTTTTTGACCTCGACCAGCGCGCGGCGCTCCTTGTCGGCCGCCTCGTTGCTGTGGGCCTCCCGCACCATCTTCTCGACCTCGTCCTTGGAGAGCCCGGAGCTGTGGGAGATGGTGACGTTGGCCTCCTTGCTCGTGGCCTGGTCCTTCGCGGTCACCTTGAGAATGCCGTTGGCGTCGATGTC
>PMBV01000444.1 GCA_003153055.1 Myxococcales bacterium
TACGGGAACGCGACCACCGACATCGGCGCCTATGCTGACGCGGCCATCCCGAAGGCGGACACGTACATCGTCGGCGCCAACGCAGGCGCCCAGGGAACCCAGGCCGTCGAGTCGTACACGGCTCACTCGAGCGCCCTGGGGAGCTATCCAGCTGCGGTCCAGCCGTAGGCGCCTGTTCTACTCCTCCCCACTGCCGGAGGACTTCAGGGGAGTACGCCGGAGACTCCCACCATCGCTCCGCCCGGAATCGGCGCCAGCGTGACGTGAGGTCCTGAGCGTCGAGAGTCGAGCCCCCACAGGACTGCACCCGTCGCCGCCGCGGCGACTCCCACGCCGACTCCGACCCAACCAACCACCTGGAGCGTCTTGCCCGTCGCGGCGATCGTCTCACCTTCCCCAGGAGCCAGGGCCGGCAGGCTCTTGTTGGTGAGCTTGTTCCACTGCGCCCAGGCTTGCCAGACTCCGATGCCTCCCGCCACGGCGACCACGCCGCCGCCGATCATCAGGCCGAGCGCGGCGGGACGGAGCGTCGGAGCTTCTTTCGCAACCTCTGGCGGACGCGTGGGCGAGGGTGGGCTCCGGACCTCCGGCTGGACAACCTTCGGCTGAGGCGGGACCTCGACCTCGGGCTTGGGCGCCGGCGCCTCGCCCACCCTCGGCCCTTCCAGCTCGAGCTCGAGAATGACCTTCCTCCCCGGTGGCACCTGCGCTTCCACGCGGGTCGTGCGCCCGTCGCTCCCCCTGGCGAGCACCACGTGGACCCCGCCTGGCACCTGGGTCTGAAGCGGTGCTGGCCCCAGGTCTTTCTCGTCGATGGCGACGTCCGCCTCACCGGCCTTCACCAGCACCACGAGCGTCGCCGGAAGCTCGCGACGCACCCTGTCGAGCAGCCTCAACGCGTCGGGGCTGGCGCGGGCTGCGTCGAGCTCGACGGTCGGGTCCTTCTGCACGGCCGCGATGAATGCCGCCTTCGCCTTCTCAGCCTGCCCGAGGGCCAGGAGCGCCTGGGCGCGAAGCACGTGGAGCTGGGCCTGTTCGACCGACTCCGTCGCCTTCTTCAGCGCCAGATCCGCCTTCTTGACCGCCACTTCGAACTCGCCTTTGGCGAAGCTCGCGGCGATCTCCCCCCTCACCTTGGCCGCCGCAGACTCCGCCTGGGCCGCGGAGACCTCGGCCAGCATGACCAACAGCACCATCGGAAGCGTCGCTCTCATGGCCTCTCCACCGGGCGCGTCGGGGCCGCCCATGCCTTCGTCCAGTGGGTAATACCAGCACGCCCCGTCCTCGCTCCAGCTCGAACCTCGCTCGCGAGTGACCTCGGCATGACACACGAGATGACTCCTGGCCGATTCCGAAACCCGCCGGCTTGGGCCAACGTGTGTGCCTCACCTCTCCCGGAGGACGCATGCACCTGCGAATCACCTGCCTGGCCGTCGCACTCGGCGTCTCGACGTTGGTCGCCTGTGAGCGGCCCCCTCACAAACTCATCGTCGACATTGCCCTTGGAGCCCAGGACGCAGGCGTCCCCTTCGCGACCCAGAACGGCTCGACGGTGTACCTCGAGCCGAGCGCCATCGCGCAGAAGCCGTACTTCTGGCTGACCACCAACGTGGGCGAGTCGTTCGCCAACGCCATTCCCCTCGAGGCCGCTGGCGGCTCGATGTCCGAGACGCTCACCGCGCACTTCGAGTCGCAGTCGAAGTACCACGACGGCGCGGTCGAGCTGGCGCTCTTCATCTCGCTGACGGGAGGCACCGTGACGGGCCCCCAGGCGGGCGATCTCGCCGCCTTCGACAACTCCCCGCAGCCCCAGGGCGAGCCCAACCCGACCGGCACCTCGGTGCGAATGCACCTCGACGGCGACGACGCCAAGGTGACGCTCGACAACCAGCACTTCATCCGGTTCTGACATGCGGAAGACACTCATCATCGTCTGCGCGCTCACCGCCTGCGGCCCGAGGGGGTTGAAGGTCCCTGAGCTGGGGCCCGTGCCCGCGCTGCCCGAGTGGCCAGACGACCCGCCCACCGACGCGAAGGTCGCCCTGGGCCGCACCCTCTACTTCGACGTCCGCCTCTCCGGGAGCGGCCACACCAACTGCAATTCCTGTCACCTCGCCCTCACCAGCTTCCAAGACAACCTTCCCCTGCCCGTGCCTGACTCGTCGTACCCGTCGGACCTGCCGAAGGTGGCCCGGCACACACCCTCGCTCCTGAACCTCGTCTACGCGCCGGTGTACCGGTGGGACGGGGCGATGACGGATCTCGTCGACGTGATGGCCTTCCCCTTCGGAGAAGCCAACATGAACCTCGGCGTCGATCTCCCCTCGTCTCAGGCGGCGCTGAAGGAGCGGCTGACCCAGGCGGCGCCCGAGTACGTCACCCAGTTCCAGAGCGTCTTCGACGTCGACCTGCGCACCCTCGAGCCCAAGGCGGTCTGGCGTCTTGCCGGCCGGGCGCTGGCGGCCTACGCGCGCACCATCGTGTCTCGCGACGCGCCCTTCGATCGCTGGAACGCGGGCGACGACCAAGCCATGAGCGCGGCGGCTGTCCGTGGGCTCGAGTTGTTTCGCGGCGACGCGGGGTGCATCGCGTGCCACGGAGGCCCCTTCTTCAGCGACTTCGGGTTCCACAACCTCTCGCTCGATCCTCCGCGGGCCGACGGCACCCGCGCCGACGAGGGCCGCTCCCGCGTGACTCAGAGCGAGGCCGACCGCGGCAAGTTCCTGACCCCGACCCTGCGCTCGGCCTGGGACACCGCGCCCTACTTCCACGACGGGTCCGCCATCTCGCTCAAGGCAGTGCTGACCCACTTCTGCTCTGACAAGGTGCGGGCCGACCCGAACCACGACCCTCTGTTCGACACGCCGCTGTCCCTCACCGACGCGCAGATGAGCGACCTCGTCGACTTCCTCAAGGCGCTCCGGAGTGGCGCGCCGTAGACCTCTTGCTCGACGATCTCCAGGGTCGCGTCAGGCGCTCGGCAGAGGCGTGGCGGGCGCCGCGCCGGTCTTCGGCTGGAAGATCAGGAAGTACGCCAGCGCGAGCAGGGAGATCCCCCCGCCGACGGAGAAGGTCACCGTCGGCCCCGCGCTGCTCCACAGCGCTCCGGCCAGGACCGAGGCGGGCAGGTAGACGAGCGCGGTGACGAATCCGTAGGTGCCGATGGCAGTGGCACGCGAGGCCTCCGGAGTCAGATCCGAGAGGTAGGCCTTCGACTGCCCTTCGTCGATTGCGTAGAACACGCCGTAGAGCAGGAAGAGCGCGATCACCCCTCCCTTCGAGTCGACGACGGCAAAGCCGGCGCACATGATCGCGTAGAGTGCGTAGGAGCTGGCGATGATCGCCTTGCGCCCGACGCGGTCGCCGAGCAGGCCGATGGGCACCGAGAGCACGGTGAATGAGACGTTGAAGAGCGCGTAGAGCAGCACCACGTCTTTGAGCTCGAAGCCGACGCGGTTCGCGGCCAGCATCAAGAAGGCGAAGCTGAAGTAGGCGAGCGAGAAGAGGCCCGCGGACAAGAGGTAGTGGCGGTAGCCCGGGCCGAGTGTGCGCAGGGCCTCGCGTAGCGGCACGCGCGTGCGAGACGGGCCGGCGTGCTCGCGCACGAAGAAGAGCAGCACCGCAACCGAGGCGAAGGCGGGGATCACCGCGGCGAGAAACAGCGCGTGGAAGCCCTCCTTGCTCTGGCCCACGCGGGCGAGGATCGCGTACGCGAGCAAGGGCCCGAGGATGGCGCCGGCCTTGTCGAAGGCCTTGTGCACGCCGAAGGAGGCGCCGCGCTTCTCCTTGGGACCGAGCCCGGAGAGGAGCGCGTCGCGCGGGGCGCCGCGGACGGACTTGCCCAGCCGCTCCACCACGCGAAAGGCGAACACCTCGCCCGCGGTGGTGGCCAGCAACAGCAGCACCTTGGCGATCGACGAGAGGCCGTAGCCGGCCACCGCGATCGCCTTGCGCTTGGCGAGCCGGTCCGAGAGGTAGCCCGAGGCCATGTCGAGGGAGGAGCCGGCGAAGTCGGCGAAGCCCTCCATCGCGCCGAGCAGCAGGGCGCTCGCGCCGAGGACGGTGGTGAGGAAGAGCGGCAACACGGCAAAGATTGCCTCGGAGCTGACGTCGGTGAGGAAGCTCACCACGCCCAGCATCACCACTTCGCGCGGCACGCCGAGGAGCTTCGGCGGGGCGGCCTCCAGTTCACTCGATTCCATGGGGCCACCCATAACGCCCCCTGCCCTGGAGGGCTGGCCGCTCGCAGCTATTTCTGGAATGTCGAGAGCACCGACTTGGCGATCGACGCGTCGATCTCGAGGCCGACACCCCAGTTGGCGAACTGCCAGACATGGTCGATGGGGACCTCGCCGTCGATCCGCTCGCCGACCGAGTGTCCGGCCGTCAGGCGCTGCACGAGGCGTGGTTGCCAACCGGCGACGAGCGACACGCCACGGAGCAGCTCGCACGAGAGCCCGAGAAAGAGGCTCTCGGTCGGGTGGTCGAGCGAGATGCCAGCGACGATCGCGAGGCGGTCGTACCACGCCTCGTAGCGAGCGCTGAAGTACCGGCCTGAGGCCAGCTTCTTGTTGCCGTTTCGGTTCCACGAGAAGGGGTACCACTGGACCCCGAAGTAGAAGTTGGGCTGAAAGACGGGCCTGTCAGCGGAGATGGCCTGCGCCTTCACCGCGTACGTGGCGGTGCCTGGCCCACCGACCGCGACGAAGCCCAGGTTCAAGGCGAAGAGCCGCGTCACCGCCAGCGTAGTGGCGTGCTCGACGCCGGCCTCCTTCAAGTCGACCTTGATGGAGACGTCGACCGCGTGGAACGGCCCCACCTCGCCCCAGTCGTCCCAGGCGGGCGCCTCGTCGGCCGCGACGAGGGCCCAACGCACCGCCGCGAGCGCGGCCTTCACGTCATCAGCGGCGCCGCGGATGGGCACCAGGTCGCTCAGGGCCTGCCCCGGCTGGGCAGTGACGAGGTAGTGCGACTGCCCGTCGGGCGCGGTCTTCGCGTATCGCCTCAGGGTCAAGATGTGGACCCGCACCTCGAACCCCTCAGCCAGCTCGTCGAGGCGGCAGTGCATCACCCCGTCGGCGCGGAAGGTGACGTCGACCGCCTTCGACGCGAGATCCACATGGCAGATCTGGCCCTCGTCTTCGCGCTGTCGCCAGAGCCCGGTGTCCTTCTCGTGATCCCGCACGAACTTGAGGATCTGCCCGAGCCTGACGGTCGCTTCGTCTGGAGTCGCCTCGGGAGGGTCTCCCGGGGTCACGCCGAGCAGGAAGGCAGCGGCGGCGAGCGCTTCGATCATCGGCCGATCGTCCCTGAAGGAGGTCGCCCCGTCACGGCCTTTCTTCAGGGGTCCAGCCTCGAGACCGACTTCAGTCAGTCAGCGCCCTTGATGCACGCCACCGGCCGGAGCCGATTGGAGACGCCCGCGAGCCCGGCGAGCTCCACCGACTCGAGCACGTCGTCGAGGTTCTTGTAGCAGGGGCCCGACTCATCGATGGGCGTGTTCCTCGTGTTGAGCAAGACGCCCAGCCTCGACATTCGAATGTCGGTGTCCTTCTGAGACAGCGAGCGGCGTGCCTGGTTGCGAGACAGCCGCCGGCCAGCCCCGTGGTTGACGGAGTACAGCGCCGCGGCGGCTCCCTCCTTGGCGAAGAGAATGGCGCTGCCCGTCTCCATCGAGCCGGGGATGAGGATGGGGTGGCCTTGGTCGGCCCACGGGGTCCCGATGAGGGCGGGGTGCTTGGCGGGGAAGGCGCGGGTGGCCCCCTTGCGCGCGACGAAGCGACCGTTCTCCTTCTGAATGAGGTTGTGGGAGATCTCGTAGTACACGTCGGCCTCGCCGCCGAAGACGTCTTCCAGCGCCTCGCACACCGCCTCGCCGATGAGGAGCCGGTTGGCGATGGCGAAGTTCGCCGCCATGTTGTGCAGGCTGAAGTACGTACGGCCGAGCTCCGAGTCGGCGTCGAGCCACACCGAGTCCTCGCTGTGCGCGCCGAGGCCCAGGTGCTTCGCTCCGGCGAGGAAGGTGTCCTTGGCGATGTTCCAGCCGAACCCGCGGCTGCCCGTGTGCAGCATCACCCACACCTTCCCCGCCTGGTCCACCTGCATCTCGCAAAAGTGGTTGCCGCCACCCAGGCTCCCGAGCTGATCTCGCTTGTCCCAGGCCCGCTTGGGAATGTCGACGCTGTCGTCCTCCACGGGCAGGCAGGCGCGCTCGGCCACGTCGTTGCCCTTGCCCAGCGCGAGCGCGCCGTGGCGGAGAATGTCGGGCACCTGCTTCAGGCTGACCCGCGAGGCGCCTCGCTGGCCCACCCCGACGCCGATGCGCCGCACGACCGCGTCGATCCACTGGCGGCGCTTCTCGGCGTCGGCGACGTCCTCCTCCGTCAGCGACGTGGCCAGCTGCACCATGCCACAGCCGATGTCGTAGCCCGCAGCGGTGGGCAAGAGCGTCCCTTCGGTCTCGATGGCCGTGCCAATCGGAACCCCGTAGCCGACGTGGCAGTCAGGCGTGAGGACGACTCGGGTGGCCCCGGGGAAGCTGCAGGCGTTGACGAGCTGACCGAGGAGGTTGTCCTCCAGCCCTGGCTCACCGTCGTGGCCGAACAGGAGCGCGTCGGAGAGAAAGAGGTGCGCCTCGCAGCGCATCGTCTCCGTCTTGGGGAGCACCCAGTGTCCGGGCCCCGCGTTCTCCAGCGTCTTGGTCCAGCTCATGGTGGGTAGGCGACGAGCGCGACGAGCGCAGCCTGACACACATCGGACCGCGCGCGCCGCGCAATGGAAACCGGAAGGTCACTCAAGCCCAGGCCCTGAGGTCGAAGGCGACTCCGATGCGCGAATCACCCCATCGAGACGAGGAGCGATTGGCATGTGTCCGCGGGCATGGAGGGCAAGGTGTGATGGCGCGGTTCTTGGAGCACGGCCCAGTGAGGTACGGAAGCATGGAGCAGCAACCCCGGGAAAGTGCCCGCCAGAGGCATGCTCCCCCAGCCCGGTCCCAGGTCGCACCTGACATCAAGGCGCGGGGCTCGCTGCGTCCGCGCGTGCGGCAGGTGGCCGAGGCGATCTCGAGCTTCCTCCGTGGCTCGGAGACCGTCTTTCTCGAGACGGCACAGCAGCTCATGGGTCTCGAGCAGCGGGCGCTGGGCCTGGTGCGCGGGTCCGCGGGCGCCGTCGAAGCGGGCGAGAGCCCAGCCGCGAGTCTCGAGCGCGAGCTCGAGGCGGTCCACGGACACCTCGATGAGAGCCGCGGCGCCACCCGCGCAGCGAGCGAGCGGCTCGGCTCGCTGGTCGGGCAGATCAAGGCGTTCTCGGTCGAGGGCCATGCCTTCGAGGAGCTCGCGAGCTCGCTGCGAGTGCTGGGTGTCCTCACGCGCATCGAGAGCGCTCGAGGTGGGCACCGCCTCGACACGGTCGCCGATGACGTGCGGCGGCTCTCGGCCCAGCTCGAGTCCACCTTCGACGGCGTGCTCGATCGAGCCGCTGCCCTGGGAGAGACGGCCAGCCGCGCGCGGGCAAACTCCGAGGCCTTCCTCTCGCACCAGGCGCGGCGCTCCAGGGACCTGCTCGCCGGCGCGAAGAACAGCATCGAGCAGCTCGAGGCGCTCGCCTCGGCCGCCGCGGAGCTGTCCGGGAGAGCGGGAGACACCAGCGAGGGCGTGGTGCGCGAGGTGCGGAGCGTGCTCGTGTTGCTCCAGACGCACGACACGACGCGACAGATGATCGAGCACGTGGTGACCGAGCTCGAGGAGCTCGATGGCGACCGCGGGCTGGACGAGGCCGGGTTCCGCGCCGAGCTCGCTGGGCTCAGTGAGCTCGAGGCCAAGCAGCTCGGCTTCGCCCGCGAGCAGCTGACCAAGGCCGTGCTCGACATGGGCGTCGGGCTGCGCGCGGTCGGGGCGGCGGTGGGCGTCCTGGCCGACGAGACGCGACAGCTCGCCGGCCACCGAGAGGGCGACTCACTGCTCGCCTCGGTCGAGCGCTGCGTCTCGGACACCGCCCGCCTCTTGCGCGAACAGCTCACGCTCGAGCAGGACATCGACGTGGCGATGGCCGAGGTCGCGCGGACGGTGAAGACGATGGTCGGCTCCGTGACTGACCTCGAGAGCATCGGCGTGGCGGTGAAGCTCCTGGCGTTGAACGGCATCGTGCAGACCGCCCACGTGGGCACGGATCGCGCGGTCTTCGCGGCGCTGGCCGGCCAGATGGGCGAGGTCGCCAAGGCGGTGGCGCTGCGCTCGAGCGCGGTGACCCAACGCCTCAAGGCCGTCGACCTCGAGGCGCACGGGCTCCAGGACAGCGGCCTGTCGACCCAGGTGGCGAAGTGCGGCGTCCTCGTCACCAACCTCGACACGCTCCTCGAGAAGATCGCGGGCTACCACAAGGCGGTGTCCGGGCGCGTCGACGGGCTCCTCCTGGGCAGCGCCGCCCTCTCCGCCGAGGTGCAGCGACTGGCCCAGCGGCTCGACCGGGAGGCCACCCAGCTCATGACGCTGAAGGCCCTCGAGGCTGAGATCCTCGCGCTTGGCCGCCAGTCGGCAGCGGACGGGGGCGCGATCCGGCCCTCACGGCGACTCGAGGCCGCCAAGGCGCGCTACACCATGGAGGCGGAGCGGGCCGTGCACCGAGATGTGGCTGGCTCGGTCGAGGCTGCGCCGGGGAAGGCCGGCGAGCCAGCCGCTGGCGAGTTCGGAGCGAATGTCGAGTTGTTCTGAGAAGCCCCCCCTCGACTACTTCTTCGAAGTCAGGTCCGCGGGCCGGGTCGCGGGGAAGCGGTCGCGCACGTAGGCCACCACGTCGCGGATCTGCTGGGGGCTGAGCGAGTCGCCAAACGACGGCATGATGGGCGACAGCTTCTCTGACGCTCCACCATTGGTGACGACGCGCACCTGCTTCTCCTCCGTCGACTCGTACCGCTCCCAGAAGTTCGCCGGCCTGGGGTTGAGACCCGCCGAGGCGGGGCCGTCCCCATGTCCTTCGCTTCCGTGGCAAATGACGCAATTCTGGGTGAAGGTGGCCAGCCCGGCGGAAGGGTTCCCCTTTTCCTCTGCCAGCGCCCCCATCGAGAAGAGGCTCAGGGCACCTGCGAGAATCCGGCAAGAGTTCGAGAGGTTCATGCCAGAGGGCGATAGCAACAACGTCGCCAGCTGATTAAGCGCGCGAATCCACGCGCGATCAGCAGAAGCTCTTGCACCAAATCAATGCGTTCTCGAGAGAAGGGGTGGGGATGCATCGCAGCCCTGCGAGCCGCCCAATTCGGCGATTTTGCGTGGCTCAGCCTGGCCCGCCGAGTCCGGCGGACCGAGACACCCTCGCACGGCTGCGAGTCTGGCCGTGCTGGACTCCATCGCCAACACCCGGAAGACCCGGGGTGGTCAAAGTCGACCACGCGTTGCGGCTCAGCTCTCGGACTTGGCCTTCCGCTCCGAGGGTGGCGGGGGTGGAGGCGGCGCCGCCAGCGGAGGCGGAGGCAGCGGCAGCGGCGTGGGAATGGGCGCCAGCTCGTCGGCGTAGCGGAGGAGCGCGGCCACCAGCGTCAGCACCAGCGGCCCCACGAAGATGCCCGCGAAGCCGAACACGCTCACGCCGCCCAAGAGGCCGGTGAAGACGAGCAGCGCGGACACGTTGGCCGAGCCCGAGATGACGAGGGGCCGCACCACGTTGTCCGAGCCGGCCACGAGAATGATGCACCACGCTGTGAGGAAGATGGCCCAGCCCCCCTGACCCTGGGCGACCAGCGTGACGGCCGCGGGCACCCAGACGAGCGCGGTGCCGACGATGGGCACCAGGGACGCCAGCGCCCCGACGCCGGCGAACACCAGGGGAGACGGGAGGCCAGCGATGCCGAAGCCGACGCCGATGAGCGAACCCTGCACCAGCGCCGTCACGAGGGTGGCCAGCACCACGCCTCGCGTCACCGCCCCGAGGTGCGCGGCGAGGTCGTGCTTCCGCGCCGCCGTCATGGGCACCAGCCGAATGCCTCGTTGCAGCATCCGCTCCCCGTCTCGCAAGAAGAAGAAGAGGAGGAACATCGTGAAGAGGAACTGGGTGACGGTGGAGAAGGCGCCCAACACGAGCGAGCCCCCGGCCGAGGCAAGCCGCTGCAGCGCGGACTGGGCCGCGTCGGAGGCCTCCTGGAGGATCTCCTCCTTCGACAGCGAGGTGATGTCCCGCGTCTTCTCCAGCGCGAGCTGCACCGGCCTGAGCTCGAGGATCAGCTCGAGCGCCGGCAGCTTTCTATCTCTCGCCTCGGTCTGGAACCGCACCAGGAGGTGGGACGCCTGCTGAACGAAGGCGAACGCGAACAGCGTCACCGGCCCCGCCACCACGACGAAGGTGAGGGCGGTGACGAGGCCGGCGGCGAGCATCGGCTTCCTCCACCGTAGCAACAGCCGGCGCTGGAGCGGGTACAGCATGAAGGCGATGAGCGACGCCCACATGATGGGCGAGGAGAACACCGAGAGGATGAGGTAGAGGAGGTACCCGAGCACCGCCGTCGTGGCCAGACCGAAGGCCCGCGAATAGTACCGCCCAGGGCTCACCCCCGGCGAGGACGGAGACGACGGGCGGTAGCTCATCTTGGGCATGCAACCACGCCGGTGCGCCGCCGCCCAGCTTCTTGAAACCAGCCCCCTGAGTGCCGTCAGCCCGAGCCTGGCGAGAACAGGCGTGCCCAGAGGCTGCCACGGCTGGCCTTCCCCCAGGTCCACGTCCACCGAGGGAAGCGGTAGGCGACGTCGATGGCGTAGGGGTCCGTCGCCGGGACGCCAGTGATGTGCACCCGGCGCAGCGCCGGGGGCGGCTGGCGCTGCAGCGCCTGTACCCACCGGTGGGCGTGGGCCAGCGTCCCGTTGAGCGACAGGAGCTGGATGAAGCGAAGCGACGGATGCTGGAGCAGGCCCATCAGCGCGGCGACGTGGGCCTCGGAGTCCGGCGGTAGCTCACCCGCTGGCCGCGCCGCCAGCATCCGCACGTAGCCCAGGCGCCAGCCGAGCCCCAGGCGCTCGCTCTCGAGCTCGGGCGTGATGCCCGGGGACTTGAGGGCGAACTCCAAGGCCCCGCGGGCGGCCTTCTTCTCTTCCGCGCTCGCCGCGGGAGTGTCGACCGTGTAGTGCGCTCGCACCAGCGCCGCCCGCGCGGAGTGGCGCCCGTGGACAGCATCGAGCTGCTCGGCGAGCTCGAGCCAGTCGCCGGGGGTGTCCAGCCGCTGCAGCAGCGTGGCCTCCAGGGCCGCGGGGAGGTGCTCGTCGGCCACCGGCCAGTCGGGCGCCGCCAGCTGCACCGCTCCCGCCGACGGCCGCGCTTCGCCGGAGACGGGGGCGAGCTCTTCCAACGCGTCGGCGAAGGCTGCCGAGCTCGAGAACCGCGCTCCTGGGCGCGGCGCCAGCGCCCGCCGCATCACCGCCTCGGCGCCCTTCAGCGTCTCCGCCAACCCGAGCCCGCGGATGCGGCCACCGAGGATGAGCGGCTCGAGTGCGTCGCGGCTCATCGGGGGCGGCTGACCTTCATCGGCTGGGCCGGTGTCGTAGGGGCCTCGCCCGGTGAGCACCAGGCACAGCACCCACCCCACGCGCATCCGTTGGGCCGGGCTCAGAGAGGGGAGCATCCGCTCGACCCAGAGCTCCCCCGGGGCGTCGAGCGCCATCAGCGGGCGCACCTTCCCCGCCTCGACGAAGGAGCCGTGGCTGAAGAGGTATGACGTCACCTCCCATCGCGCGGCGAACAGACCGGACATTCCAAGCCCCCGAGTGAAGATGCCGTCCCTCTCCTTTATACGCGACGGTCTCGACGGGCATTGTGTCGTCGCGCCGTTTGGGGTGTGCTGGATCGTTCCACATGGGAGCATCACGATGAACTCTCCCGAGAAACCCTCCTCGGCAGACGTCACCACCAAGGTCCCCGCCCTCGCGTCGACCGAGGAGCCACTCGGCGTCGGACCCGAGGAGCCCACGGTGGTGGACCTCGAGCTCCGCCGCCGTCGATCGAAACGTCTTGGCGATGAAACGAACCCGGCGGACACCGCCGAAGAGGACCCTGCCTCCTAGGAAACGCCCTTGCGCCTCTTGTCTGTCGAGTACGAGCGTTTCCGCAACCTCACCCGCGCCTCGCTCGAGCCGTCCCCGCATGCCACCATCGCGGTGGGCGCCAACGGGCAGGGGAAGACGAACCTCCTCGAGGGAGTGTACTTCCTCGCCACGCTCAAGCCGCTCAGGGCGAGCCGGCTCGCCGAGCTTGTCCAGTTCGGTCAGCCGAGCGGCCGGGTGTCGGGGCGCTTCGTGTTGAACGGCGCGGTGCGGGAGATCGCGGTCGAGGTGATGCCCGGGGCCCGCACCGCCTTCGTCGACGGTAAGCGCGCCCCGTCGCTCGAGGCCTACTTCGGGGGCGTGTCGGTGGTGGCCTTCACCCCTGATGATCTCTCGGTGGTGAAGGGAGGCCCCGAGGGCCGCCGCGCCTTCCTGGACCGGAGCGTCTTCAACCGCGTCCCCGCCTACCTCGATGAGAGCCGCGAGTACGCCAGGGCGCTGAAGAGCCGCAACCGGCTCCTCAAGGACAACGCCCCGATGACTCACCTCGCGGCGTGGGACGCGACGCTGGCTCGAGTCGGGGCGCGCCTGTGGGTGAGGCGTCGGGCGCTCTTGGCTGAGCTCGCCCCTCGCGCCCAGGCGGCCTTCGAGCGCATCGCCCGGACCGCGGAGCCGGCGTCCTTCACCTACCACCCGAGCCACCTGAAGGACGTCGACTTCGGCCAGGCGACCGAGGCGCAGCTCCTCGAGGCGCTGGGCGCCCGGCTGGACGAGCGGCTCTCGCGGGACGCCGAGCGGGGCTACACCTCGGTGGGGCCGCACGCCGACGATCTCGAGGTGACGCTGGGCCCGCACGCCGCCCGGCACTACGCGTCTCAGGGCCAGTCTCGGGCGCTGGTGCTGGCCTGGAAGGTGGCGGAGATCGAGAACCTCGCGAGCTGGAACGGCTTTCTGCCGCTCTTGCTGCTCGACGACGTGTCCAGCGAGCTCGACCCGGAGCGCAACGCCTACCTCATGGGGTACCTGGCCGAGTCCGGGGCCCAGACAATCCTCACCACGACGGATCGCGCGCTGGTGTCCAGGGCCGCCAGAGAGGACACTCGCTGGCTCCACGTGTCAGGGGGAACCTTCGAGCCGGGCTAGCCGTTCTGCTTGCGTTTTCGAGCCCTCGTCGAGATGTAAAAGCACACACTCGAGACGAAGTGGCCCCATGGCGTGGCTGAACTACCATCACCTCTTGTATTTCTGGACGGTCGCTCGCACCGGCACCATCGCCTTGGCGAGCAAGGAGCTGCATCTCTCACAGCCGACCATCAGCACGCAGATCAAGACGCTCGAGGACGCGCTCGGCCAGCACCTCTTCCAGCGACAGGGGCGGAGGCTCGTGCTCACCGACATCGGGCGGACCGCCTTCCGCTACGCCGACGACATCTTCCGGCTCGGCCGCGAGATGCAAGAGGCGCTCACGAGGGGGCCGACCGGGCAGCAAGTGCGCTTCTCGGTGGGGGTGGCCGACGTCATTCCCAAGATGGTGGCCGAACTGCTCCTCGAACCGGCGTTCGACGCGGTGCCGGAGCTCCAGCTCGAGTGTCACGAGGGGGCGCTGGGGCAGCTGCTCGCCCGGCTCGCGCTCCACGAGCTCGACGTGGTGCTGTCGGATCAACCCGCGCCGGCGGACATCAAGGTGCGCGCGTTCAGCCACAAGCTGGGCTCGAGCGGAACGACCTTCTTCGCCCACAAGGACCAGGCCGCGCTGGCCAAGCGCTTTCCCGAGTCGCTCGATGGAGCGCCGATGCTGGTGTCGAGCCCGGGCACCGCGCTGCGGACCGAGCTGGATCAGTGGTTCCAGAACCACGAGCTGCACCCCAAGGTGGTGGGCGAGTTCGACGACAGCGCGCTGATGAAGGTCTTCGGCGCGCGCGGCCGGGGCATCTTCACGGCGCCATCTGCGATCGAGGCGGCCATCGTCCGCGAACTCGACGTGGTGGTGCTGGGCGAGGCACCGGATCTGGTCCAGTCGTTCTACGCCATCTCGGTCGAGCGGCGGTTGCGACACCCGGCGGTGGTCGCGGTAGCCGAGTCGGCGCGCAGAGACCTCTTCACCTGACGGCGGCCGCTGTCCCCTTCGTTCTGGCCTCGAACCCCCGCGGCGGTCATTGTTGCGGGGGAGGCAACATGAAGCCCGGAGTACATGCGGAGGCCTGGAGGTGCTCGACCTGTGGAGGGCCGATCGGCGCGCAGGACGTCGACCGCTCGCTCGGCGTCGCCACGTGCCCCCACTGCACGACCGTCACCGAGCTCAGAGGAAGGGCCAGCGTCGCCGTGCCACCGTCGAGAGGCGAGCTCGTCCCGCTGCCCGAGCGCTTCCTCGTCAGCGAGGAGCCGGGCGCCCTGCGCATCCAGTGGCGCTGGTTCCGACCGTCGGCGCTCTTCCTCGTCGGCTTCTGCGTCTTCTGGGACGGCTTCCTCGTGGTCTGGTACGCGGGGGCCTTCGCGTCGGGCTCGACGGTGATGGCGCTGTTCCCGCTCCTTCATGTCGCGGCAGGGGTGACCATCAGCTACGTCACGCTGGCGACGCTGCTCAACCGCACCGTGGTCGAGGCCCGACCGCGCGAACTCTCCATCGTCCACGGTCCGATCCCCTGGAAGGGGGCCCTGCTCCTGCGCGAGGACGTGGCTCAGCTGTACGTCGAGGAGAATGTCTCGCGGGGGAAGAACGGGACGACGGTCACCTGGGGGCTGTCAGCGGTGCTGCGGAGCGGGAAGCGGCAGAAGCTCCTCACCGGCCTCGAGGAGAAGGCTCAAGCGCTCTACCTCGAGCGGGCGCTCGAGGCGCGCTTCGGCATCGTCGATCAACCTGTCACCGGCGAGACGAAGTAGCGTCAATCAGTCCGGTGACCAGTCCGGCGACCAGTTCGTCTCCGTCAACCCGCAGGGTACCGCGCTGGTGCGTAGTGCTGA